>NZ_JAQGJT010000046.1 GCF_028290495.1 Tardiphaga sp.
CGAAGGCCTCGATGCCGATATGGCCGCGGTTCTGCTGCACGTAGGCCGCGGACATGAAGGTGGCGCCGACCAGCAGGAACACGGCGGCCTCGTCCTGCCAGTAATTGGCGGCGTGGAACAGCGCGCGGCTGAGCACGCTGTAGCTCATGATCGCACTTGCCGCGATCAGCGCGATGGCCGCAAGCACCACGATGATGCTGTTGCAGAAGGCGAGCGCACGCTCCAGCGCCGCCACGAACGCATTGTCGGTGGCGGCGCCGGAAATTTCGGGCTGATCCGGAAGCGGACCATGCATCATGCGGAAACGTCGGTCGCAAGTTTCAACAGGTTGGCCGCGGCGGCGCTCTTTCCGGTGTAGTCCTTCCAGGCGGTGTCGCGGGCGATGTCGCGCCATTTGTTGACGGTCGCCTGGTCGAGCGGGCTGACCTTGGCGCCGGCCTTTTCATAGACCTTGGCGACCTCGATGTCGTCGTCCTGCGCGCCCTTCTTGCCGAATGCCTCCATCTCGTTGCCGACCGCGATGATGACGTCCTGCTGGTTCTTGGGCAGCTTGTCGAAGATCGCCTTCGACATCAACAGCGGCTCGAACATGAACCAGTAGGAGGCGCCGGCGCCGGAGGTCAGCGATTTTGCCACTTCCTCGAGCCGGAACGAGATCAGGCTGGTGGAGGAGGTGATGCCGGCGTCGCAGGCGCCGGTCTGCATCGCCGCATAGAGTTCGTTGGACGGCACCGACAGCACCGCCGCGCCCGCGCTTTGGAGCACCATGTCCATCTCGCGCGATCCGCCGCGCACCTTCAGGCCCTTGGCGTCTTCGGGTGCGACGATTGGCTTGGAGCGGCTGGCAACCCCGCCGGCCTGCCACACCCAGGTGATGATCATGATGCCCTTGTCGGCAAGGAAGTCGGTCAGCGCCTTGCCGATCGGCTGGTTTTTCCATTTCAGGCCCTGGTCGTAGGTCGAGACCAGACCGGGCATCAGGCCGATATTGGTCTCCGGCAATTCACCGCCGGCATAGGGCATCGGATACAGGCTGATATCGAGCGCGCCTTTGCGCATCGCGGAGAACTGCGCGTTGGTCTTGATCAGCGAGGAACCGGGATAGATGTCGGCGGTGAGATCGCCGCCGCTGCGCTTGGCGATCTCGGCGGCGAATACGCGGGTCAGGCGGTCGCGGAAATCGCCCTTGTCGATGGTGCCGCCGGGAAACTGGTGCGAGATCTTCAGCGTGGTTGCGGCATGCGCGGTGCCGGTGCCGAGGCGCAGGATGGCGGGGGCGGCGAGTGCAGAGGCGAGGATATGACGGCGGGTCAGCATGAGGGTTCTCCCTGAACGTTTCTTGATTGATGGCGGGGGCGGGGGGCTGCTGCCATCTTAGCCCGATGTGGATTCATCTGCTCCCATCGGATCGGTTTTGCAACGGTTGATAGGAAAGTCTTGATACTGCACCGCACACCAAGCTGTGTAGTTATGCAGACGCAGCAGAACGTCGGTGCAGATGCGTCGCCGTGTTGCAGGGTTCACAAGGCCGGGCTAGCCTTTGCGCATAAAAACAAAATGCGGGAGGTGAACTTGAATAATAATCGACGCGTGATGGCTGCGGCATGCGTGTCGGCGGCGCTGATGTTTCCGAGCCTGACGGCCTGGAGCGCCACCGATGAGATGGGCTTCGTCCGGGTCAATCAGGGCGAGGAGGTCTGGAAGAATCCGTTCGGCGTCGGAGTCGAAGTCGCCACGCTGCACGGCGACCCGTCGAAGCCCGGCATCTATGTGCTGCGGATCAAATGGCCGCCGGGCATCATGAGCAAGCCGCACAAGCATCCCGAGGATCGCCACGTCGTGGTGCTGTCGGGAACCTGGTACACCGGGACAGGCGAGGCCTTCGAGCCGTCGAAAGCAATCCCGATGAAGACCGGCGGCTACATGATGCATCCGGCGGGCGCTGTGCACTGGGATGGTACGCGGGAAGAGGGCGCGGTGATCCAGATCACCGGCTACGGCCCCAGCGGCAACAATTTCGTCAAGCCGGATGAGCCGCAATTCGGCAAGACCAACTGAGCAAAGACGAACTGAGCAAAGTGCCGTGTCTCAACAGCGTGCCATCGAGCGATGGCACGCTGGTCTACGGCGGTCGGGCCTACTTGCGCTTCTTGCGGGCGGCGTAGCGGGCGTCGCGGGCGGCCTTCTTCTCTGCTTCCAGCGCCACTTCGGCGGCGGCGGCTTCTTCCTTCGCGCGGACCAGACGCTCGGCTTCCACGGCGGCTTCCTCGGCTTCGCGAATCTTCTGCGCGGCCTTTTCAGCATCGCGGACCAGCTTGGCCTTGGCGCGCAACACGGCCTGGGCTTCGCGCTCGGCGGCGCGCGCCATCACTGCCGGATCATCGGGACCGGGCTGCGACTTGAACTTGGTCAGAATGTTCTTCTTGGCTTCCATGGCCGCCTTCTGGCGGTCTGCGAAGCTTGGTTCCTTGAATCCGCTCATGAACGAGGCCTTGTCGCTTTCTTCGTTTGGGGTGGGTCGTAGGGGCGCAGCCAGCTGACAGGCGAACACCCGGCGCGGCCAAACTCCGCTGCGGTTTACAGCCCATAACGCCGCAACGCATCAACTATCTGCGATTTTCCGCGATGTGGCGCAATTTGGACGCAGACTGGTGGTGTCTCGACACACTAGCTCCGCGGCATTCGTCGCGGAGAGGCCGAGAGGAATTCTTTAACCTTTGCTCGGGCGGTAAAATGCGACCCCTGTTCGTTCTCCGGGAACAAACGGGCATTCGCTGAACCTGACGGGTGACTGTGCGGATCCATCAGGAACCTTTGAGCCGAAACGGTGTTTCAACCGGAACCGGAGTTCTCCATGCAAGCAGTCGTCGAACGTGTGATCCGCAGTTTTTCCCTGAAACAGCTGATGACGCACGAGGATTCCGGTGTGATGCACGGCGCGATTCAGGATGATGCGGCACAGTTCGCTTCTCTGTTGCTTGCCAACTATCGCGATCGGCTGGCGCAGCGCTGTCGCCGGAATGACACCCAGCCGCAGGATTGATCCCGGTCGGCGCTCAGCCCCGCGCGGTCAAATCGCGCGACGGGGCTTGCACTGCCTCCGGCAGGCGGGGCATGACATGGCTGCCGATCAACCCAGTTCCCGGAGCGACCATGCAATATTTTCAGCGCGCCACCGCCGCGGCGGCCATCGCCTTGACCGCTGCATTGGGCTCCCTCTCGATCGACGTTTCTCATTCCACCGCAATGGCGCAGGCCAAAGGAAAAACCATGACCACCGCTTCAGGCCTCCAGATCGAAGACACCACCGTCGGCACCGGCGCCACCCCGACCCAGGGCCAGACCTGCGTGATGCATTACACCGGCTGGCTCTATGAGAACGGCGTCAAGGGCAAGAAGTTCGACTCATCGGTCGATCGCAACGAGCCGTTCGAATTTCCGATCGGCGTGTCGCGCGTCATCAAGGGCTGGGACGAGGGCGTCTTGACTATGAAGGTCGGCGGCAAGCGCACGCTGATTATTCCGCCGGATCTCGGCTACGGCGCACGCGGCGCAGGCGGCGTGATCCCGCCGAATGCGACGCTGGTGTTCGATGTCGAACTGCTCAGCGTGAAGTAAGGCCAGGGGATCGCGCGGCCCGTCAGGACTGCGCGATCCCCTTACGCGCGACAGCGCCACGTTTCGGAATTGGGGACCGCTTGACCAACAGACACCACGACGACGCCCCCAGCCTGCGACCGGCCGTGACTGGCGCCGTATCCATCATTCGCCGCTGTTCTGGATCGGCGTGGCGATGTGCCTGGCGGCGATCCTGATCTATGTGCTGTCCGACGACCTGTCGTGGCGGCCGGAGGCCCGCTGACGCGATCAGAGCTTCTTGATCGCGCGCTTTGCGGCGGTCTCGGCGGCTTCCTCGGAATCGCAGTCATCCTCGGTGACGAAGCCGAGCATGGTCTTACCCTTGATCGTGTTGCTGGCGTTGACCTTGGGGCTGATCGATGCGCGCCACAGGCCGGGCCGACGCTGAAACGTCAGGATCGAAAACAGCGACAGGTCGGCCATGCGATAGATCTCGGTAACAGGGTGCCGGGCCGGGCTGACCGGGCAGGGCCGCTGTGTAGCGCCTTGCTGCGGTGGGGGCAATGCAACGACAGGGCTATCGCAGGTTGGCGAACTGCACCGGGCCGACCGCGGTACGCAGCACCAGCCCGCCGGACAGCTGGGCTGCAAGGATAAACGCCGCCATCGCTGCCGGCAGCGCAAAAAGCCTGATGATGCGGCGGGCAGCAAACACGGGCAATCTCCCGGAATGATCTACTTCAGGTAGCACATTCCGGGAATATGGTTAACCGGCCGTTACCGGGCGCCCGCTGTTAGTTGGTGGTGCTGACGGTCTGCACCACGCTGGCGGTCGGCCGGGCATTGCTACTTCGGGTCGGACCGGCCTTGGTGGACTGCATCAGGGTGGCGACGGCGGCGTCGTATTCCGGCAGGCTCACAAACGTATCCTTGGCCTTGATGTGCACCACCTTGTAGCCGCCAGCCTGCAGCTGGCGCAGCAGTTCGGGCAACGCCAGCGCGGTCGACTTCTGGAAGTCGTGCATCAGGATGATGCCTTTGCCGGCCTTCTTCAGCTTGGTCATCACGCCGGCGATCAGCACCTCCGGCTTGTGAATGCGGAAATCCTCGGAATCGACGTCGATCGAGAACGCGGCGATGTTGCGCTCGCCGAGGTAGCCCGTCAGTTCCTTGGTCTGACGCAATTGCGGGAAGCGGAAGAACGGCGAGATCGGCTGTCCGGCCGCCAGCACCACGGCGCTGAAGCCTTTTTCGATCTCGTCCTTGGCTTCCTGCAGCGGCTTGATCGCAAGATTGACGTGCGACCAGGTGTGCGCGCCGACGGTGTGGCCACGGGCCAGCACCTGCTTGAGGATTTCGGGGTGCCAGCTGGCATGCTTGCCGACCGGGAAAAACACCGCCTTGAGGCACTGCGCGTCGAGCGCCGCCAGCACCGCCGGCGTGTTGACCGGCCACGGGCCGTCGTCAAAGGTCAGCACGACCTCGTTCGGCTGCAGGAAATCGTAATCGCGGTATTGCGACATGCCGAGGCCGGGACCGCCGGTGGAATCGATCTGCACCGTGCGCGAAATGCCCATCGCATTGGGGTTGTTGCAGGCAGTGGGCTGGACCGCGGGCGCTGCGTTGTCGCGCGCCGGCGTCGTCGCGGCCTGCTGTATGGTCGGGACCGGAGCGGGCGCGCTGGTCTTGTCGGCTTCGGCCTTCGGCCAGCGCGCTGAAATCGCGCCTGTGGTCAACTCGCTTGCGTCGCCCTTGGCTGCCGCATTGGCGACCGGCGCCGTCGTGGACGTCAAACGTCCCACGCCAAACCCGACTGCCGCCACCGCGAGAACGCCACCCGCCGCCAGAACCGCTACCCTACGCATCACCAACTCCCGCCACGGACTTCCCGCTAGAAAATACGTTCGGTGAAAATGGTTAAGCGGGGGTTGCCGGCGCGTCGGAGCAGGCTGAATTGTCACATGCGGGCGCGCGGGGTGGTTCGTTGTTCACAGAATCACTGTATCGGCTGGTGGCGGTTCATCGGTGCAGCGCGACTTCCCTGAAAGCTGCCACAAGGGGAGCCTCCAACTTTCCGTGCATGCCGGAAATGATCCCGAAAGCCTGCTGCCGCGACATAGGCGGCTTGTAGCGCCGGTCCTCGATCAGGGCTGCGAAAATATCTGAGATCGTCAGAATCCGAACCGGGTCGGAGATGCTTTCAGCGCCGAGCGCGTTGGGATAGCCGCTGCCGTCGAGATATTCATGGTGATGCCGCACGGCGTCGAGCACTTCTGCCGAGATCGCCTGGTTGTCTTTGAGCATGTCGTACCCGGCGGCGGGATGGGTCTCGATGATCAGGCGTTCATCCGGGGCAAGCTTGCCGGGCTTGTTGAGAATGGCCGCAGAGATGCTGGCCTTGCCGATGTCATGGAACATGGCTGACATATAAAGCCGCCGGATATCAGATCCGCGCAGACCAAGGCTCAATCCGAAATCGACGGTCACTCCGGTGACCAGCAGGCAATGCTGGTACGTCCCCTCATGATGCAGCCGCACCGTGTCGAGCCAGCTGGATAATCCGTGTTCGGCGACGCTGTCTGCAATTTTTCCCGCCGCGATGTCTGCTGCTGCCACGTCGACAGGTTTGCCCTGCAGCACCGCGCTGAACATCTCGTCGAACGCGGCAGCGCCTGTTGCTGCGGCTTGCTGCAGTTCGATCGAATTTTTGTGAACACCCGAGGTCGATATCGATGGGCCAATGAGCCGCATACAACTGGCTTCGGTCGATCGGGTCGACAAGAATGGAGGTTGCGCCGAGTGCAAAAGCCTGCGCGACAAGCAGGTGCAGTTTCCGATCCATTGTGGAAATGCGTTGGCGAATGTGGAGCAGGGTTGGGTCATATCCTTTAGCACCGCAACATTCTGGGCGACGCGCAGATCTACCGCGACAATGAGTGCCGCCGAATTTCGAGGAACTCGATTTCCACCGGCCAGCAATGCCGCGGTGACGGCGAAAGTCGGTTCCAGCAATGCGCGCAAGGCCGCAATTTTGCTGCGCCTGTCGGAAACCACATGAACTGCGATCGGCATTTGAGAACTCTGCTATCGCGCCTCACTCAGGGCGGCTGTTTTCAACTGACGTCGTCCATCATGCGGGGTTTGATCGTGTGCTGCCGGGTCGTGTTACCGTCGGGCCGGATGAACTCGATGCCCAGCTGTTCATCGGCTATCCGGACTATCCTGCAACGGCGGAAGGCGGGGCCTGTCGACGACAACACCAGAAGGAATTCAGAGATGTCCAAACCATGAAGCGAACCTTTGATGCTTAATCGTGCACCGGTTTGCGAGACGTCGAACATCAGGCAGTGCCGCTGCCATGTCCCATCGATGCCAACCATTCGCGCCGGCATGCCCTTCGCGAATTCGACGCGCCCGCTCTTTCTGTTTCCATATACCATCGCACTGTCCGCCTTCGAAAAGCGAGGATCAGGATTGTGGATGTCTCGTTGCGATCAATAATTTCACGCGAGTGATTCCAGCTGCGATTTCGCTGGTGTACCTGGATGTTGATGCATTGCCGCGCCGGCAAAACGTCGGCCAGTTGCACAGAGGAAGCATTCGGCACGCTGGCATCAAAACGGTGTGCACAAGTGTCGCGAAGCGATCGAAAAAAATGACACTAAATAGATTCAATAGGCGATGCTGCGGTATTCTTCTACTGTAGCGCCTTACGCTAGATAAAAGTACCACCTTTAATCTAATGATTGGATAATTGTGGCTCGTCCCTGATGCCGATGCGTCCCGATCTATGTCCTGTCGAATTGGCGGGATATTGCGTTGCGGGTGGCTTGAAAGAAGCCAGCGCCACACCAAGTCAAAGAAGCCGTCGAGCGCAAGGTGGAATGAGCTTAACTGAACCGGCAGCAGTTCGCTATTTGTCACCGCCATTAGCCACAAGCTGCGAGTGGGAAAGAACTGAAACGCAAGTTGCGAAACGGCTTAACGAGAAATCTCGTGTGCAGATAAATTATCATGGAACCCGTGAAGAGCTCTCAAACGCAGAAACTCACTATAGGTCAGGCAGTCCTGCTTCTGGCCTTGTTCACGATGCTCGTTTTCGCGGTTGTCTGGGCATCAATGGCATGGAGCTCCGCCGAAGGGGTCGAGATGTCGATACACGGCTGGATCGCTCTCACGCTCGGCGTCGTATTTTCGCTGGTCATTGGCTGCGGGCTTATGTTTCTCATGTTTTACAGCAGCAGAAGCGGCTACGATGAAACCGCTTCGCCGGACTTTCGTCCGAAGAAGCTCCCTCCGGAAAATGACCACTGAGTGCGTTTCAAAGTCGCGATATCCGTATCTGTCCTTATCCTTGTCTTGCCGTCAGCGTCGGTTATAGCGGCCGAAGACCTTGAGCATGGACGCAGGATATTTCGTGCGTGCGCTTCCTGTCATCCGATCGAGACGACCCACAGCGCCTTCGGTCCATCGCTCAAGGATATCGTGGGCAGACGCGTTGCGGCAGCTTCCGATTATAGCTACTCGCCGGCCATGCAGGCCGCCGGTGACAAGGGCTTGGTCTGGGACGAGGCGGCGCTGGCAGAATTCCTTGTAAATCCCCAAGCAAAAATGCCCGGTAACAAAATGCGCTTCTGGGGCCTGTGGAAGTCGCAGGTGGACGATGTGGTCGCCTTCATGAAAACGTTCAGCGCAAATCAATAGCGGCTGCGGATGCTGCGCACGCCTCCTCGAACACCCCCCGTTACTTCCCATCTTTCGGGACGCTTTTCCGAAAATGATTGCGCGGCCGGTCTGGGACGTGCTGCAGATGGCACGGGATGGGGCTTGGCGCGGGAGCGGATTTTTTATATGGGCAGTGCTAGAAGACCCCAACGGTCCCATAGCTCAACTGGATAGAGTAACGGATTTCTACTCCGTGGGTTGCAGGTTCGAATCCTGCTGGGATCGCCATCGACACCCGCAGGACCGAGGTCACCTCGGTCAATTGCTGCGGCCGGACAGCCTGCCACCCGCTCTCAATACTCCACCAACTTCTTGTCGATCTACCGGCGACCATCGTGCCGGCGCCAGACTTTTCCGCGAACGAGTCGCCCGGCGATCGAACGGCGCGGCAGCACCACGTGCCACAGGTGCCAGATCGCGGCCCAGGTCGGGCGCGGCCGCAGCCTCGGAAACCGGGAATGCTCGTGCTGGCTCGCCATCATGATCTTGACCTTGCGGTTTATGCGGAGTTGCCGGGCGGAATATGATCGCTCGACGGTTGCGCCACGCTGCGGCGGATGGGAAATGTCCGGCACGGAAAGCTGCCGCGGGGCCGGATCGGTGCAAGGAAGGACGTGCATTGGGATAATATGTCAACCTTACCATGTTTAAGCCTCGGCGGCGGGGAGGGTGACGGAATATGCCGGAATATGCCGGAATGGCGGGTGGTCAGGCCCGCGAATGCCTGCTACGGGTCTACCGACATAACCAGGAGAGTTAACGTGACGACAGGCGTGGTAAAGTGGTTCAACGCAACCAAGGGCTTCGGATTCATTCAGCCGGACGACGGCAGCAAGGATGTCTTCGTGCACATCTCGGCTGTTGAGCGCGCAGGCCTCAGCTCGTTGAACGAAGGCGACAAGGTTTCCTTCGAAGAGCAGGAAAACCGTGGCAAGACTTCGGCCGAGAACCTTCGGGTCGGCTGACGTTTGACTTCCGATACGTTAAAAGCCCGCCGGAAACGGCGGGCTTTTTTCGTTTTTACCCCCGCCAGGCCGCCCGGCGTCGATATCCCTGCCGACGGCGAACCTCCCGGCCTGCTGTCGCGACAACAGCACAGGCGACGCTTTCGCAAAGGCTTGGCTCTGGAAGGCTTGGCTTTGCCTTTGGCAGGCGGTGCCGCCATGATGCGAAGCGATCTGCTGCCTTGTCGCTCGGGCTTTCGTTCGTCACCACGTTGCGCACGGGATGCCCATAGGCGGCCCTCGGTGCAGGGAGTTCTCCATGATTGCTCTGATTCGCGCTTTCAGCCTGTGCGCCGCGCTGCTGGTCGGGCTGGTTTCGGCCCAAGCGGCGGACAAGGCCTTCAGGCGGGATGACCTCGCAGACTCCGCGATCAAGCTGGAGGCGCAGATCAAGAGCGAGGCGGGGCCGATCGCCAAACCGGCGGCGACGCTGCGCACCGACGCCGATGCCGCCTTCAAGCGCGGCGATTACCGCGCCGGGCTGACGACGCTCGGCCAGATCGTGGCGACCGCGCCGGACGACAGCGCCAACTGGCTGCGTTTGGCCAGAACGATCTTCCAGATCAGGCCGGCGAACTCGTCAGAGACCACCTTCCTGCTCGAGCGCGCCTCGACCGCCGCCTACATCGCCTATCAGCGCGCCGGCAATGGCGGCGAGGAGGCCGAAGCGCTGGCGGTGCTTGGCCGCGCCATGGCCGACCGTAAGCTGTGGCGTCCGGCGCTGGATACGCTGCGGCTGTCGCTTGACCTGCGCGAGGTTGCCGATGTCCGCGGGCAATACGAGCGGCTGCGCGACGACCACGGCTTCCGGCTGCTTGATTACACCGTGGACTCGGATTCCGCCTCGCCGCGGGCCTGTTTCCAGTTTTCCGAAGACCTCGCCAAGCGCGTCGATTTCGCGCCGTTCCTGGCGCTGGCCGGCAGCGACAAGCCGGCTCTGACGACAGACGACAAGCAGCTCTGCGTCGAAGGCCTCAAGCATGGCGAGCGCTACAACATCAATCTGCGTGCCGGCCTGCCGTCGACGGTGAAGGAGAGCCTGCCGAAATCGGCCGAGTTCAACATCTATGTTCGCGACCGCAAGCCCTTCGTGCGCTTCACCGGCCGCGCTTACGTGCTGCCTCGCACCGGTCAGAAGGGCATCCCGCTGGTGTCGGTCAACACCCCCGCCGTCACCGTCAACGTGTTCCGGATCGGCGACCGCAACCTGATCAACACGGTGATCGGCAACGACTTCCAGACCGCTTTGAGCAAGTATCAGCTCGACAGCCTCGGCGACGAGCGCGGCGTGAAAGTGTGGACCGGCGAACTGGCGACGGTTTCCACGCTGAACACGGATGTGACCACGGCATTCCCCGTCGATCAGGCGATCGGCGAATTGCAGCCCGGCGTCTATGTGATGACGGCGGCGGCCAAGGGGCCGGGCGCGGGCGGCAATGACGACGACGGTTCGCTGGCGACGCAGTGGTTCATCGTATCCGACATGGGCCTCACTGCGTTTTCCGGCAATGACGGCACCCACGTCTTCGTCAATTCGCTGGCCTCGACCGATCCCACCGCGAAGGCGGACGTGCGGCTGGTCGCCCGCAACAACGAAATCCTGGCGACGAAGACGACCGACGATTCCGGCCATGTGCTGTTCGAGGCTGGCCTCGCCAAGGGCGAGGGCGGGTTGTCGCCGGCGTTGCTCACGGTCTCCGGCGAGAAGGGCGACTATGCGTTCCTCAGTCTCAAATCCAACGCCTTCGATCTCTCGGACCGCGGCGTCTCCGGCCGTGCGGTGCCGGCCGGCGCCGACGCCTTTGTCTATGCCGAGCGCGGCGTCTACCGCTCCGGCGAAACCGTCTATCTCACCGCGCTGTTGCGCGACGGGCAGGGCAATGCCGTCACCGCGGGGCCGCTGACGCTGGTGGTGGAGCGGCCGGACGGCGTCGAGTTCCGTCGCGCCGTGCTGGCCGATCAGGGCGCCGGCGGCCGCAGCCTGACGCTGCCGCTAAATTCCGCGGTGCCGACCGGCACCTGGCGGGTCCGCGCCTTCACCGATCCGAAGGGGGCCTCGGTCGGCGAGACCACTTTCATGGTCGAAGATTACGTTGCCGACCGAATCGAATTCGATATTTCCAGCAAGGACAAGCAGATTTCTGCTGACAAACCAGTCGAACTGAAGGTCGATGGCCGGTTCCTGTACGGCGCACCGGCCTCCGGGCTGCAGCTGGAAGGCGATCTGCTGGTTGCGCCGGCTTCCGGGCGGCCGGGCTTTGCCGGCTACCAGTTCGGCGTATCGGACGACGAGACCACCAGCAACGAGCGCACCCCGATCGAGAACCTGCCGGAAGCCGACTCCAATGGCGTTGCCAATTTTCCGGTCAGCCTGCCAAAGCCGCCGTCCTCGTCCCGGCCGCAGGAGGCGCAGATCTTCATCCGCATGACCGAGGCCGGTGGCCGCGCCGTGGAGCGCAAGCTCGTGCTGCCGGTGGCGCCGAATGCGGCGATGATCGGCGTCAAACCGTTATTCCAGGACAAGAACATTGCCGAGGGCGACAATGCCGGCTTCGATGTGGTGTTCGTCGCGCCGGAAGGCACAGCCTTGGCGCGCAGCGGATTGCGCTACGAATTGCTGAAGATCGAATCCCGCTACCAGTGGTACCGGCAGAGTTCGTCCTGGAATTACGAGCCGGTGAAGTCCAGCAAGCGCGTCGCCGATGGCGAGGTGAATGTCGCCGCCGACAAGCCGGCCCGGATCCAGGTGCAGCCGCAGCCGGGCCGCTACCGTCTCGACGTCAAGTCGACCGAGGCCGACGGCCCGGTCACCTCGGTGCAGTTCGACGTCGGCTGGTATTCCGATGGCAGCGCCGACACGCCGGATCTGCTGGAAACCTCGATCGACAGGCCTGAATACGTCTCCGGCGACACCATGACCGTCTCGGTCAATGCACGCACCGCCGGACGCCTGACCATCAACGTGCTCGGCGACCGCCTGCTGACGACGCAGAGCATCCAGGTCAAGGAAGGCCAGTCGCAGATCAAGTTCCCGGTCGGCAAGGACTGGGGCAGCGGCGCCTATGTCGTCGCCACCTTGCGCCGGCCGCTCGACGCCGCGGCGCAGCGGATGCCCGGCCGGGCGATCGGGCTGAAGTGGTTCGGCATCGACAAGAAGGCGCGCACGCTGGATGTCGCCTTGTCGCCGCCGGCCCTGGTGCGGCCGAGCACCACGCTCAAACTGCCGGTCAAGATCGGCGGCCTCAATCCCGGTGAGGACGCCAAGATCGTGGTCGCGGCTGTGGATGTCGGCATACTCAACCTGACCAACTACAAGCCGCCGGCGCCCGACGACTATTATCTCGGCCAGCGCAGCATGACCTCGGAGATCCGTGACATCTACGGGCAACTGATCGACGGCATGCAGGGTACCCGCGGGCAATTGCGCACCGGCGGCGATGCCGCAGGCGCCGAGCTGCAGGGCTCGCCGCCCACGCAAAAGCCGTTGGCGCTGTATTCCGGCATCGTCACCGTCGGGGCCAACGGCACCGCAGAGATCAATTTCGAAATCCCGGAATTCGCGGGCACCGCGCGCGTGATGGCAGTAGCCTGGACCGCGACCAAGCTCGGCCGCGCCACTGCCGACGTGATTGTGCGCGATCCCGTGGTGCTGACCGCAACGCTGCCGCGCTTCCTGCTGTCCGGCGACAAGGGCACGATGTCGTTCGACCTCGACAACGTCGAAGGCGCGCCGGGTGATTACACGATATCAGTCAAGACCTCCGGCCCGGTGAAGGTCACCGGCAACCCCGCCACCACCGTGAAGCTTGCCGCCAAACAGCGCAGCTCGATGGCGCTGGCGATCGATGCGTCGGGGGCAGGGACCGCGGCGCTCGATGTCGATATCAAGGGGCCGAACGGGCTGACGCTGGCGCGGCACTATGCGCTCGACGTCAAGGCGGCGACGCAGATACTTGCGCGACGCTCGATCCGCACGCTGGCCAAGGGCGAGAGCCTGACGCTGACCTCGGACATGTTCTCCGATCTGGTGTCCGGCACCGGCGGCGTCTCGCTTTCGGTCAGCCTCTCCACGGCGCTCGATGCCGCGACGATCCTGAAGGCGCTGGATCGTTATCCCTATGGATGCTCCGAGCAGATCACCAGCCGCGCGATGCCGCTGCTCTATGTCAACGATCTCGCCGCCGGCGCGCATCTGGCGATGGATACGTCAATCGACCAGCGCATTCGCGACTCCATCGATCGCCTGCTGGCGCGGCAGGGCTCGAACGGCTCGTTCGGCCTGTGGTCGTCGGGCGGCGACGACGCCTGGCTCGACGCCTACGTCACGGACTTCCTGACCCGCGCCCGCGAAAAGGGATTTGTCGTGCCGGACGTGCTGTTCCGCGCGGCGCTGGATCGCGTGCGCAATTCAGTCGTCAATGCTGAGGAGCCGGAGAAGGATGGCGGCCGTGATCTCGCTTACGGCCTCTATGTGCTGGCCAAAAACGGCACCGCGCCGATCGGCGACCTCCGCTATCTCGCCGACACCAAGCTGAACAATCTGGCGACGCCGATCGCCAAGTCGCAGCTCGCAGCCGCTTTGGCTTTGGTCGGCGACAAGACCCGCGCCGAACGCGTCTATGCCGCGGCGGTGGACAGCCTCACGCCGAAGCCGGTGCTGACCTTCGGCCGCGTCGATTACGGCTCGGCGCTGCGCGACGCGGCAGCCCTGGTGTCGCTGGCCAGCGAGGGTAACGCGCCCCGCGCAACGCTGACGCAAGCGGTGCAGCGCGTCGAGGCCGCGCGCGGGCTGACGCCGTTCACCTCGACGCAGGAGAACGCCTGGCTGGTGCTGGCGTCGCGCGCATTGGCCAAGGAAGCCAACGCGATGGCGCTCGACGTCAACGGCTCGCCGATCAAGGCGGCCTTGTACCGTAGCTACAAGGCATCGGAGATGACCGGGCAGCCGATCAAGATCACCAATACCGGCGATACGCCGGTGCAGGCGGTGGTGTCGGTGAGCGGTTCGCCGATTACGCCGGAGCCCGCGGCGTCCAACGGCTTCAAGATCGAGCGTAGTTACTTCACGCTCGCCGGCGAGCCCGTCGATGTCAGCAAGGCAAAGCAGAACGATCGCTTCGCGGTGGTGCTGAAGATCACCGAGGCCAAGCCGGAATACGGGCACATCATGGTGGCCGACTATCTGCCGGCCGGCTTCGAGATCGACAATCCGCGTCTTGTATCGTCGGGTGATACCGGCACGCTGGACTGGATCGAGGATGGCGAGGAGCCGGAGAACACCGAGTTCCGCGACGATCGCTTCACCGCCGCGATCGACAGGAAGAGCGATGACTCCGCGATCTTCACCGTCGCCTATGTCGTGCGCGCGGTGTCGCCCGGCAAATACGTGCTGCCGCAGGCCTATGTCGAGGACATGTACAACCCGTCGCGCTACGGACGAACCGGTACGGGCACCGTCGAGGTGGCCAAGGCGAAATGAGCGACCACGTACCAGCCATGCCACCCGCTCCGTCATCCCCGGGCTTGTCCCGGGGATCCACGTCCGCGCGTGACATCGTGGATGGCCGGCACAAGGCCGGCCATGACGGGTTGAAAAGCCGGCGGCTGATTTGGAAGCTGGCGACCGGTGCCGCAGTCGTTGTCGTTCTTGGTACTGCTGCCGTAACAGCGTGGGTGCATTCCCTCGGTCCATTGCCGCTGGCGCAGGCAAAACAGATTTCCACCACCGTGGTCGACCGCAACGGTAAATTGTTGCGCGCCTATGCGATGGCCGACGGCCGCTGGCGGCTGCCGGTGAATGCCAAGACCTCGGTCGATCCGACCTATCTCGATCTGCTGCTGACCTATGAGGATAAACGCTTCTACAGCCATCACGGCGTCGATCCGCTGGCGCTCGGCCGTGCCGCGCTTCAGCTCGTGACCCGCGGCCACATCGTGTCGGGCGGCTCGACCATCACCATGCAGCTCGCACGCCTGCTGGAGCCGCGGCAGCAGCGTTCGGTGACGGCCAAAATCCGTCAGGCGGTGCGCGCGATCCAGCTCGAGCGGCAGCTCTCCAAGGACGAGATCCTCGACCTCTATCTCGAACTGGCGCCGTTCGGCGGCAATCTCGAAGGTGTTCGCGCGGCGTCCATCGCCTACTTCGGCAAGGAGCCGAAGCGGCTGTCGCTGGCGGAGAGCGCGCTGCTGGTGGCGCTGCCGCAATCGCCGGAGACGCGGCGGCTGGATCGCCATCCCGCGACGGCGCGGACCGCCAGGGATCGCGTGCTGGATCGCATGGTCCATGAGGGCAGGGTGTCCACTGCCGATGCCGCGCAGGCCAGAGGCGTCAACGTGCCCCGGTTGCGCAAGCCGATGCCGGTGCTGGCGCCGCATTCCGCCGATCAGGCGACGGCTGCGATGAAGGACATGCCGATCATCAGACTGTCGCTCGACGCCGGCATCCAGCGCTCGCTGGAAGCGCTGGCGCGCGATCGCGCGGCGGCGCTCGGCTCGAACATCTCGATTGGCCTCATCGCCGTCGACAATGAAAGCGGCGACGTGCTCGCCCATGTCGGTTCGCCCGATTATTTCGACGACCGCCGCGCTGGCCAGGTCGACATGACCCGCGCGGTGCGCTCGCCCGGCTCGACGCTGAAGCCTTTCATCTACGGCCTCGCCTTCGAGGACGGCTTCGTGCATCCGGACAGCCTGATCGAGGACCGGCCGATCCGGTTCGGCTCCTACGCGCCGGAAAACTTCGACATGACGTTCCAGGGAACCGTGCCGGTGCGCAAGGCGCTGCAGCTGTCCCTGAACGTCCCGGCCATCGCGTTGCTTGACCGCGTTGGCGCATCACGCCTTTCCTCGCGGCTGAAGCAGGCCGGCGGCAATCTGGTGCTGCCGAAGGACGAGGCGCCGGGTCTTGCGATGGGCCTCGGCGGCGTCGGCGTCACCTTGCGCGATCTGGTGCAGCTCTATGCCAGCCTGGCACGTGGCGGCAGCGCCAAGCCGCTCCGCGAGATCATGCAGGCCAATGGCGGCGACGACCGCGAGATGTTGCGGCTGATGGACTCTGTCGCCGCGTGGCAGGTGGGCAATGTGCTGATGGGCACGCCACCGCCGGAAAACGCCGCACATAACCGTATCGCCTTCAAGACCGGCACCAGCTACGGCTACCGCGACGCTTGGTCGGTCGGCTTCGACGGCCGCATGACCATCGGGGTCTGGGTCGGCCGTCCCGACGGCGCGCCGGTGCCCGGGCTGGTCGGGCGCACTGCCGCGGCCCCCATCCTGTTTGATGCCTTTGCCCGCACCGGCAAATTGCCCATGCCGTTGCCGAAAGCCCCGAAGGGCGCCCTGATCGCCAGCAATGCCAAACTGCCGCCGCCATTGCGCCGGTTCCGGCCGTTCGGAGAGCTGATCCGCACCGGCGGTGAGCAGGCGCTGCGCATCCAGTTCCCGCTCAACGGCTCCCGGATCGATGCCAGCGGCGCTGACAGCGAGTTTTCGGCGCTCCCGGTGAAGGTCGCTGGCGGGGTGGCACCGATGACCATGCTGGTCAACGGAGTCGCGGTCGGCGAGATCGATGGCCGCCGCCAGCGGCTGGTCGATCCACCCGGCCCGGGCTTCGTCCGGCTCACCGTGATGGACGCGGTGGGCGCCGCGGACACAGTTGTGGTCAGAATTCAATAGTAGCGGGCTAAGCGGTTGTCCGCGCGGCATTTTCAGCGTATGCGACAACCATGGCCGAGACCTATGCAAGACCCCGCTTTGGCGCGCCGCGCGAGCCGAAAACCCGAGCCAATCCGGGTGGCGGACTGGTGCGCGTACTCGACTACGTCACCGGTAGCCACGCCAGATCGATTGTTTTCCTGACGATCTTCGGCTTGCTGTTCTTCCTGCCGGGCTTTTTCAACATCCCGCCGATCGACCGCGACGAGGCCCGCTTCGCGCAGGCCACCAAGCAGATGGTCGAGACCGGCGATTTCGTCGATATCCGCTTCCAGGACGAGGTCCGCTACAAGAAGCCGGTGGGCATCTACTGGGTGCAGGCCGCCGTGGTCGAGACCGCGTCCAAGCTCGGCCTGCAGCGCGCCGAGGTTCGTATCTGGCTTTACCGGGTGCCGTCGCTGATCGGGGCGATTGGTGCCGTGCTGCTGACCTACTGGACCGCATTGGCCTTCGTGACGCGCCGCGGAGCGGTGCTGGCCGGCCTGATCCTGTGCAGTTCGGTGCTGCTCGGCGTCGAGGCACGTCTCGCCAAGACCGACGCGATGCTGCTGCTCACGGTGGTGGCGGTGATGGGCGCGATGGCGCGGGTCTACCTCGCGTGGCAGCGCGGTGAGGAAGCGCAGCGTCCGGCATGGTCCGAGCCCGTCATTTTCTGGACGGCGATGGCCGGCGGCATCCTGCTGAAGGGACCGCTGATCCTGCTGTTCGTGGCGCTGACGATTATCGCGCTGGCGATTATGGATCGTTCGGCAGCGTGGCTATGGCGTCTGCGCCCGGGCCTCGGTGTCCTCTGGGCGCTGCTTCTGGTGCTGCCTTGGTTCGTCGCGATTTTCCTGAAATCCGGCGACGCCTTCTTCTCCAATTCGCTCGGCGGCGACATGCTCAGCAAGCTGGCTGCGCAGGAGTCCCACGGCGCGCCGCCCGGTACCTATTTGCTGCTGTTCTGGGTGACCTTCTGGCCCGGTGCGCCGCTTGCCGGCATGGCTGCGCCGGCGATCTGGCGTGCCCGTCGCGAGCCTGGCGCGCAATACCTGCTGGCATGGCTGGTGCCGTCCTGGATCGTCTTTGAAGTCGTGATGACCAAGCTGCCGCATTACGTGCTGCCGCTGTATCCGGCGATCGCCATCCTGATCGTCGGCGCGCTGGAGCGCCGGGTGCTGTCGCGCTCCTGGCTCGCGCGCGGTTCGGCGTGGTGGTTCGCGATACCCGTGCTGACGGCGGTGATCGTTGTGATCGGAGCGATCATGGCGGTGCGCCATCCGGTCTTCCTGGCCTGGCCGTTCGCCGGCGCCGCCCTGTGTTTCGGCCTGCTGGCCTGGTGGATGTACGATGACAACCACGCCGAGCGCTCCCTGCTCAACGCGGTGATCTCGGCGATGTTCATGAGTGCTGCGTTCTACGGCATCGTCATGCCGGCCATGAAGCCGCTGTTTCCGAGTCAGGAGATCGCGCGCGCGCTGCGCAACGTGGTTTGCGTCGGACCCCGCGCCGCTGCCGCCGGCTACCATGAACCGAGCCTGGTGTTCACGACGGGTACTTCGACCCTGCTGACCGACGGCTCGGGCGCCGCCGACTTCCTCGGACAGGGCAGCTGCCGCTTTGCGCTGGTCGAGGCGCGTTCCGAGCGCAGCTTCGCGCAGCGCGCCGACGCTATCGGACTGCGCTACGACGTGGCGACACGCATCGAGGGCTACAATTTTTCGCAGGGCCGGGCGATCTCGGTGGCGATCTATCGCTCCGAAGGGACCCGGTAATGGCCGCGGTTTCAGCCCAGCGATCCGGCTACGTCGCGCGGCTGATCGTGTTCATCGGCGTATCGCTGGCGCAACTCGTCCGCGCGCCCTCGCATTCGCGCCGCGCCGAAGCCGGCCGGCACTGGGCACGGCGCTCGCTCGGATTGTCCGCCATTTCGGCTGTGCTGATCGTGGCGCTGATGTTCCTGTTTGACGCCTACGAGATCGGCCTGATGCCGCCGCGCGGTACCGAATGGCTGTGGCCGGTGCGGTCCATCACCGCGTTCGGCAAGTCGGAATACGTGCTGTGGGGGCTGTTTGCCGTGCTGGTCGTGCTCGCGCTGGCTGCGCCACGGCTGCGCGGCATGTCGCGTTCGCTGCTGGTCAGCTTTGGCACCCGTATTCAGTACATCTTCCTGTCGGTGGCAGTGTCGGTGCTGCTCGGCGAACTCCTCAAGGGCATGATCGGCCGCGGCCGGCCGTTTGTCGGCGGCGAGGCCAACGCCTTCAACTTCTCGCATTTCGCCTGGAGCGAGACCTATTCCAGCTTCCCGTCCGGCCACGCCACCACGGCTTTCGCGCTGGCCTTTGCGGTATCCGCGGTATGGCCGCGGCTGCGCGCCGTCATGTTTGCCTATGCGATTGTCATCATTGCCAGCCGTCTGTTGCTGCTGGCGCATCACCCGAGCGACGTGCTGGGCGGGGCGCTGACCGGCGTGATCGGCGCGATGGCGGTGCGCTACTGGTTCGCGGCCCGGCATCTGGCCTTCACCATTCATCGCGACGGCAGCATCCAACCGCTGCCCGGCCCGTCCCCGGAACACCTCAAAAGGGTTGCCCGCGACGCCTTCGCCCCATAGAAGCGGGGCTTCCCGCGGGCGGCCGGCATGGCCGGGTTCCCGCGGCGTCGCATTCAACCATGAGCCCCGATTTGTCCCTGCCTGACACCATTCCCGTCGATGTCTCCATCGTGGTGCCCGTGCGCAACGAGCAGGACAATGTCGCGCCTGTAATCGCCGAAATCGCCGCCGCGCTCGATGGCCGGTTTGCCTACGAGATCATCTACGTCAATGACGGTTCGACTGACGCCACGCCGCAGCGGCTGGTCGATCTGATGCAGCAGCGCGACAACCTGCGCCGCATCGATCACGCGCAATCCTCCGGCCAGTCGGCCGCGGTGCGCAGCGGCGTCCGCGCTGCGCGCGGCGCCATCGTCGCGACGCTCGACGGTGACGGTCAGAACAATCCTGCGTTCCTGCCTGACCTGATCGGGGCGGTGCAGGCTGGCCACGGCCGCGTCGGCCTTGCCGCCGGCCAGCGCGTCGGGCGCAAGGATACCGGCTTCAAGAAGATGCAGTCGAAGATCGCCAACCGCGTGCGCAGCGCCATCCTCAGCGATGGCACTCGCGACACTGGCTGCGGCCTTAAGGCGTTCCGCCGCGACGTGTTCCTGTCGATGCCGTATTTCGACGGCCTGCATCGCTTCCTCCCGGCGCTGGTGCGCCGCGAGGGGTTCGAAATCGCTTATGTCGACGTCATCGACCGTCCCCGGCACTCCGGCGTTTCCAATTACGGCTTCTTCGACCGGCTGTGGATCGGCATCATGGATCTCGCCGGTGTGTGGTGGCTGATCCGCCGCAAACGGCCGACACCGGTCGCAACCGAGTTCAAATAATGTTCATTCACTACGGTCAGGCGCTCGGGGACTATCTCTACGATGTGTTCGTCGCCAAGTTCGATTTCTGGCTGGCTTTCGGGCTGGTCGCGCAACTGCTGTTCACCGCGCGCTTTCTGGTGCAGTGGATCTCCAGCGAACGCGCCGGCCAGAGCGTGGTGCCGATGGCGTTCTGGTTCTTTTCGATGGCCGGCGGCATGATGACGCTGGTGTACGGCGTCGCCAAGCGCGAGCCGGTGATCATCATCGGTCAGGCCTTCGCGACGGTGATCTACATCCGCAATATCATGCTGATCCTCAAGAACCACGCCAAGGGCTCCAAAACGCTGGACAGCTAGCCCCGCACCGACGGCGCCGTATCGGTCAGCGCCAGCGGTTCGGATGCCGCGCTGTCGGGGGCGTGCAATTCGCCGGCGGCATCGAGCACCGGATAGGCGGCCGAGCAGATATGCGAGTGGACCCGCCGGAGGTCGCGCAGCACGTCGAGATGCAACGACGTGGTCTCGATCGTCTCGGGGCGGCCTTCGCGCAAGCGGTCGAGGTGGCGCTCGGTCGCGGCCAGTTCCGCACTGCGCAGCGCGCTCTTTTCCGCCAGCAGCTTCCGCGCGTCGTTGACGTCGCCCGACATGAACACGCCGAATGCCATCCGCAAGGAGTCCATTGTACGCTTGTGGAACGCGGAGAGTTCTTCGGCACCTTCCGGTGAGAACTGGAAGCGGCGCTTGATCTTCTTGGTGGCGAGCTCGCTCAGGTTCTTGTCGATGATGTCGCCGATATGCTCGAGATTGATGGTGAAGGAGATGATCTCCATCGCGCGGTGGCCCTCGCGTTCGTCGAGACTGCCGCGGGTCAGCCTGGTGACGTAGAGTTTGATGGCTTCGTCCAGGCTATCGACCTGATTGTCCATCCGCGACACCTGATCGACCAGCGCGCGGTCATTGGTCATCAGCGCCGCCATCACCTTGCGCAGCATCACCTCGACGAGGTCGCCCATGTGCAGCGTCTCGCGCGCGGCATCGGCGAGAGCCAGTGATGGCGTCTCCAGGGCGCTGTCGTCGAGATAGCGCGGCTTCGCCGGATCGACGTCGAGCACGCGATTGGGCAGCAGCCGCTTCAGCAGCGCCGCCATTCTGTCGAGCAGGCCGATGAACAGGACGGCGGTAGCCAGATTGAAGACGATGTGGAAGGTCGCGGTCATCTTGGCGGCGTCCGGCTGCCACTGCTGCATCAGTTCGGAGATCGGCCGCAGCCATGGCGCCACCAGCAGCACGCCGATGACGCGGTTGAGCAGGTTGCCGTAGGGCAGGCGGTAGCTGGCGGGATTGTCGCGCTTGGCGCCTTCGAATACCGGATTGATCGCGCTGCCGAGATTGGCGCCGAGCACCAGCGCCAGCGCGGCGTAGGGCGTGATGAAATGCGCGTATGCCAACGACATTACCAACAGCACAGTGGCGACGCTGGAATGCACGGCCCAGGTGACGATGGCCCCGAGCAGGATACACAGTATCGGATCGCCGGTGATCGCGTTCATGAACACGCGCATGCCCGGCGCGTTCTCCGCGGGCGCCAGCGTGTCGAGCAGGATGTGCAGCGCCAGCAGCATCAGGCCGAGCCCGATGGCGACGCGGCCGAGATCCTTGATGCGCGATCGCGCCCCGGTGCGGAACGCGAGCAGGCCGATGATAAAGAGGACAGGCGCCGCCGCCGACATGTTGAACGACAGCAATTGCACGATCAGCGTGGTGCCGACATTCGCGCCGAGCATGATCGCCAGTGCCGGCACCAGACTCACCAGCCCTTCGGCCGTGAATGAACTCGTGATCAGTGCGGTCGCGGTGCTGCTCTGCAGAAGGGCGGTGAGGCCGATTCCGGCGCCGAATGCGGCGAACCGATTCTTCAGTGCCCGCGCCAGCACCAGTCGCAGGTCGGAACCGAAAGCGCGCAGGATGCCGGTCTGCACCATGTGCAGGCCCCACAGCAGCAGCGCGACGCCGCCCATCAAATCGAGCAGTACGATGCTTCCCATGCTTGTCCGTTCTGCAATTGACTCGAACGGACAAAGCTATGCCGATCCGCCGGGGGATCAATGCTTTTGTTGCAACGCAGACGCGGGGCTGCGGTGCGTAGATTACACCGCGCCGAGCGCCGCGAAGCCGCGTTCCAGATCCGCTTTGAGATCATCGACGCTTTCCAGCCCGATATGCAGCCGCAACGTCGGACCGCCCGGCGCCCATTGGGTGGCGCTGCGATAGGGCGCGCAGTCGAACGGGATAACCAGGCTCTCGAAGCCGCCCCACGAATAGCCCATGCCGAACAGTTGCACCGTATCGAGCAGCGCATCGACCGCGGCTTGCGAGACCGGCTTCAGCACGATGCTGAACAGGCCGGAAGCGCCGGTGAAATCGCGCTTCCAGATGGCGTGGCCGGGATGGCTCTCAAGGCCGGGATGCAGCACGGTCAGCACTTCTGGCCGCGCGGCAAGCCAGTGCGCCATCTCCAGGCCGGAACGCTGGTGATGCGCCAGCCGCACCGCCATCGTGCGCAATCCGCGCAAGGCAAGAAACACATCGTCCGGTCCGGCGCAGACGCCGAGCAGCTTGATGCCTTCCTCGACCTGCGGCCAAGCGCGGGCATTGGCCGAGATGGTGCCGAACATGATGTCGGAATGGCCGCCGATATATTTGGTCGCGGCCTGGATGCTGATGTCGACGCCTTGTTCGAGCGAACGGTGATACAGCGGCGTCGCCCATGTGTTGTCGTCGATCACCAGCGCGCCGTGCGCGTGCGCGATTTCTGCGATCGCCGGCACGTCGGGCATCTCGAAGGATTGCGAGCCGGGCGCCTCGACCAAGATCGCGCGGGTGTTGGGCTTGAGCAGGGCTTTGATGCCGGCGCCGATCAGCGGATCGAAATAGGTCGTCTCGATGCCCAGCCGCGCCAGCATGCCGTTGCAGAAATTGCGCGTCGGCCGGTAGGCGCTGTCGCTGACCAGCAGATGATCGCCGGCTTTGAGCACCGAGAGCAGGGTGGTGGAGATCGCCGACAGGCCGGACGGCACCAAGCCAACGCCCGCACAGCTCGGGCCCTCCAGCGCCATCAAGGCTTGCTGCAGCGACTTGGTGGTCGGCGTGCCGTGGCGGCCATATTGAAACTCGCCGCGATGCGCATGCAGCGCTTCGGCGGTCGGGTACAAAACGGTAGAGCCGCGCACTACCGGCGGATTCACAAAACCTTTTTGCGACACGGTGTCGCGACCGGCGGTGACGAGTTCGGTCTCGATGGCGAGGGAGGTGGTGCCGTGGTTGTTGATCGATGCCATCATGATCCGCCGTCGGTTGGGAGAAGTCTTGCCACAGCCACAGGGCGCAGGGATCGTCCAGCAGGCGGGAGACTTGGATATGCCACCTAACAGGACCGGGAAGATCACCGTCAACCCCTTGACCCCGCAGCCGGTTCGTTCTGTGATGTGGCCCTGTAATACGATCGCGGCATGTTGAGGGGCCTGCCGCGAATCCCATCCATCGCCTGATTGCACAGCCTGCTCTGATCGATTCGAGGCCGGGCCGGGCTTTGCGAGGACCGTGCAGATCGCATAGGTTGGTCCTTCGGCATGGCGATCAACCATTGCTCCGAACGTTCTCGAAAGGCTTTGTTATGAAACGCGCAATTCTGGTTTTCACGCTCGCGCTCGCCGGCCTGTCCGTGCAGGCGGCGACGGCGCAAACGCTGAAGACCATTCGGGATCGCGGCATGCTGTCCTGCGGCGTCACCCAGGGCCTGCCGGGTTTCTCGGCGCCGGACGACAAGGGTAACTGGGCCGGCTTCGATGTCGATCTGTGCCGGGCCGTGGCCGCGGCGATCTTCAACGATTCGACCAAGGTCAAATACGTTCCACTGTCGGCCAAGGATCGCTTTACTGCACTGCAGTCCGGCGAGATCGACGTGCTGTCGCGCAACACGACCTGGACGCTGTCACGCGATACTTCGCTGGGCGTCAACTTCACCGGGATTTCCTACTATGACGGACAGGGATTTCTGGTCCGCAAGTCGCTCAAGGTAAACTCTGCGCTGGAACTGAACAGCGCTTCGATCTGCGTACAGACCGGCACCACCAACGAGCAGAACATCGCCGACTACTTCAAAGGCAACAACATGAAGTACGAGGTGATCGCCTTCGGCACCGCCGATGAGACCATCAAGGCCTATGAATCAGGCCGTTGCGACGTGTTCTCGGCGGATGTCTCGCAGCTTTATGCCGAGCGTCTGAAGCTTGCCGTGCCAGCCGATCACGGCGTACTGCCGGAAGTGATTTCCAAGGAGCCGCTCGGCCCGCTGGTGCGTCACGGCGACGACCAATGGATGGACATCGTGCGCTGGACGCTGTTTGCGATGGTCAATGCCGAAGAACTCGGCGTCACCCAGAAGAACGTCGATGACATGGCGAAATCCGACAAGCCCGAGCTGAAGCGCATCTTCGGCACCGACGGCAATCTTGGCGAAACGCTGGGGCTCACCAAGGACTGGGTCGTGCGCATCATCAAGGCGACCGGCAATTACGGCGAGGTATTTGACCGCAACGTCGGCGCCGGCTCCAAGCTCGGCATCGCCCGCGGTCTCAACCAGCTCTGGAACAAGGGTGGTATCCAGTACGCCCCGCCGATCCGCTGAACTCGAACAGACCGGGCGCGGCAATGTCCACCGGAGCCAGACCGCCGCCGTCGCAAGTCGTCGCCAGGTTGCGGCGGGCATTGGGCGGGCAGGCCGGCTGGAGCGGACTGGCGCTGCAGATCCTGTTCGTCGCCGCGCTGGCATGGATCGGCTACGAGATCGTCGCCAACACGCGCGCCAATCTGGCGCTGCAGGGCGTTGCCTCGGGCTTTGGCTTTCTCGGCAACACCGCCGGATTCGGCGTCAGCCAGTCGCTGATCCCGTATGCCGAAAGCGACACCTATACGCAGGTGTTCTTCGTCGGCCTCGTCAACACGCTGGTGGTGTCGGGTATCGGTATCTTCTTTGCCACCCTCATCGGCTTTGTGGTCGGGCTCGGCCGGATGTCGCCGAACTGGCTGCTGGCGCGGATCGCCGGCGGCTATGTCGAACTGATCCGCAATCTCCCGCTGCTGTTCCAGATCTTGTTCTGGTACCTCGCCGTGCTCGCCACGCTGCCGAGCCCGCGGCAAAGCATCTCGCTGTGGGACAGCTTCTTTCTCAGCAACCGCGGCTTCGGCGTGCCGAAGCCGATCGGCGCCGCAGGCTTCGATGCGTTCGCTATCGCGATTGTCGTGGCTGTCGTCGCGGCGCTGCTGCTGCGCAGCTACGCGCGACGTCAACTGTTTCAGAGTGGACGTCTGATACGGGTCTGGCCGTATGCGATCGGCTTGCTGATTGGTTTGCCGGTGTTAGCCGTGCTCGCGTTCGGCAAGCCTGTCACGTTTGAATACCCGGAACTCAAGGGCTTCAACTTCTCCGGCGGTTCACGGGTGATCCCGGAATTCGTTGCCTTGGTGCTGGCGCTGTCGACCTATACCGCTGCATTCATCGCCGAGATCGTCCGCGCCGGTGTGCAGTCGGTGCACCGCGGGCAGGCCGAGGCCGGCGCATCGTTGGGGCTCTCCCGCAGCGAAACGTTGCGGCTGATCGTGGTGCCGCAGGCGCTGCGCGTGATCCTGCCGCCGCTCACCAACCAGTATCTCAACCTCACCAAGAACTCGTCGCTGGCGGTGGCGATCGGCTATCCCGACCTGTTCTCGGTGTTCGCCGGTACCACCCTGAGCCAGACCGGGCAGGCGATCGAGATCATCGCCATCACGATGTCGGTCTATCTGGTGATCTCGCTGATCACCAGCGCGATCATGAGCTTCTACGGCTGGCGGCTCGGCCGGAGTTTGCGCGGATGAGCGAGCCCGCCTTCATCGCGAGAGAATTGATCCCGCAGCGCGCTGCGCCCGACAGGACCACGGGGCTGCCCGGCTTTGTCCGTACGCGGTTGTTGAATTCACCGACCAACGTGTTGCTGACCTTGGTCTGCATCCTGCTGCTGTGGTTCAGCATCGTCCCCACCGTCAAATTCCTGCTGATCGACGCGGTGTGGCACGGTCGCGACCGCAATGCCTGCCTCGCCGAAAATGCCGGCGGCGTCGTAGGCGCGTGCTGGCCGTTCGTGCGGGCCAAGCTCACGCAATTCATCTACGGCTTCTATCCGCAGCCGGAACGCTGGCGCGTCAACCTGACCTTTTTATTGGGCGGGCTGCTGCTGCTGCCGCTGCTGATCCCCAAACTGCCGGCCAAGAGCCTCAGCGCCGGACTGTTCTTCATCGCCTTTCCGATCGTCGCGTTCCTCCTGCTTTATGGCGGCGGGATCCGCGGTTTTGGCGTCGCGTGGGGCGAGGCCGCGCTGTCCGTCCTCGCCAAGGGCCTGGTCGATAGCGGCTACAAACTCGCCGAGGTGACGACGCTGCCGCTGTTGTCGTCAATCGCCTATGGGCTGGGGACGCTGATCGCATGGATAGGTTACGCGCTGGCGATTGTGCTTTGGCCGCTGACGCTGCTGAAGAAATACACTCAGGCGTCGGGTCAGCCGGTATGGGCCGACTTCTTCGCCACCGCGCTGATCGTCTCGGCGATCCTGTTCGGCCTCACCGGCGGCTTTCGCAACGGTTGGCGCGCGTTGATCGCCAGCCTCACCACCTTCGCCGGCATGGCGATGGTGATTGCGATCCTGCGCCTCGACCGCGGTGGTCTGCCGATCGTCGATACACGGTTGTGGGGCGGCTTGCTGGTGACGCTCGTTGTCGCGGTCACCGGCATCGTCAGTTCGATGCCGGTCGGTATCGCGCTGGCGCTCGGACGGCGCTCGACGATTCCGCTTATCCGGGTGTTCTGTGTCGCCTTCATCGAATTCTGGCGCGGCGTGCCGCTGATCACGGTGTTGTTCTTTGCGACCTACATGCTGCCGCTATTCCTGCCGGGCAGTTTCACCGTCGATGGTCTGGTCCGTGTGCTGATCGGCATCGCGCTGTTTGCCGGCGCCTATAACGCCGAAGTCATCCGCGGCGGACTGGCCGCGATCCCGCGCGGGCAGGTGGAAGCCGCCAGCGCGCTTGGCCTGCCGTATTGGAAGACCACCGGCCTTGTGGTGATGCCGCAGGCGTTGCGCCATGTCATCCCCGGTCTCGTCAACAGCTTCATCGGGCTCTTGAAAGACACGTCGCTGGTGTCGATCGTGGCGCTGTTCGACCTGCTCGGACAGCTGCGCGCATCATTCGCCGATCCCGTCTGGTCGACGCCGACCACTTTGTTCACCGGCTTTGCCTTCACCGGCATCATCTACTTCGTGCTGTGCTTCGGCATGTCGCGCTATTCCCTGTTCGTCGAGCACCGGCTCAATGCTCACCGGCGTAGTTGAGATTTCATGATCATGAATGCGAACCCGATCGTCAGCATTGCCGGCCTCAACAAGTGGTTCGGCGATTTCCACGTGTTGCGCGACATCAATCTGGATGTCGGCCGCGGCGAGCGTATCGTGATCTGCGGTCCGTCCGGCTCCGGCAAGTCGACGCTGATCCGCTGCATCAATGCGCTGGAGGAATTTCAGGAGGGCTCGATCAACGTTGACGGCATCGAACTCGGCCCCGACCTGCGCCGCGTCCACGACGTCCGCCGCGATGTCGGCATGGTGTTCCAGAGTTTCAATCTGTTCCCGCATCTCACCGTGCTGGAGAACTGCACGCTGGCACCGATCTGGGTGCGCAACATCCCGAAGAAGGACGCTGAGGAAGCGGCGATGAAGTATCTCGAACGGGTACGGATTCCGCAGCAGGCCGACAAGTATCCCGGTCAGCTTTCAGGCGGCCAGCAGCAGCGCGTGGCGATCGCGCGCGCGCTGACGATGAGCCCGAAGGTGATGCTGTTCGACGAGCCGACCTCGTCGCTCGATCCGGAAATGGTCAAGGAAGTGCTCGACACGATGGTCGACCTGGCCGAGGAAGGCATGACCATGCTGGTGGTGACGCACGAAATGGGATTTGCCAAGCAGGTGGCCAACCGCGTCGTGTTCATGGATGACGGACAGATCATCGAGATGAACACGCCGGATGAATTTTTCGCGCATCCCAAGCACGAACGGACGAAATTGTTTCTCGGGCAGATTTTGCGCTGATGTTGCTGTTTCGCTCCGTCATGGCCGGGCTTGTCCCGGCCACCCACGATGTAGCGCGCGAACGTGGATGCCCGGGACAAGGCGGGGCATGACGAACGAGAGGCCTGCGCCTTCGAGCTACACTTTCTCGAACGGCAACGAGATGTGGCTCTTGCGCTCCAGCCATTCCGGTACCGGTAGGTTCTTGCTGCGCATGAAGTCCGGGTTGAACAGTTTCGACTGATAGCGGTGACCGGAATCGCACAGGATGGTGACGATGGTCTTGCCCGGCCCCAACTGCCGGGCGAGCCGGATGGCGCCGGCGATGTTGACGC
This sequence comes from Tardiphaga sp., assembly GCF_028290495.1. Taxonomy (GTDB): domain Bacteria; phylum Pseudomonadota; class Alphaproteobacteria; order Rhizobiales; family Xanthobacteraceae; genus Tardiphaga. The sequence continues at coordinate 28,902 of NZ_JAQGJT010000046.1, forward strand.
CGCTGGAGCCGCCGAGACACAGGCCTTCATGCTGCAGCAGGTCGTAGATCAGCGGCACGAATTCCTCGTCCGGAATTACATAGGCCTCGTCTACCCGCGCTTGTTCTGTGATGGCCGTAACGCGGCCGAGCCCGATGCCTTCGGAGATCGATCCGCCGGGCGTCGCCTTGGCTTCGCCGTACTTGAACAATTCGTACATCCCGGCGCCGCGCGGATCGGCGCAGCCGATCACGATCGCCTCGTTTTGTTCTTTCAGATAGGCGCTGATGCCGGCCAGCGTGCCGCCAGACCCGACCGAGCAGATGAAGCCGTCGATCTTGCCGTCGGTCTGCTGCCAGATTTCCGGACCGGTCGACTCGTAATGCGCCTTGGCGTTGTCGAGGTTGTTCCATTGATCGGCGAACAGCACGCCGTTCGGCTCGCTGAGGCGCAACTGCTCGACCAGTCTCTTGGCGACGTGCTGGTAGTTGTTGGGATCGGAGTAGGGCAGCGCCGGTACTTCGATGAGCTCAGCGCCGCACAGCCGCAGCACGTCCTTTTTTTCCTGGCTCTGGGTTTCCGGAATGAGGATCAAGGTGCGATAGCCGCGTGCGCTGGCCACCAACGCAAGACCGATGCCGGTGTTGCCGGCGGTCGCCTCGACCACCAATCCGCCGGGCTTCAGCTCACCGCGCTTCTCGGCTTCAAGGATCATCCATTTGCCCGCGCGGTCCTTGACCGAGCCGCCCGGATTCATGAACTCGGCCTTGCCAAGGATATTGCAGCCGGTCAGTTCAGATGCGCGCTTCAGTCTGAGCAGGGGCGTATGGCCGATCGCTTCGACCACGTCTTGGTTGATGTTCATGATGCCGGAGTTCTTGCCATGTGAGCCAAACAGGCGGCGACCCTAGTGGAGGGGGCGGGGGCGCACAAGGGAGGGCAAAAGAACGCTGCCGGTCTGCTGTTTCATGGTTATTTCGCCTTCGCGAACACCACCTGGCGGACGTCGATATTCCCCGACAGGAAGCCGGCCTCGCAATAGGCCAGATAGTATTCCCACAGCCGGCGGAACCGGTCGTCGAAGCCGAGCGGCGTCAGGTTCGGCCATGCCGCGCGGAAATTGTCGCGCCATGTCGCCAGCGTCTTGGCGTAATCCAGCCCGAAGATGCGCTCGCGAACCACGGGCACACCGAATTTTTCGCCGAGCGATTTGAGGATTTCTGGCGACGGCAGCATGCCGCCCGGAAAGACGTAGCGCTGGATGAAATCGACCTCACGCCGATAGGCCTGGAAGAACTTGTCCTGGATGGTGATGGCCTGGATGCCGACCAACCCGCCCGGCAACAGCCGGTCGCGCAGTTGTGAAAAATATTGCGGCCAGAACTGCTCGCCGACGGCCTCGATCATCTCGATCGAGGCGATGCGGTCATATTGGCCGCGTTCGTCGCGATAGTCCTGGAACTTGATTTCGACCCGGTCGCTGAGGCCGGCGTCCTGCATCCGCTTCTGCGCGAAATCGCGTTGCTCGCGGCTGATGGTCAGGCCGGTGACATGGACGCCGTAGTTCTTCGCAGCATATTCCGCAAAGCCGCCCCAGCCGCAGCCGATCTCCAGCACCCTGTGGCCCGGCTGCAGGTCGATGGCCTCGGCAAGGCGGCGGTACTTGTTGTTCTGCGCGGCGGTGAGGTCCTGCGTGCCGTCCTCATAGATCGCCGAGGAATAGGTCATGCTGGGATCGAGCCACGCCGAATAGAACGCATTGCCGATGTCGTAGTGGGCGTAGATGTTCTTCTTGGCCTGACGCTTCGTGTTGCGGTTGAACCAGTGGCGGACGATCTGCACGAAACGCATCACCGGATTGTCGCCGAGCATTGCCTGGATCAGGTCGTGATTGACGCAGAAAAGATACAGGAACTGGGTCAGATCCGGCGTGTCCCATTCGCCGTGCAGATAGGCCTCGGCAATGCCAATGTCGCCGCCGTTCAGCAAACGGGACGCAAAGCCGTAGTCGTAGATCGTCATCTCAGCGGCCGGGCCGGGCTCGACACCGCCGAGCCGGACCTGGCGACGGTCTGGCAATGTCACATCAAGCGTGCCGCGACGCAGCTTCGAGCCGAAGCCGAGCGCCAGCCGCACGATGCGCGGCAGGTCAGACAGCTGGGAATCGACATTTTCCGGCGTGAGCAAGATCAGTTTGGACGCGACTACATCAGACATGGCAGATCCATCGAATGGTGTGGCTCTGAATCCGAGTTGCACGTGGACTGAAGGGGATAGCCGCAGCCCTTGTCGAAGCAAAGTGCCGTTGTGCGACGCGGAATCCGGTCCGCGCGCAACGAATGTCGCTCGAGTATAGTCACTGCTGAGCGGGCTCGCCAAGACGGTATTTTTGCGCCGGTGCCGGACGCGGAACAAGTCGTGCACCCTTGATCCACAGCCGCAGCGCTTCCCAGTGGATCGCAGCCATGATCTTGAGCGTCACCATCGGCAGCGCGCAGAACGACTTCAGCAGCGCCGCCGTGGTCAGCGCCCGGCGCTTGCCGTTAAAGGTCGCCGCAAGCAGCGGGCCTTCGGCATCGGTTTCCAGTATGCGCAGCTTGACGGTCTGTCCGGGAGGCGACACCCGGAAATGATAGCGCATCTTCATCTCGATGAAGGGGGAGACGTAAAACAGCTTGTCCTGTGCCTGCCGGATGCCGGCGTCGCTGTGTTCGCCGGGCCGCACCGGCAGAACGTAAGCGTGGATATCGCCAAAGGTGTTGCGGACCTCGTAGATGGTCAAGGCGAGCGTGCCGTCTTTGGTGTGGCAGAAATACGCCGACAGCGGATTGAAGGTGTAGCCGAGCAGGCGGGGGTAGCTCAGCAGCAGCACCCGGCCTCCGGCGAGGTCGATGCCGTGTTCGGCAGCGCAACGATGCGCATAGGCCGATAGCGAAGTGCCGTCGCGCGGGCCGTGGTCGCTCTCGCGAAAACTGTACAACGCGGCGCGGTTGACGCCGAACAGCGGCGTCAGCCGGTTAGCTTCATCCAGCCGGTCGAGATCGAGCAGCAGGCTCATGACGCGGTAGTTGAAGCGATGGCCCATCGGCTTCAGCCGGGCATGCATGACGTCGCCAAAATACAGCGCTGCCGCGGCCGAACCGGCGTCGGTCTGCGCTTCCATTTTTGCGATGCGGTCGGGCATGGCTACTCCGCGGCCTCGGCCAGTTCGGGCGGCGGCGCGCGCCACGGCACGGTCGCGCCCAGCGCCTCGGCCACGTCCAGACCGGATCGCAGGCCGTCTTCGTGAAAGCCGTAGCCGGTCCAGGCGCCGGCAAACCAGGTGTGGCGCTTGCCCTGGATCTCGCCGAGCCGTTTTTGCGCGGCGAAAGCCTTGGCATTGTATTGCGGATGTTCGCATATATTGCGGCCGAAGGTCAGCGCAGGGTCGGGCGCGAAGGGCGGGTTAAGGCTGACGAACAACGGCTTGTCGTCGCTGATGCCCTGCAACCGGTTCATCCAGTAGGTGACCGCGACATTGTTGAGCGTGGTGCCTTCGCGCTTCCAGCGCAGGAAATTCCACGACGCCCAGGCGTTCTTGCGCTTCGGCATCAGCCTGGCGTCGCGATGGAGGTAGACCACGTTGGGCGAATAGCCGATGTCGCCGAGAATCGCAGTTTCCTCGGCGCTGGGATCAGACAACATCGCCAGCGCCTGATCGCTGTGCGACGCCACCACCACGTGGTCGTAGGTCTCCGTACGACCATGGCTGTCGTGGATCACGACGCCATGCGCCGCGCGGTCGATCGCCGTCACTGCGCAGCCGAGCCGCACGTGATCGCCGAACGCCGCCATCAGTTTCTCGACGTAGCGCTTGCTGCCGCCGCGCACGGTGCGCCACACCGGACGGTCATATTGCAGCAGGCGGTGGTTGTTGAAGAAGGCGATGAAATTCTCTGCGGGAAAGTTGAGCATCTCGTCGGCGGGTGCGGACCAGATCGCGGCGCCCATCGGCGCGAGATAGTCGGTCAGCAAGCGCGGCGCGAATTTGCGCCAGGCGAAGTATTCGCCGAGCGTCTTGCCGTCCAGCAAGCCGGCATCCCGGTCTTTCACGCTCTGCTCGTTGAAGGTCAGGATGTCGCGCAGCATGCGCAGATAGGACGGCGAGAACAGGTTCTTCGGTTGCGCGAACAGGCCTCGTGCGGTGTCGCCCCAGGTGTCGCCGCCACCCTTCCACTCGAATTTGCCGCCATCGGCGGTGACGGCAAAGCTCATGCAGCTTTCCACCGTCTCGACGTCGAGATGGGCGAACAGTTCGGTGAGGTCGGGATAATTCAGCTCGTTATAGACGATGAAGCCGATATCGACGGCGAGTGCGGTGCCATCATAATCGATCGTCATGGTGTGGCTGTGGCCGCCGGGGCGCAACTCGCGGTCGTAGACCGTGACGGGATAGCGCTTCGACAATGCCCAGGCTGCGGCATTGCCGGCAATTCCCGTTCCGATAATAGCGACGCGCATTCCGATCCCCTGTGCCCGATGCAAGCGATCGAGTTACGTTGGTATCCCGTTGAGGTTTCAAGATTTTTGAGAGAACCGCGGGATCGGCGGCGGTCGGTCTGCCAGCAACAAACAGTCACATGAAATCTTCGTAAGTCGGGCAGTTGTGCAGCCGCTCCAGAAACCATCAAAGTACCGTCGCATAAGGGGAATCGTGCAATTTGGACGTACGAAAATGGTGTTGGTGACGATGCCGCTTGCGGTAGCTGTGGCGGAAGAACACTGTCCGCGCACGAATCGTACCGCTACAATGGCGGCTCGTTCCTTGAATCAGCTCTACGGGTGACCGTGCCGCAGCCTGCCTCGTCCAACGTCCGACCTGATCGTGATTCGCCTGGTGCGACGCGCGAGGCACGCCGATGAGGCGTTCGCTATCGCCGATCGTGCGGGCTTTCGCGGCGCTGGCGCTGGTCGCGACCTCGGCTGGCTGCATCCTCACAAAGGATCTGCCGGACCCCGCGCTCGACATTCCTCAGGGCTACAAGGCGGCGCGGCTTTCCGATGCCAGCGCTGCGGTGCCGACGCTGGACTGGTGGCGCGGCTTTCGTTCGCGCGAGCTGACGCAGTTGATGGAGGAGGCGCAGACCGTCAACCTCGACATCGCCGCGGCGGTCTCCCGCATCCGGCAGGCCGACGCGCAGGCGCGCATCACCGGGGCGGCGCTGCTGCCGAGCCTGAGCAGTGGCGGGCAGGAGACCTATTCGCGCAATTCCGGATCGAGCTCCAATGGCCTGACCAATGGCGGCCGCGAGGTCGTGACCTATTCGGCGTCGCTCTCGGCCAGCTACGAACTGGATTTCTGGGGCAAGAATCGCGACGCTGCGCTGGCCACCGAAGAAACCGCCGATTCCAAACGCTTTGATCGCGACGTCGTCGCGCTGACCACGCTGACAGCGGTAGCCAACGCTTATTTTCAGGTGGTCGCCTCGCAGGACCGCATCAAGACCGCCGAGCGCAACATCGCCAGCGCGCAGCGCATTTTGGTCGCGATCCAGTCGCGGCTCACTGCGGGTACCGGCACCGATCTCGATCTGGCGCAGCAGCAGAGCGTGCTGGCCAACCAGCGCGCCGCGGTGCCGCCGCTGCGGCAGACGCTGGCGCAGAACGCCAATGCGCTGGCCTTGCTGGTGGCCCGCCCGCCGGAGAGCGTTCGCATCATGGGCGGCTCGCTCAACAGTATCGCGTCGCCGCGGGTGACGCCGGGCCTGCCGTCGGAACTGCTGACCCAGCGACCGGATATCCGCCGGCAGGAGAGCCTGCTCGCCGCCGCTACCGCCAGTGTCGGCAGCGCCCGCGCGCAATTCTTCCCGAGCATCCAGCTTACCGGCTCGGGCGGCTACCAGAGTTCGGCGCTGGCGTCGCTGTTCCAGCCCAACGCGGCCTTTTTCAGTCTGGTCGGCGGGCTGACTCAGCCGATCTTCGATGGCGGCCGTATTCTTGGCAATTTCCAGCTGACCCAGGCGCAGCAGGACGAGATGCTGCAGACCTATCGCAAGACCGTGGTGTCGGCCTTCACCGACGTCGACAATGCGCTGGTCGCGATCAAGGAGACCACCGAGCGGCTGCGGCTGCAGCGCGAGGTGGTGACGGCATCAAGGCGCGCGTTCCAGCTCTCAGAGCAGCAATTGAGCGCCGGCACCGCGGATATCGTAACTGTGCTAAATACCCAGCTGACGCTGTTTGCGGCCGAGGACGCGCTGTCGCAGGCGCAACTGGCCCGGTTCCTGGCGATAGTCAGCCTGTACCAGGCGCTGGGCGGCGGTTGGGAACCGAAAATGGAGAGACCGGTCAATGCTCTTTAAGCCGGAGTCGAACGAGGCGAACGCACCCGGCACCGTGGCCCGCATCAAGGGCGGCGCGCGGCGTCGCACGGTATCGATTTTCGTGACACTGCTGATCCTCGGCGGCCTTGGTTATATCGGTTGGACCGTCTGGCAGCAGAAGCAGACAGCCTCCCGCATGCCGCGGCCCGACATGACGGTGCCGGTGCTGGCGGCGACGCCTAAGATCCAGGACGTTCCGGTCTATCTCGATGGCGTGGGCTCGGTGAAAGCGCTCAACAACGTCACCGTGCGCGCGCAAGTCGATGGCAAGCTGATCAAGGTGAATTTCAAGGAAGGCCAGGACGTCAAGGCGGGCGACGTGCTCGGCGAGATTGATCCCGTGCTGTACAAGGCACTGTACGATCAGGCCGTTGCCAAGAAGGCGCAGGACGAGGCGACGCTGGCCAATGCCAGGCTCGACCTCATCCGTTATCAGCAGCTCGCCGCGACCAATGCCGGCTCCAAGCAGCAGGCAGACACCCAGAAGTCGGTGGTGGCGCAGCAGGAAGCGCTGGTGAATTCCGATCAGGCCGCCATCGACAACGCCGCGGCGACCCTAAGCTACACCAAAATCATTGCGCCGTTATCCGGTCGCGCCGGCCTGCGGCAGGTCGATCAGGGCAATATCATCCACGCCTCCGACACCACCGGGCTGGTTATCATCACCCAGTTGCAGCCGATCGCCGTGCTGTTCAGCCTGCCGCAGCAGCAGATCGTGCGCGCCAATGCCGCCGCGGCGAGGGGACCGCTCGCGGTCGATGTGTTCGGCAATGACGGCGTCACCGTCGTCGATACGGGCACGCTGACCGGCATCGACAACCAGGTCGACATCACCACCGGCACGCTGAAGATCAAGGCCGAATTCCCCAACGCCAAATTCCAGCTCTGGCCCGGCCAGTTCGTCAATGTCCGGCTCAAGGTCGAGACGCTGCCGCAGGCGATGGTGGTGCCAACTTCCGCCGTGCAGCGCGGGCCTGCCGGCACGTTCAGCTACGTCATAGGGGAGGGCGATATCGTCAAGGCGGTGCCGGTGACGGTGACGCAGCAGAACGAAACCGAGGCGGTGATCGCCAAGGGCCTGTCGCCGGCCGACCGCGTCGTCACCACCGGCTTCGCCAACCTGGCTGAGGGCAGCAAGGTCAGCGTCGGCACCGATAGCGGCGAACCGACCGCGGACCTCGCGCCGCGCAAACGCGGCAGCAAGCGGGGCGAAGGCGGCGAGGGCAGGGCGAAGCGCGGCGAGGGCGACCAGAAGGCGCAGACCGGCCCGGCCAAGGCGCCTTCCAGCGCCCCGCCATGAGCGTCTCCGAACCCTTCATCCGCCGGCCGGTCGCGACCTCCTTGCTGGGGATCGCGCTTCTGATCGGCGGCGCGCTCGGCTACTTCGCGCTGCCGGTATCGGCGCTGCCGCAGGTCGATTTCCCGACCGTGCAGATATCGACGCAACTGCCCGGCGCCAGCCCGGACGTGATCGCCTCCCTGATCACCGCGCCGCTGGAGCGCCAGCTCGGCCAGATCCCGTCGCTGACCTCGATGACCTCGACCAGTTCGTTTGGCGTCAGCGCGATCTCGCTGCAGTTCGATCTCAACCGCGACATCGACGGCGCCACCCAGGACGTTCAGGCCGCGATCAACGCCGCCGCCGGCGTGCTGCCGAAGAACCTGCCGTATCCGCCTGTCTACGCCAAGGTGAACCCGGCCGATGCGCCGGTGATGACGCTGGCGCTGACATCGGACACGATCTCGCTGCGCGCCATGAGCGATATCTCCGACACGCTGCTCGGGCAGCGGCTGAGCCAGATTTCCGGCGTCGGCCGCGTCGCCGTGCTGGGCGGGCTGAAGCCGGCGGTGCGGGTGCAGGCCGACCTGTCGCGGCTTGCCGCCTACGGCATCGCGATGGAGGATCTCCGCGCGGCGATCGCGGGGGCCAACGTGTCCGGCCCGAAGGGCTCGCTCGACGGCGCGCAGCAGGCCTACATCATCGCCGCCAATGACCAGATCGCCGTCGCCGAAGCCTACCGCCCGATCATCGTCGCCTACCGCAACGGCGCGCCGGTGACGATCGGCGATATCGCCCAGATTGTCGATGGGCTGGAAAACGACCGCACCGGCGGCTGGTATCAGGGCACGCCGGCTGTCATCATCGAGATCCAGCGCCAGCCCGGCGCCAATGTCATCGAGGTGGTCCGCCAGATCCGCGAGGAAATCCCTCGGGTGCAGCGCTCGATGCCGGCCGGCGTCAAGCTCACCATCGTCAGCGACCGCACCGTCACGATCCGCGCTTCCGTCCGCGACGTGCAATTCACACTGGTGCTCTCGGTCGTGCTGGTGACGCTGGTCGTGCTGTTGTTCCTGCGCTCGCTGCGCGCCACCTTGATTGCCGGCGTGGCGCTGCCGCTATCGCTGATCACGTCTTTCGGTGTGATGTATTTCGCAGGCTTCAGCCTCGACAATCTCTCGCTGATGGCGCTAACGATCGGCACCGGCTTCGTTGTCGATGACGCCATCGTCATGATCGAGAACATCGTCCGCCACATGGAAGACGGCGAGAGCCCGATGCAGGCGGCACTGTCCGGCGCCAAGGAGATCGGCTTCACCGTGATCTCGCTGACGGTATCGCTGATCGCGGTGTTCATCCCGCTATTGTTCATGTCCGGGCTGGTCGGCCGCATGTTCCGCGAATTTGCGCTGACCCTGACCATCGCGGTGATCACCTCGGCCGTCGTATCCCTGACTCTCACTCCGATGATGTGCTCGCGGCTGCTGCGCCACACCGGCGACGAGTGGCAGGTGCCGGGTCTGGCTGCGATCAGTCGCTTCATCGACCGCATGGTCGCGTTCTATCACCGCACGCTGTTGTGGGTGTTGAAGCATCAGCCGGCCACGCTGGTCGTCACCTTCCTGACCATCGTCGCCACGCTCGGCCTCTATGTCATCGCGCCCAAGGGCTTCCTGCCGCTGCAGGACACCGCCTCGATCACTGCAGTGACCGAAGCCGGTGCTGATGTTTCGTTCGCGGAGATGCAGAGCCGGCAGGCGGCTGCGGCGACGCTGATCCAGGCCGATCCCGATGTGACCGGTGTGGTCTCGGTGATCGGCGGCGGCACCGTGAACCCGACCACCAACGTCGGCCGTCTGGTGCTGAACCTGCGGCCGCGCGGCGAACGCAAGGACGACATCACCCAGGTGATCGCGCGGCTGAAGCAGAGTGTCGCCGGGATTCCCGGCATGACGGTGTATTTCCAGCCGGTGCAGGATATCCAGATCAGCACCCAGTCGAGCCGCTCGCAGTATCAGTACACGCTGACCGGCACCGACGCGGTCCAAGTCACCTTGTGGTCGGAGAAACTGGTCGCCGAGTTGCGCCGCGATCCGATGTTCCGCGACGTCTCGTCGGAGAACCAGGCTGGCGGCTTGCGGGCTGCGCTGGACATCAACCGGCAGCGTGCGGGGCAGCTCGGCGTCAATCTGCAGGGCATCAACGACACGCTGAACGATGCCTTCGCGCAGCGCCAGATCTCGACCATCTACGGTCAGGCCAACCAATACCGTGTGGTGCTGGAAGCGCTGCCCGGGCAGCAGCGCGATCCCGACGTGCTGTCGAAACTGTACCTGCCAGGCACCGCGGGCGCGCAGGTGCCGTTGTCGGCGGTCGCCACGCTGACCCGTACCACCGCGCCGCTGGCGATCTCGCATCAGGCGCAATTCCCGGCGATCTCGCTGAGCTTCAACCTCGCGCCCGGCGAGGCGCTCGGCGAGGCCGTGCAGGAGGTCAAGAAGATCGAGCAGCGGATCGGGATGCCCGGCAGCATCGTCGGGCTGTTTGCCGGTGACGCCGCGGAGTTTTCCAAGTCGCTGTCCGGCCAGCCGTGGCTGATCCTGGCCGCGCTGGTGACGATCTACATCGTGCTCGGCGTGCTCTATGAGAGCTACATCCACCCGATCACCATTCTCTCGACGCTGCCCTCGGCCGGCGTCGGCGCCATCCTGGCGCTGATGGCGACCGGGCAGGACCTCTCGGTGATCGGGCTGATCGGGATCATTCTGTTGATGGGCATCGTCAAGAAGAACGCCATCATGATGATCGACTTTGCGCTCGAGGCCGAGCGGCACCGCGGCATGACGCCGGAGGCGGCGATCGTCGAGGCCTGCCTGCTGCGCTTCCGGCCGATCATGATGACCACGCTGGCGGCCCTGTTCGGCGCGCTGCCGCTGGCGGTGGAGAGTGGCACCGGCGCCGAGCTGCGGTTTCCTCTGGGCGTGTCGATCATCGGCGGCCTGGTACTGAGCCAGATACTGACGCTCTACACCACACCGGTGATCTATCTCGCGCTCGACCGCATCAACCGCCGATTTGAAAAGGCTGTGCCTCCGACACCGCCAATCGCGGGAGCGGCACGGACATCGGGAGCCGGAGGGACGCCGTAATGGCCTCCATTTCCGAACCCTTCATCCGCCGGCCGGTCGGCACCACCTTGCTCGGCATCGGATTATTCCTGATCGGCGCGGTCGCCTATCACCTGCTGCCGGTCGCCGCCGTCCCCAACGTCGACTTTCCGATGATCCGGGTTTCGGCGTCGCGGCCGGGCGCGGCTCCGGCCATCATGGCATCAACGGTCGCCGCACCGCTGGAACGGCGGCTCGGCGTCATCGCAGGCCTCGACCAGATCACCTCGACCAGTTCGCTGGGCTCGACCTCGATCCAGTTGCAATTCGCCATCGGCCGGAATGTGGACCGCGCCGCGCGCGACGTGCAGGCGGCGATCAACGCATCCCTCGCCGACCTGCCGACGGACCTGCCGACGCTGCCGAACTTCCGCAAGGCCAATCCGTCGGCCGCGCCGGTGTTCATCCTGGCGCTGACCTCGAAGACGATGTCGGCCGCCGCGATCTATGACGTCGCCGATACCGTGATCGTGCAGCGGATTTCGCAGGTGCCAGGGGTAGGCGAGGTCACGGCCAGCGGCGCCGACCAGCCGGCGGTGCGCATCCAGCTCAATCCGGTTGCGCTGTCGAATGCAGGCATCGCCACTGACGACGTCCGGACCGCCATCGTCAACGCCAACCCGCTTGGGCCCGTCGGGATCTTCAGCGGTAGCAGGCAGAGCGAAACGCTGTCGATGAATCCGCAGATGCGCACCGCGGAAGAGTTTCGCGACATCATCATCAAGAGCTCGAACGGCAATTACGTCCGGCTGTCGGATGTCGCCGACGTGCAGGACGCCACGCGCAACAGCCGCTCGATCGCCTGGTTCAACAAACAGCCAGCGGTGCTGATCCAGATCACCAAACAGGGCGACGCCAACGTCATCGAGACCGTCGATCGCGTTAAGGCGCTGATACCGGACCTCAAGCAGTGGATTCCGTCGGGCATCGACATCTCGGTGCTGACCGACCGCACCGGCACCATCCGCGCCTCGGTCGATGACATGCAATGGACGCTGCTGGCGACCGCGGCATTGGTGATGATCGTGGTCTTCGTGTTCCTGCGACGCGGCATCCCGACCATCGCCGCGGGCGTCTCGGTGCCGCTGGCGCTGGCCGGCACTTGCGCCGGGATGTGGCTGGCCGGGTTCTCGATCAACAATCTCTCGCTCATGGCGCTGGCGATCTCGGTCGGCTTCGTTGTCGACGACGCTATCGTCATGATCGAGAACATGTACCGCAACCTCGAGGACGGCATGGCGCCGATGCAGGCGGCGCTGGAAGGCGCGCGGCAAATCGGCTTCACGGTGCTCTCCATCAGCCTGTCGCTGATCGCGGCGTTTACGCCGCTGATCTTCATGGACGGACTGGTCGGCCGGCTGCTGCGCGAATTCTCACTGACGCTGACCTTCTCGATCATCGTCTCCACCATCGTCTCGTTGACGGTGACGCCGATGATCTGCGCGCAATACATCAAGAGCGGCGTCTCCAGCACCGAGACCCGGTTCGACCGCATCGTCGAAGGCACGCTGTCGCGCGTCGTGGCGTTCTACGAGCGCACGCTGCACATCGTGCTCGGCTTCCCACTACTGACGCTGCTGGTATTTTTCGCCACCATCGCGCTCACGGTGGTGCTGTACATCAAGACGCCAAAGGGGCTGTTCCCCAACGACGACAGCGGTTTCGTGATCGGTTCGACGCGGGCTTCTGCCGACACCTCGTTCCAGGCGATGCTGGGCTTGCAGCAGCGCCTGGCCGACATCGTGCTGGCAGATCCCGGCGTCGCCAGCATCGGTTCGACGCTGGGAGGCTCCGGCGGGCCGGGCGGCGGCAGCGCCAGCCGCGGCACCATGTTCATCGCGCTGAAACCGCCGGAGGAGCGCAATGGCTCCTCTACCGACGACGTCATCAATAGGCTGCGCCGCGAACTGGGCTTGGTGCCGGGTATCCGGCTCTTCATGTTCGCAGCCCAGGACCTGCGCGCCGGAGGCCGGCAAAGCGACTCCAACTACCAGTACACGCTGAGTTCGACCGATCTCGATCTCCTGCAGAAATGGGCGCCGCTGGTCGCCAAGCGGCTGGAAACGGTGGAGGGCATCACCGACGTGTCCAGCGACCGCGATCCCGGCGGTCTGCAACTGACGTTGTCGATCGACCGCAAGACCGCGTCGAGCCTCGGTGTGGACGTGCAGGACATCGACAACGCGCTGAACAACGCGTTTTCGCAGCGCCAGATCTCGACGATCTACACGCAGCGCAACCAGTACAAAGTGATCATGGAGATCGACGGCAAGTTCCAGAACGATCCGGCCGACCTCGATCGCATCTTTGTCGCCGGCGCCAACGGCGCACAGGTGCCGTTGACGGCGGTGGTGCGGCGGTCGCGCGATCTGTCGGCGCTGTCGGTGGCGCATTCGGCTGGCTTTCCGTCGACCACGGTGTCGTTCAACACGCTGCCCGGCGTGCAACTCGACGCCGTGACTTCCGCCATCCAGCGCGCGGTGGATGAGCTGCACATGCCGGAAGGTATTCGCGGCAGTTTCGACGGCAGCGCCGGTGACTTCAACAAGACCTCCGGCCGGCAGCCATTGCTGATTCTTGGCGCGTTGATCGCGATGTATATCGTGCTCGGTGTGCTCTATGAGAGCCTGGTCCACCCGCTGACCATCATCTCGACGCTGCCCTCGGCCGGGCTGGGCGCGCTGCTGGCGCTGCAAATCACCAACACGCCGCTGACCGTCATCGCCTTCATCGGGATCATCCTGTTGATCGGGATCGTCAAGAAGAACGGCATCATGATGGTGGATTTCGCTATCGAGGCGGAGCGGCACCGCGGGCTGTCGCCGGCAGAGGCGATCTTCGAGGCCTGCAGCGTGCGGTTCCGGCCGATCCTGATGACCACGCTGGCGGCAGCCTTTGCCGCGATTCCGCTGGTAATTGCGACCGGGCCGGGCACCGAACTGCGTCGGCCGCTGGGCATCACCATCATCGGCGGGTTGCTGATCTCGCAGATCCTGACGCTGTACACCACGCCGGTGATCTACCTGCTGATGGACCGGTTGCGAAGCCAGCCACGGCCTTTGGCGCGGCCTGCGGCCGCCGAATAGGCATCCGTTGAGCGTCACGGCGGTTGAAGCGTCCGCTCGCGCGGCGTATAGCGGGCAATGTCAAAGATTTCAGAACTGAAAGCCGGTGAGCCCGAGGCGATCCCGGAATGCCCGCGTTGTCTCAAGCCGGTGCCGCTGTGCATCTGCGAGAGCATCCCGACCATCGAGAGCCGCATCGGCCTGCTGATCCTGCAGCATCCGCAGGAGCAGGACAGGGCGCTCGGCACCGCCCGCGTCGCCGCATTGCACTTCAAGAACGCCGTGGTGAAGATCGGGCTGTCGTGGCCGAGCCTTGCCAAGGCGCTGGGCCGGCCGATCGCCGATCCATCGCGCTGGGCGGTGCTCTACCTCGGCTCCGCCAAGGTGTCGGACTTCGAGACCGACCGCGACTTGCTGGCGATCGACCGCAAGGGCGAAGCCGAAGAGAATCAGCGCGCCCTTCTCAAGGAGATCCAGGGCATCGTGCTGCTCGACGGCACCTGGAGCCAGGCCAAGGCGCTGTGGTGGCGTAACGCCTGGATGCTGAAGTGCCAGCGCGTGATTCTCGGCCCCGCCAAGCCGTCGCTGTACGGCAAACTGCGCAAGGAACCACGCCAGGACGGCCTGTCGACCATCGAGGCCGCCGGCATGCTGCTGTCGAACCTGGAAAAACGCCCGGAGATCGCCGAGACGCTGAACGCCAGTTTCGTCCGCATGCTCGCAAAGTACCAGGAAGCGCAGAGCGTGATGCCGGAACTGAAGCCCAAGAAGCGCGACTGGCGCCGCAAGAAGCAGGCCTGATCTACGGTCCCGCGCAGGCCGGGCCAAGGCCCGGCGTCCGCTCGCCCGAGCTCGGCCTGATCAGCGACGGGAACGGATTCCGGAACAGGCCGCCTTTGCTCTCTTCCTCGACCGGCGCCGGTGGCGGCGGTGGCGGCGCGGGCAGGTTGTCGCATTTCATCGAATAGACGAGTTTGCCGTCCGCGGTGCGCCCGATCGGTGCACAGGGATCGGCCCGGACGGGCGCGGGCTTGTTCTGCGCCAGTGCCGGCGAGACCAGCAGTACGACAACGATCAGGATTGCACTTTTCATCGTACCTCCGCGGCCCCTCGGGCCTGCATGGTACGTCGGCCCTGCCAAGCGAAGTATTGCGCCGCGGAAAACCTCCCGGCGAGCTTCAGCTTCTCAGTGCATGTCATTGAAAAGATGGAATGGAGGCCACGTCGTCCTTCAACTCGAATTCCGACACTGTCCATTGCTGTCCTGAATCGCAAAAAACGTCATTATTTAAGCGCTTCTCGGGTCTGTACACTTCCAACGTTGTCCGGTAGCTTCCAGCGCCAGTTTGTGCGTAGATTTGATTTGGATTTTGCCGTGGGCCGTGTTGGGAACAAACTCTCCGTGAAATTTTGCGGGAAAGGCTTGGAGCCGGGCCTCTATGGCGACGGAAATGGGCTCTACCTACAGGTGTCTGCCTTTAAAACGAAATCATGGGTATTTCGATTCATGATCCGCAGCAAGGCCCGTAAAATGGGCTTGGGCGACTTCGAGCGGGTGACGCTGGCCGATGCCCGCAAGAAGGCTCAGGCGGCATACGGGCTGGTCGTGGACGGGATTGACCCGATCGTAGCCCGAGACGCGTTGAAGGCCTCCCAGGCCGCGCAACAGGCGAAAATAATCACCTTCAAGCAATGCGCCACCCTCTGCATCGCCGATCGCGCCAAGGGGTGGAAAAGCGACCGTCATGCGGAGCAGTGGACATCGAGCCTCGAAAGGTACGCCTATCCGGTGGTCGGCCACCTACCAGTCGGCGAGGTGGATCTCGCGCTGGTACTGAAAATCATCAAGCCGATCTGGGACACGAAGACCGAAACTGCCAGCCGAGTTCGCAACCGCATCGAGAACGTGCTCGATTGGGCGAAGGTGCATGGGCACCGCGCGGGCGATAATCCAGCCCGCTGGACCGGCTTCATCGATCAAGTGTTGCCGGCGCGTGAGCAAGTTTCACCAGTCGAGCACTACCCGGCCATGTCTTATGCCGATCTGCCAGCATTTATGGTCAGGCTACGGGCCAACGCCAGCGTCAGTGCTCGCGCGCTGGAACTTACGATCCTGACCGCCATGCGAACCGGTGCGACCATAGGCGCCACTTTGTCAGAGTTCGATCTGGACAAGGCGCTGTGGACGATCCCGGGCGAGCGGCTCAAAGGTAAGAAGGGCACCGGGCGGCGCGATCTGGCGATCCCCCTTGTACCGCGCGCAGTCGCATTCCTCGAGAAGTTGCCAAACGAGGGCGAGTTCGTCTTTCCAGGCGGCAAAGCCGGGAAGGGGCTTTCCAACGCCGCGATGGATCAGCTTCTCAAGGGCATGGGTTACCCCGGTACGGTGGCGACCGTGCACGGCTTCCGGTCGACCTTCAAGGACTGGGCAACCGAGCAAACGGACTACCCGACTGATCTCGTCGAATATGCCTATGCCCACACGGTCCCCGATAAGACGGAAGCGGCCTATCGCCGCGGCGACATGCTGCAGAAGCGCCGGCAGTTGATGGCGGATTGGGCGGAATACTGCGGTTCACAAACAGGCGGCGCGCGATGAAAAGTCAGACATTGGCGCTCCGAACGGGCTGCCTAGACGATACTTCGCGGCTCGACCTCGCTGTCGTAGAGGCGCACATGCTTTGGCCGGACGATGAACGGGCGCGCGAGCGAAGCCTTGAAACCGCGAACGTGCAGTTCGGCGTTGCGAATAGCCTGAACCTTCCCCAGTACATC
The DNA here is from genome assembly GCF_028290495.1 of Tardiphaga sp. Classification (GTDB taxonomy): domain Bacteria; phylum Pseudomonadota; class Alphaproteobacteria; order Rhizobiales; family Xanthobacteraceae; genus Tardiphaga. Next base: position 45,529 of record NZ_JAQGJT010000046.1, read on the forward strand.
TTGGCGGGCCTCTTACCGATCGCCGCTGAAGCTGCGCCGCTGACCGAATTGCAGGAGGTGGCCAAAAAGCCGTTCTTTCACGGGCTGATCGCGGGGCGGGTGTTGTACGGCGCTGTACGAGGCGCGATGGCCGCGGCGGATGATCGCTCGATGGGTCGTATTTATGGCGACATCGCCAAGAGCATCCCGGCCGCTCAGCGGCTTTCGCGGAAAACAATTGAGAACAAGGTTTGGCCCAAGTATCGCCCCGTCGCACATTTCTGGGCCTCGTATGTCGACCACGCGTTAGCCAAAGGCGACACTACTTTCCCCTGTTCGATAGGCAGACTTGGAGAATTTCTAGCCGTTGCCCAGGCTTTTCGAAGGCTCGGGGAAACGACATCGACGCCGCAGTCTCCGACGACGATTCTCAGGCATTATGATGCTGTAGGAGTTCCAGCAAATCTTGCGGTTCCCGAGATACCCATTCGGGCCGCATGATCTGATAACTTCTCCCGTACACTTAGGAGAAGTCCCGCTTCACTCGGGAAAAGACATCCAAGTCGCCGCCGAGCATCTTCACCGCACACCGCCGGACAACATCGCATCCCGGCGACATGCGGAGCAAAAAAGATGGTCGATACGTTTATGCGAATTGATGCCGTCAAAGCAGCCACAGGCCTTGGGCGTTCCACGATCTACGAGATGATGGACGCCGGGAAGTTCCCCAAACCTGTCAAGCCGAATGACGATCGCGCTGTCCGCTGGCTGGGTACGGAGATCGCGGCATGGCAGCGTTCTCGCATCGACGCGCGCGATGCCGCGGTGGCTGCCTAATCATGGGTGCAACACTTCGACGCAATGTAAGGGCAGTCGTCGCGTCCGACATTCGCCGCATCGGCGGCTTCGTCAGCGTCCGTGCCGGACGAGACAGGTTCGATGGCGAGCCCGTCTTTCATGTCGGTCACGTCTCCCGGGGAGGTGACTGTTGCTGGCAGTCGACCGCCATCCGATCCGAGGACCACGCACATGCCGCCGCGCGCTTGCTTGCCGAGTACGTCGGCGGGGAGGTGCGCATTGCAAATCCCTGATCCCGAAATGCAAAGCCCGCGCATCGGAGGCAACCGAGCACGGGCAAATCGCAATTCGAAAGCGTTGGTGACGCAGACATCGTATAGTGAATCGACAGCAGACAGGCAAGCTCAGCGGGTAGCTAAGCTGTTTCGCTTAACATCCTCCGTCGCAAGCGTGATCGCCGAACTCGCATTCAGTGGGTGCGAGCGATGAGCAACGTTGTATCGATGCCGGCGCCTGATTGGACTGCAGCGCTCATGAAGAACGGCACCGGCTCGCCGCATGCCACCTTGGCGAACGCATCCCATGCCCTTCGAAAGTCGCCCGAATTGCGGGGCGTGCTTGCTTACGACGTGTTTTCGGCGCGGACGATGATGGTGTCGCCCCCACCCTGGGACACTGAACCACAGTATTTCCAGCCGCGAGCATGGACGCCGCACGACGACCTGCTGACGACGGAGCACCTGCAACGGCTCGGCATTGCCGTAAAACCTATCACTGCAGCGCAGGCTGTCGAGCTGGTCGGACGCGAGCAGTCGTACCATCCCGTCCTTGGATATCTCGACGGCCTCCAGCACGACGGCACGGCGCGCCTTGAGAATTGGCTGACGACTTACCTAGGTGCGGAACAGAACCAATATAACCGCGCTGTTGGCCGGGCAATGATGATCGCCGCCGTGGCGCGCATCCGTGATCCCGGATGCAAGGTCGACACGGCGCCCATTCTGGAAGGCGAGCAAGGTGCCATGAAGTCGACTGCGGTAAAGGCGCTGTTCTCGCCATGGTTCACCGACGAGATCGCAGACTTTGGCAGCAAGGACGCTGCAATGCAGATGTCCGGCGCATGGGGAATCGAGGTCTCCGAGCTCGATGCCATGTCGCGGATGGAAGTCGCGAAGATCAAAGCATTCATCACCAGAACGACGGATCGATATCGACCTCCTTACGGATCGCGCATTGTCGAAAGTGATAGGTCGTGCGTTTTCTGGGGCACAACGAATAGCGATAGCTACCTGAAAGACGAGACAGGCGGCAGACGCTTCTGGCCGATACGCGTCGGCCGGATTGACATTGACGGCCTGCATAAGGCGAGGGACCAGCTTTGGGCTGAAGCGCAGGTGCTATATGCCGCGAACGTACCCTGGTGGCTCACCAAAGCAGATCTCCGAAAAGATGCCGAACAGCATCAGCGGGATCGATACGTCGGCGATCCGTGGGATGAGCCAATCCAATCCTACCTCGCCGCGGTGAACGACGACGTCTCGATGGAGGAAGTGATGCGCGATGCCTTGCACCTCGATGTCGCGAGGCGATCGGTTGCAGATCAACAGCGCGTGGTCCGGTGCCTTCGGTCACTCGGTTACGTCAGGGTGCAGGTGCGCAATGGTGACAAACGGGCATGGCGATACCGGAGGACCGGCTGATATGACCGCAAGTAGTGCACAGAAACGCAATGTCACCATCAATCCAGTGGTGACAGAAACGATGATGGTGACACGAGAAATGCCTGCAGCGCAGGCGTTGTCACCATGTCACCACCTGTCACCACATAAATGGTTTGTATACGTGCGCGCGCGGCGAGTTTCAAAGGTGCCAGTGACAGTGGTGACGGTGGTGACGGTGGTGACAGGTGGAGGGGGTTGGGTGCTTTCTCAACACTCAAGGAGCAGTGACCGCATGGTTCCCGTTCCCATCATAAATGCCTTCAAAAAAGGTTTCTGACGATGAAAAACCTCGGTGAGCCGGATCGTTTGAAGCCTCCCTGGGGGAGGGGTGGTCGCCGTTCTCCCGACTTAGGGAGCCCAGACCGCACAGGTTCAAAACTACGCAAAAAACCAAATTTAGATTTTGGAATTTCAATTATGGCTAAGGGTCGCCGACCAAAACCATCGCACCTGCACCTGATCGCTGGCACTCATCGCCCGACACGACACGGACCCGCGGCCGAGAAGAGCGTAACGATCGACAAATCCGCGAATGCGTTCGGACCCCTTATTTTACCGAAGCATCTGCGCGGCGAGGCGCGCGCGGCTTGGATAAAATACATCGCGCCAGCTCATTGGCTGGATGCGAGCCTCGAGCCTTCGGCGATCGCATTCTGTGAGCTTTGGAAGGAAATGCGGGCCGCGCCCAATCAATTTATGGCGTCAAAACACACTCAAATGCGCGGTTATTTGGCCGATTTAGGCCTTTCTGACGCACGAAAACGCCAGATTGAGACCCCTAAAGCGCCTGATGAGCATTTCGATGACTAACGGGCGCGCGCCAATATCCGACAATCGGCCAACCGGTATCGATGCGGTGGCCTGCATTGCCATCGAGCTCCAGCGACTATCGGAAAGCTCGCTTCCAGCGGAAGCCAGGGCTGCATTCCGCCGGGCGCATCGTGCGCTGTTTCAGCAGTCCGCCGGCCGCCACCCGACGAACGATCGCAGACTGCTTCGGGACGCAGAACAGCTGCTCGCCATGGGACTGGCGAAATCCGAGAATGACGCGCTCGCCAAAGTGGCGGCCACGATCGCGACCGACTTTCAGTCTTTGAAAACAACAATCGAGCGCCTTCGACGAAAGCGCCGCAAATCTTCCCTCGAAATAGTTAAAGTGGGAGAACGTCGGGCCTAGGTTTGCTTCGTTAAACAACGAAGGGACTGGACATGGCGTTCGCCGCGAAAAAGCCGACCGAAACAGAATTCGTCGTACCCTCGCTTGCGGAAGCATCCCCAGCCTATGCCGAGTTAGTGGCGCGCAAGTCGAACTTGCTTGCCTCTCTGCAAGAGGCGGAGACGCAGCTCCGGCGAGATGAGGCTGCCTTTCGTGCGCGTCCTTCGCAAATGAGCGAGAAGGTCGCGGTGTTGGTGGGCGACTGCGCTCCGGGTGAATCCGCATATCCGACGGCTGCGCGAATCCGGGAGCAGCAGGTCATGATTGCTGCAATCAGGCAGGCGATCACCGTGATTGAGACGCGCCTCAGTGCGGAGCGGGGTAGAGCTTCGCTGGCGGTTTGCGATCAAGTTCGCGGCGAGCACAAGCGCCTGGTGCGCGATATGTGCGCCAAGCTGATGGATCTGCGCGAATCCATGTTGGCATATCAGACACTCGCTGACGCGCTAAACGACAAGGATATCGCGTGGAGCCCTCTCTCGCCGTCGCAGTTGCTCGCTCTCGGACATCCATTCGACTCACAATCGAGATTGGCGATGTATCTGCGCGAAAAAGCCAAGGACGGCTTTATCGATGCGAAAGAAATTCCGGCTCAAATTCGCTGAAAGGAAACGCTATGGATTATTCGCAGACGTCATCAACCATCCGACTCATTCGGGGAAGTGACAACTTGATATCGGACTTTACAAGAGAAAGTGCACAAGCATTGCGCTCAAAGAAAATCTACGTTGCTCCGACATCGGAACGCCTTTGTGTCATTCGGACCAGCGACGGCGTGGAGACAGAACACCGGGGGTGCGACGTGCCCTCCGTGGCAGCGGTGTTGCTGTTCTTCAAAAAGCGCAAGCTGCGAGCGCTGCAAGAGCGCAATGGAAAACCCGAGGACCGGCGGCAGCGAATGGCACGCGACCTGCGTGACCGTCTCGCGGGACGCTCCCGTAGAGGCTCAGAACAACTCTCGCCCTCGCTAAGTGCTGCGCCATCCCCTTGGTGGGAGAAAATCGGGATGCTGCAGAAGATGTAGACCGCCTCTGGGAGGGGTGGGTCAGTTCCTAAAGCAATAGGGAGCTCAGACCGCATGGGTACCGCAACGTCAAATTCCGCAGAATTCGAGGAAACCTTGAAACGAATGCCCCGACGGCCAGCCTGGCAACCAGAACGCCGTCAAGCACGGCTTGTTCAGCGAGCCCGTTCGGGCGGTCCGCCGAGCTGCTGCCGATAAGCGACGGCGTGCAGAGCGGAAGTGGGCGGAGAAGATGCGCCCGACAGATTATGCGGCGATTTGTGCCGCGATCAAAAATCATCGGCCGGCGTTGGTCGGCACCAAGGTTCACTAACAACGATTTGCGATTGCGGATGTACCAGCGCGGAAAGAAACGGCCCCGTCCTCGATGTCTGGGGGGACACAAGGCGGTCGGGGTAGCGTGAGTAAAAATATGAGTAACGAAATATAACCACTTTCTTGAGATTCTATCGATGCTTGCGAGGGATCATGGCAGAAACATCAATTGAATGGACCGACGCGACATGGAACCCGGTGGCCGGCTGTGCGGTGCTGACGGCGGGATGCACGAATTGTTACGCAATGCGGATGGCAGCGCGCCTCGAAGCCATGGGCGTTGAGAAATACGTGGGTCTCACGCGCAAGAGCGGAAAACGGGCAGTTTGGTCCGGCAAAATCCGGTTGGATGAAAAATCGCTGGCTGCTCCGCGGTCTTGGTCAAAGCCGCGCAAGGTCTTCGTCAATTCGATGTCGGACCTTTTCCACGAAGACGTTCCGATCGAATTCATTCGGAAGGTTTGGGATGTGATGCGCGAGACGCCGCGGCACACGTACCAGATACTGACGAAGCGACCCGAGCGGATGGCGTTGGTGCTCAATGAGCCAGGCTTTGCCGTGCTGCCGAACGTGTGGCTCGGCACCAGCATCGAAGACGGGCGCGTACTGGGCCGTCTCGATGCGATCCGCACGGTGCCGGCGGCGGTTCGCTTTGTGTCCTTGGAGCCCTTGATAGGCTCGGTGGCAGCGGGCGACCTGTCGGGCATTGACTGGGCGATTGTTGGCGGCGAAAGCGGGCCCGGCGCTCGTCCAATGGATCCGATTTGGGTGGATGAAATCGAGTCAATGTGTCGACGAGCGGGTGCGGCATTTTTCTTCAAGCAATGGGGTGGCAAGAACAAAAAAGCCGCCGGCCGAATGCTGAGAGGGCGCACCTACGATGAACTGCCTGCCAGTATCTGATTGCCTATTTTGGTCGCGAGGCCAATCGCTTTCCCGCTGTCATTGGACACGCAAAGGAACAGCGAAATGAGGCCTTCGGCTTACTGGTAAAGGCAGTGGCTTCAGCACCGTTGGAAAAATTGATTGAAGGCGACGTCGCACATACTTTTCTAAACCGCTAACGTCTTCCAATCGAACCCGTGGGTCATCCCCGAACATTTCTGATTGACCGCTATCGCTATATAGCTCCGCCTTCCAATCCTCGCTCCCGAGAATTCGGGTCAGCGCCGCCTGCTTGTGTTCATCAATAGATGTGATTTTTCGTGTCGCTTGGCGATAAAGGCCTGATATCGGAAATAGGAACCACACATCGATAGCTTTCGTTTTCGCAACGGCTTCGAGCGTCGACCAATCAACCTCCATTCCGTATGGATCTAGAAGAAGTACAGCGCGCGTCGACTGCCACCGTTGATTCCGCACGAGGTCGCGGATAGCCTGGTTAGCATCGTCCTTCACCACGACGATGCTGCGCCCAGGGTGTTTCGCGGCAAGATCGTTCAACGCTGCGATATGCGCCGGCTTTGAGTCCACGAAAACAATGAGGTCGAATCCCGGCTTTACTTCGATCGCAATACGGGCCGAACCGTGCCGCTGCTCGATCCTGGCCGGTTCCTCTGGATCCCACAAATCGGCCGGCTTCGCTTCATGTCTGACCGTGCGCGCGCCAGTGCCGGCGAATGCGTCTATGTACCAAAGCTGGCTAAATTTGCCGCGCAACGCTATCGAATAAGCTGAGAGGTATTTTTCTACAATTGATAATTTGATATCGGTGTGCTGACCGCCAAATTCGTGATCCACCGCCATCGCTTCACCGCGCCTCTTGAGTTTTTAAGTGCGGCTCCTGCGTGGCAGCCTTCCATATCCAGTGCATCCAAGCGCAACCAGAGCGAGAGTGCAAGGCCGGCGATCATCACGTAACCAGGTGGCCTTCTTGTCTAGGGCCGCTATTGTCGCCGATCACTCTGAAGCAGGACGCTCAAATGTTAAACGACCGAGAGAAAGTTATCGCGGCGTTGCGCGAGAAACCGATGAAGATCTTCGAAGTGATGAAGCGAGCGAACATCACCAATCAGGAGGCCTGTCAATCGCTCTTACTCAAGATGCGAGACGAAGGCTCCATCAAGTTTGACATCAATAAAGGTGTCTGGTCGGCGAATCCATGAGCACGACGGCGCTTCGGAGGTGGAGGGCGACTTTGACTGCGCGATGAGCGTCCGGTTTGGAAATCCCAAGCCCTCTCGCTGCGGTGGCGCAAGAATGCTACCGTCGAGGCCTACGTGTTCGCTCCTAACTGAGACGGACTGTCTGCCGCCATGCAGCACGCGGAGACCATCGCCGGCCGGCTGCGAAGTTTTCGGAATAACGAGGTTTCGTGCTTGTCAGCCGACGTCATTCCGATCGGCCCTGGATCCAGCGTGTCGCCGCCCGGCATGGATTCCGCAGCGGTGCACTATCAATCCGCCATGTGTGAAGAGGCGACATTTTGATCAGATTGGGTGAAGGTCCGTACAATGCAATGTACGGCCCCTTTTCCTTCGCGCCGCGCCAGCGCAAGATCGTCCGCGTTTTCCTCCGCGAATTGGGAAGTCGGGTGCAAGTTGGCCAATAGGGCTCCGAAATAGACGACAGTTTGCTGGACTCTCCAGTCAATCTCCGATTTCATCGAATGGGATACCGGGGGGGCAATCTTGACGTCAATTTCTGATATTGCGCGCACAATGCGCGCTCGGATGCCGTGGCCTGTGGGGCGCAAAGTTCTGGTTGAAAATGACTTCCCTCGAGGAAGGGGGTGGGAACAAACGGTTACGAAGCTGGGTAGCGATCAGCTTAAAGTGACTGGGAATATAGAAGATCTTGCCGCGGCTCTTAGTGAGCACATACTCTGCGGCGAGAAGCTTAGTGGCTTTTACAACGTGGATATTGAAGTACTCGATCGTGTTCGGGCGAAGGTCCTTGGCATGGACGTCGAAGAGACTGATTTCTCGCGTTCCTATCCAGCGGCGTTGACTGAAGATCAACTTGCGGATCAGCATAGCGGATTTGTTTTGACCGCTGTTTCTCGGACGGAGGACGGCGTTGCGGTAGTTTTTTCGTCGGTGCGCGTGGTGACGGTCCGCGAGGAGATCGAGCCAGAAGAGATATCCGACGAGCTAGCCAGCCTACTCGAGGGCTACGAAGAAATTGTAGGACTGAAGACTGTTCGTTTTCAGGCCTTTGACGTAATTTGGATCCCCCACAACGGATCTCTGATAGACGTGCGTGTTGATTATCCGGCTGGGACTCATCAAGATGTTGCCATCGCGGCTCACGCGCGAATTGTCGACGCTTTCCACACGCTTGTTGATGAGCTTCTTATGGCCGAGACTGTTAATCTGTTTCCGCTTATAGATCGCATCTACAACGATCCCTCTGAGGGAATTGTCGTGGAGCTTGGTTTCGGGACTACTACCGCCTCACTCAAGAACGAGAAGATGCGTCGAAAGCAATTGGATCTGCGCGAAGAACAATACCACGTAGGCGGAAAAGCTGCACTCACGTCACCCATAGAGCCATTCAGACTTAGCGTCACTTGGAAACGGAACGTTGGCGGGGGCCGATTCTCCAGCCCGGAGCTGAGCTTGAATAGCAATGCACGCGCAGCCGGTGGCATAGATCCCGCGATCCGAAATGTAGTGATACGTAGGTGTATGGGCCAAGCTGATTATGAGTTTGTCCGATCGCGAATTGAGCATCACTTGGCGACGGAATCATCGGCAGAGCAAAAGAATTGATGGTCGTGGCGCTTGAAAACCTTCGCAGAGAATTGCTCGCGCGCTGGTCAGATGTGCCAGCGGCAGATATCTGCATGAGAATTTTAGATTTTGTTGAATCTACTCCGCAAAACGAACTGCATTTTCTTACATTTACCACGCTATGCCGTGCTGCCGGGCGAACTAACATCGACGTGGAGCTTCTTGCGGCGATAAACATACTAACTGGGTCACGCCTCGCGTTGCTCGACGCCCATGCAATGTTCATTGACGAAGATGAGAACGAGCACGAGCTCTCACCTGAAGAAATAGCAGAAGCTCGCGAAACGGGGACATTAGTTCACCCTGAGACAGGCGAGATCGTTGGGGACTATGAGCGCTACTTGGTGCCATTTTTCTCCCCAAGCAAACGATTGATTGCTGAGCTCGGATGACTGAGCAGCACCACCCGACATGGGCAGAAATCAACGCAATAATTAGTCAGTCGACGCCTGGCCGCATTCAATTGCAAATGGCGTTCGCATCGTCGCATCAAGAACGTCGAAAGCTGGTCGAGGATGCTATCGACTGGATAGCGCAAGAAATGACGAAGACCTCTCATCTCCGGCAAGAGAGAGGCGAGGACGAAATTTCGATAGATTTTGTCTCGATGCTAAAGGCTATGGGATTCCAAGCCGCACATGACACGCAGTATGGCGGGCATTGCGACGTAATCGTTGAAGGAAGAGATGATTTTCTTTGGATCGCTGAAGCTAAAGTGCACTCGTCATATGCTTGGCTAGAAAAAGGCATGGCTCAATTGTCGACGCGTTATTCCACAGGCCTTGACGGGCAGGATTGTGGAGAGATCCTCGTCTACACTTATCAGCGGAGGCTTGATCATATCATGCTTGAATGGGCTGATCGGCTCAAAGCGGCAGTCTCTGGCATTCAGATCGACCAAATCGATATGGACAAACTAACGTTCTTGTCAGTTCACGAGCATGAGAACACCGGGAGGCCGTTTCGGATCCGGCACAAAGGTGTAACCCTTCATTTTGCACCTACAGCTTGACCCATCTCGATAAAGCGCGTCAGCACAGTTTAGATATTTGGCGGCTACCTGCCTCTCGATCGCTTACGTCGCATCCGGAATACCTTGTAAAGGGTGGGCGCAGCGCCCGCCCCCTCGCGAGCAAAAATGTGCACGTAGCAAATATCCTCAAGGCCTTGGACATTCAAATTCGTGGTTGCGATTCAATATCGCAAGGTCGTGTCTGCTTTAACGACCGGAACGTCTAAACTGTTTTGATCCAATAGTAGTTTTGCCGCGCTATACTGGTTCTCTTGGTCCCGGTGAGGCCCCACTATAATCCTTTTGATCGGGAGCCTCTCTTCGAGCGTTTCGAACAACCTGATATACGGCACTGCGCCTCCGGCAACACCTTCTCGAAAGTTTATCTTTATGGCTGCTCGAACATCCCCCTTCGCTTGGGAAGGGATGGTTGCATTCGCGATCAGGCGGTATTCATTTTCTTCCTGAAAGCGTGGAGACTTCAGAAAGGGAATTGTTGTTATAAAGGCAGCAATGTAGCTCACGACCTCACGATCGCTAAGTATCTGCGCGACGTCCGGCCGAGCCGCTAAGGCGGGGACCTTTTCACGAAAAGCATCCCCAAGTGCCGACGCTCCTAGTCCTTCAAACGCACGGAGGTTGGCAAATTCTTCGTGGTTTCTATAAACAACTTTCCGGGTTGCAATTGCTTGTAATGAGCGCTGTTTGCTTTCCAGTTGAGTCAGCTTATCCAATTCAGCCTCGTCAAACTCAATAGCAAAGCCGCCGCGGCCGTACCCGCGCCATTGGCTTAGAAGCCCGTGATTGTATTCCTCGCTTCCATGCGAGTGCATACAAAATGAAGTCAGGTAAAACGGCGAAATCGTCTCGATGGTTCTCATGATAGAGCGGCAGACATTAGCAGCCTCACTATCATAAACATTTTCGCCATACTTCTTCATTAGCCCGGGCGTGAAGGCATTCGCGGCTATCAGCTTCGGGACAATTTCGCGAAATTCTGCCGATACCTGCGGAACTAACAATTCTGAAAGAATCTGAAGCTCCGAAGTATCATTCAGGTAGTTCGCATGAGTGGCGAATAACACTTGCTCTTGGATGATGCCGATCAATCCCGATGCTGTCGTATAGTGAAAAAGTGAGGCTGATTGTCGAGCATGTGCGCCTTCCTTTTGTTTTGGCTCATTGATCGCCGCCCAGCGCTTTGCGCGATTTTTTCGGTTCATTAGATCCCCCAAGGAAAGCAGAGTCGGACAACCTGAGGACGACCGCAAGCTCAATTGCGCCCCGTACTCGTTCGTAGCGTGGGCGCGTTGTGCGATTGCGCGGGTGCTCTCGGAATAGTTGCTGACCCAATGGGAATCCCAAAGGGCCGGCACACCGTGCCCACCCTCAATCTGAGGGCGGAGGGCACGCACCGGGCGCGTACCCTTGGAGCTCGCCATATTTGGCGACAAGGGTGTCCACAGGGCGGACGGCCTTGGCAAAGGGTACTTGCCGGGCAAATAGGCTGATTTCCATGTAGCGATTCACGGGCAGGAAGTGCCTGCGGCTGTAAAGCGCGGTACTGATTCCCTCCGCAAAAACAGCCAGGGGGGAATCCCGGGGGTATGCGCAGAATTACGCATAACCCCGGCGCGCGCCGTTGGTGGTGTCCACAAGTGCGTCGCCTGCTGAAACCTTAGGGCGGAAAAGGATCTTGGTTCGCCACTACCTAACGGTGCGCGGCAGTCACTTGCCCTGCAAAGTCGCCGCCTCTCGTGCTAAGCGCTCGGCCCTGAGACGTGCGCGATTATCGTCGAAGGCCTGCTGTGAGATTTCGAACTCTGTCTTAGCGGGCTTAACTTCGGTCGGTTTGAATGCCTTTTCCGCGTCCTGTTGGACCGCACTTACGGTCCCGAGTTGAAACTTATTCATGGCTTTGCCTTTGGTGTATCCACCCGGGATCCCCTGAACTCTTCGGGGCCCTTAAGCAAACGGCGCTTGCGGCTCGCTTGTTCCTCCGAAGGCGCCGCACTGTCAGTCAATTTGTCGATCGCACCGGCTGCCATTTCCTTAGCTCGGGCCTTCTGCGTGGTGCTCTCATGCCGGGGCGCCTCAACCGTCAGGCCCAGCTCGACGAGGCGGCGGATGGCTTCGGGGCGCGACGGAGCGTCGTTCTGCTGCTTGGCCCAGTTGTCTATCTGCCCCAGTCGATCATCCTCAAACCGAACGAGCACGCCGTCGCGTCGGCCTCCAGTCGAGGGCCGACCACGCTTATTTGGGATATCCTGAATTGACTTTGCCATTAATTCAGGATATCCCAAAAGCAAGCCGAGGGGAAGCAGCAACTTCCACCCCGGCTTTAACCTCAAGCAGGAGCGACCATGCCTAAGGCTGACTGCGTGCTTAGCACGCCACCCACCAACACGCCTACTATCCGGCAGGCGATCGAAGACCAAATAGAGCGGTTGATTGCCTTCCTCGACTTCATCGACGACCCGGACCTCGAAGCCGCGGGTGACGACGAGGATGGGCACGACTTCGAGGAAACCGACGGCCGGCCGGTCTTGATCTCCGCCTGCGGCCATCTGGTGTTTTCATGAGACAAATCACCAACGCGCAGTTCGAGGAAATCACCAATACAATCTTCGCCCTCAAGATGATCGCGAGCGTGGTCACCGACGCGGCCGACGAAATGACGAGGCCGGACGAAGGCGAGGACTGGGAGATACCGGCGCGCATGGGCGAGCGCATCGCGCATTTCGCGATGGAGCAACTGAATGCCGTCTATGATCTCGAAGAGCTGGTTAAAGCTGCCGTGGCGGTGAGCGAATGAACCGCGCGCTGGCTGTGTTTGATCGCATCCTAGCCGCGGTAGTTCTCGGCTTCCTGATCTTCCTCGTCGGGTGGCGTTTCCCGGTCGGAGGCTTCTAACGGTGGATATCGTCACTGAGATCCTAGCCGCTTGGCGGGAGGCCGACCCCAAAACGAAAGCGGAAGTGCTCGACTATCTGCGGCGGGCAGCGTCCGACGATCCGGAGCTACGAGAACAAGGCCTTGCTGCTCTTCAGGCGGCGGTTGCCGCGATCGGTCCTGTACAGGAGGCTTCATCATGAACCGCACTCTTGCGGTGATCGATCGCATCCTGGCCGGGGTGGCGATTGGCTTCCTGATCTTCCTCGTCGGGTGGCGTTTCCCGGTGGGAGGCTTTTAGCAATGGAGCCCGCCGGTTCACGCGCCGGCGGCCTTTTTTTCACTGGACTGCAACTAACCTGGTTCACGAATGTTGCGGATTTGCTGGGCGGCCATCCATAGGAGCGCATCCATGTGTGATTACAGCCTGCACGCGGTCGCTAACCGTCCAGCGGAGGTGGCGGATAGGTTGGTGTCGAACAAATTTCCTTCCACGACAACTCGGGGGTTCGCAAGCTTCGACGATCCTCACGTCGCAGTGTGTCTTCGCCCGGGGACCGAAATCGCCTTTGAAGACAACGTCCGAGTCGACGGGTGGGTGTTTCGCCGGAACGTGCGCGATCGACTGGCCCGTTTTCGCCAAATTGACGTAGGCCAATCTCATCATCACCACGACGCGCTCGAGTTCTCCAACGGCGAGATCGTTCTCGTCACAGATCTTAGGCCCGGGCAAAGGGCGATCGTGCTGCAGCTGCCTGTTAGTCAGGCGATCGAAAGGCCCCGTAACCCGGAACCTGCTGCCGCGCTGCACGAAGTCGCTCGAATCATCCCCTGACGCGCCATATTACAGGGCCCGGCGTGAACCGGCGGGTAAGGCAGAATCCTTCTTTCAGGCTCTCGCGATAGCGTTCTCTCAAGCGTACCGCAGTAGTTAGACAAAACCCGCCGGGGCGACCCGGCGGGTTTTACTGTCAGTAACCGACGGTGCCTGGCAAGTCGAACCAGCCGAACGTCATCGCTGCGAGCGAGAGCAACAGGCCAATCCCACAGAAGATGAGGATGCCGGGGTCAAATTCGGCTTTGTCCTGCTTGGCGGGAACATGCGGCGGGGAAAGCCATTCGAGAACGGTCATGGCACCCTCCGGGAGAGCCTCCAAGACAATTTATCTCAGGGAGATTCGGAAAGGTTCACTCGGAGAACGGGTAAAACGACCACCTTCATTGTGCGCTGGAATGTGCGTAGACCGAAATCCACGGTCTAAATTTCCAATAAAATCAATGCACTAGGAAGGTAACTGGAGGCCACGTCGGGAATCGAACCCGAATAAACGGTTTTGCAGACCGGCGCGTAACCACTCCGCCACATGGCCCCATTGGCGGCTTTGTTACAGTCGGATCGCCCGTTAGGCAATGCCCCGATTGTTATCTTTCGCGTCCGGAATGTTCTTCCGGACGTCATTCCGTCTCAGCAGGAGGCAGTCCAGCCGTCCGGGAAGGGGACCAGCGGCCATTCCATGCCGTTGTCGTTGGCGGCAGCCGGGACCGGCGCCAGGAACATCGCCTGGCTGCGCAGGTCGTCGAGGGCTTCGGCTTCGATTTCGGTACGGACGACGCTCAGCAAGAGGTCGAATTCGGCTTCGCTCATTTGATTGCTCCTTGTTGGATGCAATCTGGCGAAAGAACTTTTTTGGCGCGTTGTGCGGATCGTTCAAATTTTATCGATCCAGCGGTGCGGCGGACCGTGGTTACCACCCTGTTGATAGGCGACGACAAATCCAACGCATCCCGCGCGACAGTATCTTGCAGCCGACGTCGGCATCCGCACACACGGTTGTACTGATTGGAGTTTTCGCTGCAGTCGATTCACCTTCGAATAACTCTAAATTAATGGGGCGGATGACACTTTGCCGATAAACGTGATTCCAGTGCGTGATTCGCGATAACTCGAACGCCTGCAAGTCGCTCGAGCAGCTCCCACCTACAGGTGAAGTATGCAGCCGTCGCGACGTCAGTTCGTGAAGTGGGTGACGGCAACGGGCATGACGCTCAGCCTGTCGCGGATTGTGACAGCGGCAAGCGCGCCTTTTGATTTTCATGAGATTCTGCCGGGCAGGGGCGCGTTCAATCCCGCAGCCAAAGGCGCTGGCCGTGTCGATGGCGTTGCCAAGGTCACCGGCGCCAAGCTCTATGCTTCCGACTTTCGCGCCGCGGACATGCCGGGCTGGCCCGCGACCACGTCGCACGCGCTGCTGATCCGCGCGCCGGACGCCACCCATGTCTATATCGGCCTGGATCTCGCGCGCCTCAGCGGACCGCTGAAGCCGACGGTGGTCGTCACTGCGGCCGAGATAGACGGCATCGGGCTCACCGTTCCCGCCTTCTACGCCGGCGACTTGTTCTGCCCGGTCGGCAAGACGCCGATCTATATGGGCCAGCCGGTCGCGCTGCTGATCTTCGAGACGTTCGACGCCTTCGACCGCGCGCGGCTCGCGCTGCGCGACAACACCTTTGTGAAGTTCGGCGAGGAAACCGGCCCGGTCTCGATGCCGCCGTTCGCCGCGTTCCGTTTCACCCGCGTTGCCGGCCCGACGCCGGACGCGCCCGATATCTATTCGCCGATCATGGCCGGCTGGGTTAGTCCGGGCCGCATCCAGGACACCGAAATCCCGGTGTGGGCGCCGTTCGCCAAGGAAACCACCAAGCCTTACGGCGTCGCCGCGCGGCATGGCGAGGCGATCCGCGCCGAACTCGACGGCAACAATCCCGATCTGCTGGTACTGGACCGCCAGTTCGACACCCAGTCGATCGATCCGATGTTCCTGGAGCCGGAAGCAGGGCTCGGCTGGTACGACGGCAACAGCAAGCAGCTCGAACTGGTGCTCGGCGTGCAATCGCCCTACGACACTACGGAATCGATCGGCGAGCTGCTCGGCAAGGCCAACGCGCCGTTCAAGCCCGCGCGGATCCATTCCAATTACGCCCATATGGGCGGCGGCTTCGGCGGCCGCGACCACACGCCGTTCGTGCTCTACATGGCGCTCGCCGCGATGTTCTTCCCGGGCCGCCCGGTGCGTCTGGCGCATGACCGTTACCAGCAGTTTCAGGGCGGCATCAAGCGCCACGCCATCAAGATGCATTCGCGCATCGGCATCGACCGCAAGACTGGCAAGATCCTCGCTTTCGCCGCCGACCACGTGCTCGACGGCGGCGGCATCGCCAACTTCTCGCCCAACGTCGCGACCGTCGCGGCCAATGCGGCGATCGGCATCTATGACGTGCCGAAGGTCGATGTCACCACAGTGGCGCTGCATACCCGCGGCGTGACCGCGGGCTCGATGCGCGGTTACGGCACGCTGCAGACGATGAGCGCGATCGAGGTATTGATCGACGAGGCCGCCGTCGCGCTGAAGCTCGATCCAATCGATTTCCGCCGCCGCAATGCGCTGAAGCAGAACGGCCGGACGCTGGCCGGCAACCGCTACATCGTGTCGGTGCGCACCCCGGAATTGCTCGACAAGCTCGAGCAGCACGCGATCTGGCAAACCCGCGCCGCCGAAAAATCCAGGGCCAAGCCTGGTTTTCTCGTCGGCACCGGCGTCGCCTGCGTCACCAAGGATTACGGCACAGGCGCCGACTGTTCGAACGGCCGCGTCGAACTCGGGCCGGACGGTCGCATCGCGATCTGGAACGATCACACCGAGATGGGCACCGGCGTCGGCACCGCGCTGGCCAACCGCGTCGCATTGCATCTCGGCGGCATCTCCGATGAGGTCGCGGTCGCGCAGGTCGGCGTGTTCGACGCGCTCGGCATGGTCACGTCAGGCGATTCCTACGCGATGGACCAGAAGACCCAGGACGCCGCGGAGAAAAACCCGCGCTGGGTGCCGGCGATCTCGTCGGCGACCTCGGCCTCGATCGGCGCTCATGTCGGCACGCACGCGCCGGCGGAAGCCGCCAAGGTGATCTTCCAGTTCGGCCTGTGGCCGGCAGCACTCTTGCTGTGGAAGATCGCGCCGACCGATCCGCGCGCCAAGGATTTTGCCAAGGCGCAGTGGAAGAACGGTGAACTGACATTCGCCGAACTGCCGCCGTTGCCGCTGAAGATGCTAGCGGCGACTGCGCATGCGCGCGGTCTGGTCACGGGCGCGATGGCGCACGGCTTCTCGCGCTGGGAATGGGCGCGTGCGCGCTTCCTGCTGTCAGGCGTGCAATATCGCGCCGAGATTGACGCGCTCGCGGTGCGCCGCGGGGCAGGCCCCTTCCAGCGGCTCGACCGCGTCAGCGTCAAATTTCCGCCGACCGATAACAACCGCATCGGCACGTCGTACACCTCGATGTGCGGCACCGCCGTGCGGGTGGAAATCGAGAAGGCCACCGGCATCCTGAAGATCGCCAAGGCCTACAGCGTGCTCGAATGCGGCCAGGCGCTGGTGCCGGATCTGGTGCTCGGCCAGGCGCAGGGCGGCTTCGCGATGGGCGTCGGCTACGCGCTGCTGGAATCGCTGCCGCCGTTCGAGGGCGGCCCCGGCAACGGGCAGTGGAATCTCGGCCAGTATCTGGTGGCGCGCGGCTCCGACCTGCCGTTGCGCGATCTCGAAATCGAGATGCTGCCGCCGCTGCCGGACGAGAAGCCGAAGGGCATCGCCGAGGTCGTGATGATCCCGGTCGTGCCGGCTCTGCTTAACGCCATCCATGACGCCACCGGACGGCGTTTCCAGTCGCTGCCGGTGACCCAAAGCCTTCTCAAGGGAGCGCTCGCGTGACCACACTCGCCATCACCATCAACGGCCAGAAGCAGACGCCCGCCGAGGTTCGCGACGACCTCACCATGAACGACTACCTGCGCGAGCATCTGGGCATGACCGGCACCAAGTTCGGCTGCGGAGCGGCGCAGTGCCTGAGCTGCGCGATCATCGTCGACAATGCCGACGGCACCAGCCACACCAGCCCGACCTGCATAGTGCCCGCCGTGAATTTCAATGGCCAGTCGGTGCGCACCGTCGAAGGCCACGCCAAGGGCAATGAACTCTCGGTGCTGCAGAAGGCGTTCATCGAGCACTTCGCGTTCCAGTGCGGCTACTGCACCGCCGGCTTCCTCAATGAAGGCCAAGTGTTTCTGGAGCGGTTGGCGAAGACGCCGCTGCCGCGCGCGCAGCTGGAAACCGAGATCGCCGAAGCGCTCGACGGCCATATCTGCCGCTGCACCGGCTACATCAAATACCACGAGGCCGTGCGCGACGTTATCCTCAAGGATCCCACGCGCTACCTCGTCTGATCCCCGAAAATTGCCGCGCTGACGCGCATCAGGAGCGACCACTATGATGCAGATGCGGGGCAGGGTGCGGGCAGCGGTTTTGGCGCTGGCGATATGCACGACGGCCGGTGCGGCTTCTGCCAATGATCTGGCCTCGCCGGAAAGCTTTGCGAAAATCACGGATGAGGCGGCGCGCTCGGCGGCGATGTTCAGCGAGCTGGGCCGGGTGCTGACAAGCCCGCGCTGCGTGAACTGCCATCCGGCCGGCGACCGCCCGCATCAGGGCGACATGGGCCGTCTGCACCAGCCGCCGGTCGAACGCGGCGGCGATGGCAAGGGCACGCCGACGATGCGCTGTTCGACCTGCCACCAGGCCGCCAATTTCGATCCCGGCCGCGTGCCGGGCCATCCCGAATGGCATCTGGCGCCTATCGAAATGGCCTGGCAGGGCAAGACGATCGCGGAGATCTGCCAGCAGATCAAGGACCCCGCCCGCAACGGCGGCCGCGCGGTCGATGCGCTGATCGACCATATCGGCAAGGACACCTTGGTCGGCTGGGCCTGGGCCCCGGGCTTCGGCCGCTCGCCCGCGCCGGGTACGCAGGAGCAGGCCGGCGCGCTGGTGAAAGCCTGGGCGGAAAGCGGCGCGGCCTGTCCGGCGAAGTGAGAAACCCGACACCGCTTTCGTGTCCCGGATCTGCGAAGCAATACGGCGTATTGCATCGCGTCCGGGGCAAGAGCGTGGTGAGCACTTGTAACCCGCATGAGCGAAGCGACATGCGGGACAGCGCGCTCCGTAAATCCCTGCATGTCGCTACGCTCATGCGGGTTACGCCTGCGGTGGTCGACTGCCCGCGCACCACGTCGAATTTATCTTCCTATACTATTGATTAAAATCCTTATCTGATTATTATCCCCACATTCCCGTTCACGAGGGGCACTTCATGAGGCGTCTTGCGGTGGAGCGGGGACAGGAAACGAAGGGGAAACCCGACGAGACCACGTCCCCGGGAGCACGGCCCGAGGGACAGAAACCGCCCATGGCAGCCGCAGGCTGTGTAAGCTTGCCTGCGATGAGGCGCGTCGAAAGGCGCTGCGCGGTTGCCGCTTCGTCGCCGACGGCGAAGCGAACCGCGTCCCACTCCCCCCGCGCCTTTCGGCGCGCTGCCCCCCTCGTGGGTTCGAGGGGAAATGCTCACCCCCTCGGACGCGGAGGCGCCGCGAGAACAAAAGAGCTTGGCTATTTGAAATTTGCATCTGGAATTCACGCTCGTGTCCCGGACGCGCTGCAGCGTGAAACGTTGCTGCGCAGATCCGGGGCACGAGCTTGAGCGTTACAGCTCGATCGGCACCGCCAGCCGTCCGATCAGCCCGGCCAATTCATCGAGATGATCGGTGTCCGGCAGATGATCGGTGTCGTGATGCTCGACCACGGCGGCGAGCCGCAGCAGGCATTCGTCGTCGCTGATGGGGGGAAGGGTGTGGAGAGCCGTGGTCTGATGGCCGTGAAGCGCAGACATGGTCACCTCGTCGATTCGGGGTTTCGGGGTCACTTGTCGTCTCACAGCCGCAAATCTCGACGTGGAATGCGACGTTTTGGCGATGCCACTGTGGTGTTTCAACGCCGCAAGTTCCGTATTCGTTGCGGCAGATCATCGACGAAAAACGAAAACCCCCTTGTAAATCGCTGATTTCGGGAGGTTTTCGTTTTATGTGGCTGAGCCGCATTTCCCGCTTTGCAAGCCCGGATCGCTTTGTTATACGCTGCGGCAAGCGAGGCTTAATTCGCTGTTCCCTGGTAGCTCAGTGGTAGAGCATTCGACTGTTAATCGAATGGTCGCTGGTTCGAATCCGGCCCGGGGAGCCAAACAAATTCAATGACTTAGATGCTTTGTGGGCCGTCCAGCTGGGCGGCCTTTTTTGTTCTGGGCCACCCTGGGGGCCACTTTCTCCTTTGGCGAATCCGTCCGACGCTCGCTTGGGGGAAACAAAATGTCCGAGATTGCTGCTGTCGCTGATGTGCCCGATATTTGGGAAAACGATCGACTAGGAAGGGCCGCAGACGCGGCGTTCTTAAAACTGTTTTTGATAAACAGAACGATCGAACGCAAAGCTGCCGGGCAGCCGGCCTCGTACGTGCTCAATATCGATGCCCGCTGGGGGCAGGGGAAGTCGTTCTTTCTCTCGCGATTTGCAAAGATGTTAGAGGCCGACAAGTTTTTGGTCGCGCAGGTTAACGCCTGGCAGGATGACCATGCTGATGATCCACTGCTTTCGGTGATGGACGCAATCGATGCTGCGGTTGCGCCCTTAGTCAAGAGAGAGAAGAAAGCGCGGGATTGGTGGAATCAAGCCAAACGAAATGGTGCTGCTATCGCCGTGGCTGCTGCGAAGGGCGCAACGATCCAAATTGCTAAGAAGGCTATCGGATCGGGACTCGATGAGGTGAACTCCATCCTGGCTTCTGACACTTCAAAGGATACCGAAAAAACTGCGGACGACCTAGCGAAGGCGCTTGGCGAGATGATCGGCGAGCAAGGCAAAACTCTGTTGGCATCTTTCCGCGAAGGAAAGAGGACTATATCGAAGTTCAGAGAGAGCGTCGGGCAGTTTCTTAAAATCGCTGCCGAAAAAGGGCAAAGCTTGCCACTCTTCGTTCTGGTCGATGAGCTTGACAGATGTCGTCCGCCATTTGCCATCGCGATGCTTGAGCGGATGAAGCACCTATTCGACATTGACCAAGTCGTTTTTATCGTCGCCACCGATACGACCCAACTCAGCCATTCGATTGGCGCAGTCTACGGATCAGGCTTTGATAGCGAAGGATATCTCTCGAGATTCTTCAATCGGACGTACCACTTTGAAGAAGCAACGCGAAAGTTGTTCGTTGAAGGACTTCTCACAGAGCTGCCAATAGATCCGACGAATTTATCGTTACCGCCAAACACTGACTTGGCTTCCTACCTGACCCAAGCATTCGACTATTTCACGTTGCCTTTGCGAGATATAGAACAAGCCTACGATATCCTGCGAAGCTTCGTCACGACATGGAATCAAAAATGTAAAATCGAAATCGTGCCGCTTTTACCGATAGTAATTGCACATCAGCAAAAAAGTGCTCTCCCTTTAGATAGCAATTTTGGTAGCGGGATTAATCAAATTGCTCGGCGCTTCGGCGGACCGAAAAGCCCGTGGCGCGTGACCTTCAACACTGGCGACTTTCGGAGCAGAGCGGAAGAGGTGGACGGCATTTCTCTAACAAATGATTTCATAAATCATGCAGTGAAGCCGCTATCAGATCTGAATCGCGAGGTCTCTGTAGTCTATTCGCGGTGGGTAGTGCAGCGTCTGTCAGATGAGTTCATGTTGTTGCATGGGAACAGTCATCACTCTGGCTCGCCTCCTTTTTCGATAGTTTTACGCTATCCAGAAATGGTTCGATCGGCAGGTCGCTTAAGCGGGCGAAAAGGCTGAGTGACCATCCCGCCGGCCGTAGCCGACGAACCGTTATCGGAATTCCGATGGCGGTGATGCCCGGGACCAGCCCGGGCGTCGTGGTCGTAATTCCGGCCGCGGTCAGTAGGCGATCGGGAATCGCCACCCGACGATGAAGATCAGGAAGGCCAGCACCAGCGCGATCAAAAGCCGGTCGAAGACTTGGACAGCGCGGTTCATGCAACATACCTCGCGAAACCGCTGGCGCGGCTCCCCGAGTAACCGTGGCACTGCTCCATCAGCCCGGCGAAGTCGCCGATCCCGCTTTCCAGTTCGCCATCCTCGCAGGACTGCTCGAGGTCGCGATCGTCCATGCTCGGCCCGCCAGCGGTGATGCCACACAGTGACGGCTCGCGGCCGTCGTGCTCGTCTTCGAGATCTGCCGATTCGCCGCTGGCCCAGGTCCGTTGGCTGCCGCTGATCGTGGGATTAATCGAACCGAGCGACCACTCGTCGTCATGGTTATCCTCGTCGTCGAAGTCATAGACCTCCGCCTCGTCGGCCTGCTCGCAACAATTCTCGAAGCCGGCGAGGTTCGACTCGACCGGCTCCGGCTCCAGGTCGGTGTCGCCGTCGAGCTCGTTGACCAGGTCGATCAGGAATTCGATCTGCACCTGCGCCTCATGCCGCAGGCGGCTGAGGGCCTGAAAGATCTGTTCGGGGGAAAGGTCCGTCCGGCGATAGATCGCATCCAGGGGGCTCCCTGGCTTCTTCTTGGGGGTTTTCATGTGTTCGTCTCTTCGGTTTGGCTGTTCAAGGCCAGTCGCCGGCATCGGGCCGGCAGCCGGGAGTTGAACACCTGCCGAAGAGACAGGCCGACGCACTTTTAAGCCCGAAGGCTCTGGACATAGCGCACCGCTCCCGGCCATAATGGCCAGGTCGGTGCACCCGCCAAGGTGCAACCATTAGCATTTCGAGCCCGCCAAGGCTCTACCGCGCTCGCAGGCCGCAACCTCGTCAAAGGTCGCAGGCCTTGTTCTTCGGTCCGGGTGTTCAAGCCCACGGACATGATTTCACTGATTTACTTAAAAATCCATCCCCATCGGGGCCCTTTGGCGCGTCTGTACCCTCCACTTTTGACAGGGAGGGTGGCGCTGGCATCGCTCGGTGAATAGTGGGGACGCTGCGGAGATTAATACCCGTCCGACGCGTGGCCTGCCATCCTGAACGCACTAAGCGAATCAGGGAGTGAAAATGTCAGACGACGAACTCAAGAAGATGCTCGACGCTGCACTGAACCAAGTCGCAAGTCGCGACAGCACAGAAAATGCCGCAAAGAAAAAGCTCGAAGCGGACATGAAAGCCTCTGGCGTTCAGCTGAAGGAACGAGTGCTGCCACGATTACGTGCCGCGCAGGAGGCTTGGAAAGGTAAACTAAAACTCGATATCGTCGACGACAGTGCGAAATTCGCTGCTGGCGCGAATGGCCGCACGACTAATCCGTCGATAACGGCAACGGCAGTTGGAGTAGAGCCTGCAGGTTTCGTCTTTGTTACTCACTATCCAGGTCACGCATCAATTCAAGTAGGCGCCGGATTGAACCGAGGTTCGCAAGCGCACGATTTTCGCATCTCCAAAATCGACGATCTGACAGATGGATTGATCGACCAAGTGTTGCAATCGATTCTCGATATTGCCCTTGGTTTGAAGAAACGTCACTGACATCCGTCCGTCTCCCTGTCACTTGCCGGGTTTCACTGACCTTTTCCCGTTCAAACAAGAGTTCCTGACCTTTTAGGCGCGCTCAGGTTGCGCTAGGCTGGTGGCTCACAGGGAGCCTGAAATGCGGTTTGCTCAATTCGCCGGCGAAGACGGACATTCGATCTACATCAACCCGGAAAAGGTTAGGTCCGTTCATTTTGTGAGTGAGCGCGCCTGCTTTGTAACCTTCGCGCACGACCATGGAATTCGAATCCCATTGCAGGCGGAGCTTGTGGTCGCCGACTTGAAAAAGGCGAGCAATTGAAATTCGCCGCAACAGCACTGACGGCGCTGCTGATGGCCACCGCGGCGCATGCAGGACAAGCTGCGGATGTAGCCAAGCAATGGGGACTGATCGGCAAGTGGGCTGTGAATTGTCCAGACGGCCAGACCATCTCCTACGAGGTTGAGCCCGACGGTCGACTGATCTCCGACAATGGAACGAAGGCGATCGACGAGATCGAGACCGCCTCCGTCAACGAAGAGAAGCAGCTCATCCTGAGCTACATCTCGACCAGGGAGCAGGTGCAACGCACCCTGATCATCGACAGGAAAGGCGATACGATCCGCCCTATTCTCAACCGAAATTCACGAAACGAATACACGGTCAGAAACAGTAAATTTGAAGCGACGGGCCAGGAGACTGCTTGGCTGCAGAAATGCCGCTAACGCGAGCATGCCTTCTTCAATACGGCGATCTCCGGCGCCTTCATCTTCTCGCCGGCGCGCAGGCGTCGCTCTACGGCAGCCCGCACCGATTCGGGCAGTGACGATGACGACAGCGCGAATAGCGCGGCGCGGGACATCTTCTCGACTAACCAAACCTTGTCGCCGTAGAGCTGCGCGGCGTTGATGACCTGGCCGCACTCGCTGGCGCTGAGCCCGAAACGATCAGCAGCGAGCCGGGTAATCGGACTGGTCGAGTGCGGACCCTTGTGCTTGAGCAATTCCAGGCCCTGCTCAATCGCCCTACGGGCCTTGCTGACGCGATTGGTGACGGGCGGCGCCGGTGGTGCATCTTTCTCTGCAAGCGTCCTGCCGATCCTCCTGCCGACGCTGATCATGTAGTGGTGCTCTAGCTCTCGATCGGCAAAGGCATCGAGGCCGCGGAAGACTTCAAGCAACGGCACCAGTGGCACCACGTCGAACGCTTCCAGCCATTCGCTGCCACGCTCCGGCCACTCAGGCCGACGCTTCATGATGTCGCTGACGGCCGAGACAATAGGCTCGATCAGCGCGTCGCCATTGCCCTCCGATTCCGTGATCGTGATGATCAGCAGCCGGATATGGGCCTCGCCGTGAAACTGCTGCAGCCGCAACAGCCGGGCCCGCACTGCCGCATCAATCAGCGGTCGATCCATCTCGACCAGAAGGCGCTGCAGGCCTTCCGGGTCCGGTGGCGGTAGACGCCATTGCTGCCGAGCCGCAGGCTGCTGATCGATCTGCTTCGCGACGGCTGGCATGTGTTCCTCGCTATGGGCCTTGTTTCAAATAAATCGTCTTCTTAGCGCCGTTTTTAGCGTCAGCCCTTCTTGTTTGAATTTGCAGCTAGTCGTTGTAGCCGGTCGGTTTCCCTAGTTGCGGCTCTGGCAACCTCTTCAAAAAACTCGATGACCCGCTGTCGCGCGCCTGGCATGTCGAGCTTGAAGATCGAGGCATATCCGCGGGATATCATTTCGCCCGCAATGCGGTCGTCGGGAATCCCGGCGTCGCGCAGCTCGCCGAACAGGATATCGACCCGTTCGGAGAGTAACAGGGCTTGCTCAGACGTCATGCGGCGACCTTCCGTAACGCACGGCGGGACGATGTGAGCTTGTGGCGGAAGGTGGCCCCATCACGCCAGACCTTCCAATCGACGGGCGCCGCTGCCTGGATCGGCTCGCCGATCGCGTCGGGCCATTCGACCAACACCTTCTGACTTGATCCCCGTCGCGTCACAGTGGTGAGCAACGCGCGGCCGCCGCAGGTGATCGTTTTGGACTGGTCAGGGAAACGAGCGCAGGGCTTGCGCCGCATCATCTCCATGATCTGTAGCATGTCGACCTCGGGCGTCATGTCCTCGGTCGCGAGGTGGAAGGGGAATCCGGCCGCTTTCAAATCGTCCGACGAAAAGATGCCGGGAGCCATCGACAGGTTTGCGACTGAGTGGAGGATAAAGGGCTTGTTATAGACTCCCTTCCCGCCTTTCAATTTCGGGGCGCTCTTGGCGTCGGTGTAGCAGGCGCTGTCCTCGTACCCGCAGCGGATCTGGTAGCCTTCCGGCCGCTGCCGGTGCTCAGACCAGCCGAAACAGTAAAACTCGGTGTCCGGATGGCCGCACTGCCGCAGCATGTCCTCGTGGTCGAGGTAGACCTTGCGGACGTGGTTGGGCGCGTCGAGTATGAAATCATCAAACGATGCAAACCGATCGACCAGCGACAGCGCGAACAGGTGACGAGCAATCACCGGCCCGCGGGTAAATATCGCCATATTGATGTCGGGCAGCACCGACACCTTGTCCTCAAAACCCGTCACCACGCCATCCACTGTGTAGCTGGCGCTGTCGGTCAACAGGTGAATCGCGTCCGGGTGTTTCATTACGACGATTGAGGTCATGACTGCTCCTGTCCTGTTGCGATGTCCGAAAGGCCTTCGGAAATCGGCGTCATAGATTGCTGAGAGAATTGCGAGATCGCGGAGTTGGTCCTAAGCGCGGAGGCCTCGACGCTTCCGAGTGCCGTGGCGACGTCGGGGTAAATGCTGGCGAGCTGCCGGGCGATAGCAACGTCCTCGCTCGACATGAACGCCGTCTGTCTGCCAAAACTGATCTCGTGATCAACACTGGCCCGCGCCAACTTCGTTGCGGCATCGCTTGCGGCTTGCCCCAGTTCGGAGATTTTCTGTTTCTGGGCATCCGTTGCGGCACCGCCTTTTTGCTGTGCGGCCTCGAGCAACTGAGCCTCGGCCCGGAGTCGGGCATGTTCGCCGGCAGTCGCACCGACGGCATCGGCATCCGCTCGCATCGCGGCAATGTGCTTGTTCGCGGAGATCACCGCCCCGTCGAACGGATCGCGCGCCGGCGCTGCTGTCCTGATACGATTCGAGAGACCAAGGCCTTCGCGATCTTCCGGCGTTGCGGTGCCCCGCAGGAGCCGCAGTGACCGTTGCATGTCCTTTACCTTGTCGGCAGTCATCCCGGCTTCCTGGGAAGCGGAGAGCAGCCCGTTGGCGACGCCAGCAAGGGCCGGGTTCGAGTTGCCTATATCGGCGATGGCATTTCGGAATTTCTCGACGGCCGGAGCACCGAGGGCGATATTGCCACTCAACTCCTCAAGAGCACTTTTAAATGGCCCGAAGTTGGGGGAAATATCGAAAGCACCGGCACCCGTTATCCCGCCCATCGCGTCGGTGGGCGCAGCGACCGGGACGGTGCTTCGCAGGAAGGATGAAGTTTGATGCCTGATGTTCGATTGCAGCGCGTTGATGTTCTGCGACGTTTGCAGCTCTAGGATCGCCTTGGACTGGTCGTAGAATTTGCCGGCCTTCTCGGCGGCGTCCCGATAGGCATCCTTCACTGAGCCGAGCAGCCTTGCCTGCTCTGAGAGACTGGCCTCGAGGGTCGGCCCACTGCTCGCTGTGAGCGCATAGTAGGCCGTCGATGCGGCGGTAATGCCTTGCATCGCAAGCGAGGCAGCATTGTAAGAGCCCAATATGCTGAGGATGCCGGACGCCCCGCCACCTGCCGCGGTATTCAGTTTCGTGATGCCACTCGATGCGCTAGTCGATGCCGTCGCCATCTTCTCGGACGCCGCGTTGAAAGCTGCCGTTCGAGTCTGGTACTCGGCGACCGAGATCCCGGCGCGTTTGGCAGCGGCCTCCATCGCCCCCATGCCGGCGGCGACCTTCGAGCTAGATTGAGCCAGTTGATCGGCTGCGGCCGAGGCTGCTCTGCTGGCCGCAGACAATTGATCTAGATCGCCCTTCGCCGCTTTGACTTGGGAAGTGTCGACTGCAAGGCCGATCGTTGCTGAAGCGTCGCTCATGTTTCACCCCTCAATCGTATTTAGTGAGTCGGGCGAACCCGTTGAGCACAGTGTTTTTTGCCTTCACAATGTTGCGGTCGACAATTTGCGGCCACTGCATCGCAGCGAGTCGGACGAAGGCGCGAGGCGCCATCTTCGACGTCCCGTATTCGAGATACGTCGCGTAAGCGGCGGTGTATCCGATGTAGAGCGGTTGCCCGAGCTCGGTGCCAGCAATCACCAAATTGACCTCTCTAGGATTGTAAACGGCGGGTGCTCCGCCTTTCGCGGACGGGTCAATTTGAGGCATGGAATCGTTGGAAGCTCGGATGCTGGCGCGTAGAAAGCCGAAGTCGATCGGCATGTTGCCGCCGGCGCCCACCGGCTTTTGCATTTCCGAAACGACGTCCTGAGCGCTCATCCTGAAAACGGCAAGTAGCCGCTCCTCGGCTTGTCGGCACCAATTGTCGACGTCGGTTGCAAAAGTAAGGTTGGACGCCATTCGCTGCTACCCTTCCGTTGCAGGGCTGAGCGGGCGGCCGGCATTCGCCAGCAGCAGAACATCCTGTGACAGCGGTTCGGTGAGGTTCGGCAGGCCCGTCTTCCACACGGCGTCCTCAACCTCGGCAGGTCGGCTTCCGAGGCCTGCGGCGACCACCTCCACGTAGGCGTCGAAGTCCATCAGCGACAGCCGGCTGAGGACGGTTTGAAAGCCGCGCTGGCCGTTGACGACCTTTGCCGCCTTCAGCGACGGGACCAGCGTTTTCTGCTTCCCGTTAAGTTCGATCTCGATCGTGCCGGTGTCAGTCTGGTCAGTCATCTTGCTTCCTGGTTTGGTTCCGAGAACAATATCGGGAGTGATGGGAAACGAGGCGGCGGTTCGGCGTTCGCCGGCCTCGTCCATCGCGCTGGCGTCGGATGCCACCTGCGCAAACCGTCATGCTGCGCGCTCCGCCAGATACTCAGCTTCGCTGGCATAAAATTTCCCGTCTCGGATTTCATCGGGCGTGGCGTGGCGATGCAGATCGGTGCTGCCTTTTTTCTCGTATTGCACGACAAGAACCGGCTGATCGTCGCCCATCTTGACCAGCCACGGTGCCCTGAGCTTCTGCTCAATCGGCGTCGCGAAGGCGTCAAACTCAAGCTGCGGCATGCCGGCTTTCGTCTGCAGATCGTTCCGCGCCACCGCGGCGATGCCGGCCGCTTCGTTGAGCGTCGATTCCAATTCGGCGATCTCGGCGAGCTGCGGGCCGAACAGCGTTTTCAGGCGCGCCTCCTGTGCGGCCTGGACGAGGAAGCCTTCGTTCGGTGTGAGGCCGCTCAGCACCGGCGGCTGCTCGAGCAGAGCGTCGGCGAAAGTCGGGTCGGTGGTGATCAGCCCGGCGCGCACGGCCGTATCCATGCCCCGCATCGCTGCCCTGAGCTCTTGCCGGTTCAACGCGCCGACCAGATCGGTCTTGTCGAAGGGTGGCGACTTCACCGCAGAGCGCTTGGTCTCCAGCGTCTTTCGAAGATCGTCGACGGGCTTGCGAGCATCCCGCAGATCCCGCACCGCGCGCTGCAAGATGGTCTTCAGCGCGTTGGCGCGGCCCACTTCGCTGAGGTCGCGGTTCATTGCTACGCGCTCGCAATCTTGGGAAAACGCCTCGGCAACGTCGAGGCATTTTGCCAGTTGGCCGCGCATCGGATGCGCTTTCAAACGCTCGATAAGCTGTTCGTTTCTCAGATTCATTGCTGCCTCCCTCAATCAAGCTGCGCGAGAAATTCGTTGCGCCGCTCTGTCGCTTCCGTCGGCCAGTGCCCTTCGAGATCGGGCGCATAAACCGGGTGACGAAGCGCGATCATGTCGGGATAGGTGCCGAACGACCGGACTTGCTCCGAGGTCTTTCCGACCAGCGCGCCATCGAGCGCAGCCAGTTCGAGAAACGCCTCTCGAAACTCCGCCACCGCGGATGCGTATCGCGCACCAGCCGCCGTCCGCTGGTCGATCAAGTTGCGAATGCTCATGCCGCTGTTTCCTCGTTCGGTTTGAAGACGCCACGATCGATCCAATACTGCCGATCGTTGGGGTGAAATATTCCTTGAGCTGCCCAATATTCCGGCGGCTGTGAGGCGTAGCCAGTGCGCTCCGGCTGCTGTGCAAAGGGGCTGTTCTCGCTGTGACGATCCCGGGCGCCGTAGGTGCCAAAGATTGGAGCCGGCGGCATGAGCTTGTTCGCGTTGACGACGCACCACACGGCGCCGGCCGCGGCATTGATGAAGTCGTCATGCTCGCCGGGGAGGTGATCGACGCGCGCGCCGCGCAACACCAGACCGAGGCCCTGTTCCTGCAGCTTTGGCAGGTCGGGCAACTCGATCTCGCCGGCGTTCAGCTTCGGATCCATCTCGTCGTAGAGATCGGTCTTCGGCACCTTGCAGGGTTGATAGGTGATGCCCTGGCTTTCGAAGTCGTACCGGAACGTCAGGCCAGCGTAGGCGTCGCCTATGACGCGCCGGATGCCGTATTCCTTCAGGTGTTTGGCAAATCGCAGGACCGCATTTCGCGGGTTGAAGGGGACGTCACCGAGTTGCTTGACGATCAGGTCGACGATCGCCCGCCCATCCTCCTCATGCGCAATGGACAGGGTGGCGTCATCCGCGCTGCCGCCGCTCATATCGACGAAGCCGTGATACTTCAGCCGGGCGTCGTAGGGCAGCGTGACGCGGCCCTTGTCGATCGCCTTGATGAAGTTGTCGGGATCGAAGAACGCACCGTTCGGCGCGCCAGGCAGGTTGAGGTGCAGCCGGCGAAACTTGTGCGAGGGCAGCCGGCGCCGCTGCTGTTCGATGTAGCCCATGCCCTCCGGCCAGGACGACATGGAAGGGTTGGCTCTCCGTTCGGGGGAGAGGTCGGCCAGCGCGGGATCGGTACAGAACTCGCCGCTGTACCACGAGAACAGGAAGCGTGGATCGTCGCCCGCCTTGCCGCGCTCCTTTAGATCGTGCAGCGGGATGCCTGGGCTGTTCCAGAGGGTGTCATAGCTGGTGATCCACATGCGGGAGTCAAACCGCGTGGGGTCCATCGCCAGCGCTTCCAGCAGGTCGTAGTCGCGCCAGCCGTGGATCTCGTCGAGACCGAGGAACAGGTAGGTCTTGCCGTGTGCGCCGATACTGTCGCGTGCGGGGAGTATCTGCAGGAAGCCGCGGCCGTCGGTCCGCTTGATCTCCTCCGAGAACACCGTGACTTCGCCGCCGATCTGCGCGTCGTTAGCCTCGATCAGCTTCTTGGCAAGGCTGAGGTCGTCACCGGCCTGCTTGAGGTCGTTGGCGATGATGTAGCATTCGTTGCCCTGCGGACTGTCCAGGCAGAGAAGGCAGTAAAGGCCGGCCAGCACCAGGTCGGCGCTCTTCCAGTTCTTCTTGCCGCGGCCCGCCAGCACCATGTTAAACACCGGCGCGCCGTCATCCCGGAAGGTGTAGAGCGCCTGAATGAACAGCGCCTGCCGGTAGGGTTCGATCGTATCCAGCAGCGGACGGCCGTCGATCCACCGCAGGGTGGCGAAGAACTCCAAGGGGGAAGGGTGCTGCGGTGTCATCCTGCGGCCCTCAGGCGTTCCCGGATGGGCCGGATGGTGCGGGCAGGGGCGTCGCCTATGCGGAGCGAGCGGCGCGCCCTATCGGCCAGGTTCTCCGCTTTGATTAGGTCACCAGGTGCGACGGGCTCGCCTCGCAGTGACCGGGTCCGCAGCGCCTCTGCGGTGACCTGCAGCTCGGCGGCCCTCAGGACCGCGTCGTGCTTCATCGGGTCGAGCGTCCCGCCAAGTGCTGCGGTGAATAGGTCGATCACCTGCCGTACACGACGCGCGGCCGCGGTTCGCCCATCCAAGCCGGCTATCCAGCCGCTCCGCTCGCCAATCTGCGCCGTATCCGACATGCAATGTCCATCCACCATCCGCGCACCGAGCTGGTATCAAACCTGCTGTTTTCGCGGCGCGCGTGGCCCTCAAGTGGCCCCGGTTCTGGAATGCTGTCAAATCTCGCTTGGCAAACCTTTGTAAATGCTAGCATTACCCTTCATAGGACAACCGATTGAATAGCACTTGTTCCGTCACTCGGCGTTCGCTGGTGCTTGGTGCTCGACTGAGAGAGTCGCATTCGGCTGTGCGAGCGTCGTCCTTTGTGGTGCGGATGCTCAAGATTTGGAGTGACTATCTTGCTCGTCGCCTTCTTCCCCCTCCTGAAAATCATCTGGTGGGCCGAACCGCTTTGGTTCGGTCCCGGGGGTTCAAGGGGGGCCGCGCCTCCCTTGCCTTCCTCTTCCTTACTTTGAGACAGGTTCGTCGCTGATAGGTAGAATAGGAATGGGCGACGGACTTGTCTCACGACTGATGAGGCTGATTGGGGAATAGGGAATGTCAATTAACGACGTAGTGCCTTACGCACAAAGTTTTACAGCTGTTATAGCGACGGCTGCGCTCGGAGTGGCGTTTTGGTCACTCCAAGCGCAGAAGGCCGTAGCCCGCCGACGCGCTGCCGTCGACTTTTTCCTCAAAACGGACTTGGATGAAAAGCTGCTCGAAGCTTACTCGAGATACCGCACGGCGGCGCAAAAGTTGCCGCATATCGTCGATTTTGGTGCATTTTGTACAACCACGGATTTCGATGACATTCGAGGCTATCTAAACGTCGTCGAGCTCATGGCGGTCGGCGTTCTGAACGAGACCTTTGATGAGCGCATTTGCTACGTCTATTGGAAAGACTTCGTGATGCGGGTGATGTCGGATACTGCGAAACTGATCGACTATTTGCGCGAGATAGACGGGGAGCATTCCTACAGCAACTTCCGCCGGGTCCATTACTATTGGATGACAAACCCTGAACTTGCCATCCGCTGGGAACAGGGTGGCCGACCTCTGCGTAAAGGCCCCACTCTTACGGCGGCCCCTGGTTATTAGCAGCACAACCAACATTCTTCCGTCTGCGCATAAAGGTGGCTCGGCTGATGCCCTGGGCTTCCCATGGCTTGGTGCGGGATAGGCTATGGTCTGCAAGGTACTGCTGACGGCTTAGAGCGCCATTGGTAGCCCGCTTGAGCCGGGCGTTCTCTCGGTCGCGCTCACGCTTCCTTGCAGCCCTGCGCTTCTCTCTGGCGCGCTTGTCGACGTCGTAGGAGCCTATGGTGCGGATGCCGAGCCGAGTGCGGTCTGCGTCAGACAGGCGGATCTTGTCGGCGATCTGGTCGGCCTTGCCGATTCCATTGCGCTTGGACTTGCACACCCTCGCCACCAGGGCAGGGATCTCCAGATATTCGGGCGCCCATTTCTTGCACCAGAACTCTATCTGTCCCGTCATGTGATCGGGTGATGGCTCGCAGCCCCGGTCGATCGCCAACTGTCTGAAACACAGCGCGGCCGGCATTATGTACACGTCAGCGTCATCGGTGTCCGGCACGGTGCCGTGCCGATCACGAATGAGCTTTTCTATTTCTCGCAGGCGATGCGTGGCGTGGCTGTAGCCGCGTTTTGCAGGCCTGGATGAGCTATGAGCTGGTGCCGACGGCATCGGAGCCGATCTGCGGCTCGGCAGCCTTAAACAGGTTCGTTCGCGATGGAGTGATCAGTCCTTCACCGATTAGGCGCGTGGCAACTGCCAAGCCGATCATAGTCAGGCTGGTGGACGTGTGTTTCTTTGCTCGCCATCCGAGCGACGCCTTCGCAATATCGATTGCACTGGCGCCGGAAGGTGCCCGCTTGATCCTTTCCAGCACGCGACGATCTGCCTCTGGGTCAAGCCGGGAGGCGCCGGCGCTTTGAGCCATGCTCACGCCGCCTTCATGCTGGCATCGCGCTCGGCGATCTTGCTTTCGAGATAGGCGTCGATCTCGGCTTCGACGTAGCCGTATCGGCCGGGACCGATCGGGACGCGCTTGGGGAATTTGCCGGCCTTCTCGAGACGCCACAGGTGCGGCTTTGAGTAACCGATGCATTTGGCGGCGAGGGCATCGTAGGGAATGAGGCGCTTAGACATGACGATCTCCATTGTTGGAGGTCTCGTCGCGTTGCCGACACAGCGAAGACAAGCGGAGCGAGACCTGAAACCCTTTCGGGGACAGCCTCTCTCCGAGCCCCGCGTTGGGTGTTCGGTTCGCTTCCGCCTGCGGACGTCGCCGCTGCCATCAAGTGCGATGGTCAGCCCAAGTACCTGCCTTGGTTCAGCTCCCGCCCTCACCGGACGAGCCGCAGCACTTCAACTAGAGCGCGGGGGAGAACATAAGTCGAACGCCGAATCTCGTCAAGCCGTTGCGTGCAATTGTACGACATTGTTCGGACGGGGTGTCACGATGTCCCGCAGGCGCGCTGCCCATAGCTCCAACGCCTCGCGCTTCTCATCAAGGTAGTCGTGCAAATCGTAGGTGCCCTTGATACCGGGCCGGGCGTGCGCCAGCACCGCTTCGCGCGCTTCCTCAGTCACCTTGAGGCGAGACAACTGGCTGCGCACCGTGCGGCGGATGTCGTGATTGACGAAGTGCGGCAGCTTCACGTCGGCGGGATTGTCGCCGCGCTGTTTGGCGAGCGCGCGCAGGGTCAGCAGCATCCGGCGATCGAGGCGGTCTTTGATCTTCGTGCCGATCCAGGTTGAGCTCTTGCCGGCCGTGGTTGAGAACAGATACTTGCCATTCTTGAAGCGCGGCAGCGATTCCAGCAGCTCGATCAGCTCGGCAGTCAGAGGGACCGCATGGGCGCGGGCCTGCTTCTTACCGGCATCGCGGCCCTTCATCCGCTCCGCAGGAATCACCCATACCTTCTCCCGCATGTCGAACTCGGACCATGACGCGTCAACGGCCTCATTCAGCCGCAGGGCGGTCAGGCAAAGCATTTGATAGGCGGGGCCGATCGGGTAGGGCATGCGGCCCGCGGCGCGCCACAGGGCAAACAGTTCGTCAGCAGACAGGATGCGAGCGGCCGATCGCGGCATCTCTCCCAAGATGTCCGTGGCGCGGATATTGGCGCAGGGCAAGACGGCGAGGCCGTATTCGGGCTGTGCCGTGG
Organism: Tardiphaga sp.; assembly: GCF_028290495.1. Lineage (GTDB taxonomy): Bacteria > Pseudomonadota > Alphaproteobacteria > Rhizobiales > Xanthobacteraceae > Tardiphaga. Next base: position 79,699 of record NZ_JAQGJT010000046.1, read on the forward strand.
CCCAGCGAAAGAATCGCTTCACCAGCGCCAACAGGTTGCGGGCGCCGACCTTGCCGTCCCGGCCCTTGGCTTTGATGAGGGATGCAACGTGCTTGTCGGTCACGTCGGTGATTGCCAGATGGCCCCACTTGGGCAGCAGGTCGCGGCGGATCTCCCGCTCGACGTCCTTGCCCTTACGCTCGCCCGGCAGCTTGTCGCGAATGAAGTCGTCGGCAACGGCAGCGAACGTCGTCTGTCGTTTCTGCAGCTCGGCATCGCGCTCGCGCTGCGCTTCGTTCGCCGGGTCGACCCCCTTTTTCACGAGCTCACGCCACCGGCGGGCCTTCTCCCGGGCGTCGGACAGGGTGAGGTCGTCGCACTTTCCGATCTCACGCCGGCTGGGGCTCTCGCTGCCCGGGAAACGCGTCCGCAGAATGAAGGTGCGGCTACCAGTGTCAGTCACGCGCACGCCAAAGCCCGGGACCATGGCGTCCATGACCTGATAGCGCTGGCCCGGCTTCGCAGCTTTCAGCCCGCCGATCTTGGTCGGGGTGAGGGTAACGCGATGGTCTGTCTTTGGCATTTGGGGCCTCTTGGGGGCCACTTAAACGCGCAATGCGATGTGGCCCGGTGAAAGGCAATGTGAGGGAATATCACTGAAAAGTCAATGATTGTAGGGGCTTCTGAGAAGTGCGGAAACGGAATGAGAAGCTATGAAATGGACGGGCACCCGACTGTTAATCGAATGGTCGCTGGTTCGAATCCGGCCCGGGGAGCCAATATCATCTGCTGCGGCGGATATGTTCGACAAAGCCGATGCACATGCCGGCAAGTCTTTTGATCTCTTCCTATCAGTGTTCCTGCAACAGGCTTCTTGCAACAGGCTCCCCCCTGCCGTAATTCCTCAACGAGGAACTTCAGCCGCTTGCAAGGGATCGCCCATGTCCGACTTTTCAACCGCCCGCCAGAAAATGGTTGATGGTCAGGTGCGTCCCAGCGACGTAACCGATCTGCGCATCCTCGACGCCTTGCTCGCGGTGCCGCGCGAAGACTTCGTGCCGACCAGCCAGCGTGCGATGGCCTATCTCGACATCGACCTCGACATCAGCGCGCCGGGCGGCGCCAAGCGCTTCCTGATGAAGCCGGTGGTGCTGGCCAGGATGCTGCAGGCCGCCGAGATCACCGCCACCGACAACGTCCTCGTGGTTGGTTGCGCCACCGGCTATTCCGCGGCCGTGGTGGCGCAGATCGCCGGCCGAGTCACCGCCACCGAGGAAGATCCGGCGCTGGTCGGCAACGCCGCCGATTGCCTGTCGGGGCTTGGCTCGACCAATGTCGTGTTCAAGGCGGCGATGGCGGTTGATGGCTGCGCCGCCAACGGGCCTTATGACATTATCGTCCTCGTCGGCGCGACGGAAATTATCCCCAGCAACCTGTACCAGCAGCTAGCCCCGGGCGGACGTCTGGTCGGCGTATTCGCAATGACTCAGCCGCAGCGTGCGATGATCGTGACCCGTAGCGGAGACGACTACGGCAACCGGGCGTTGTTCGATGCTACTGCGCCGGTATTGTCCGGCCTCGAACGGCTGCCGGCGTTCGTTTTCTGAAGCGGCTGGGGGCGTCCCGACGGTAACATAATCTTAACCAAAAAAATCAAGTGTTGCTCGGATGTCCCATTGCCCAAGTTTCGGTCGGGAGATCCCTGCGAGAGGTTCCGTCTCGCGGTTGCGGGGCATAAGGTGAGTGGAGACTCACAGACGAGAAATCGGTTCCTGTCGCTGTAATTTGTGGCAAGATCGGTGAACGGCATGAATGGAATACCTGGGATGGCTGGCGTGAAAGTTCTCACCGGAGCCGCTGCGGCGGCACTTCTGCTAGCATTTGTCGGCTCGACTCCGGTGTTGGCGGAGACGATCGAGGCGTCGCTTGTGCGGGCCTACCAAAACAATCCGCAGCTCAACGCCCAGCGCGCCTCGGTGCGGGTCACCGACGAGAACGTGCCGCAGGCGCTTTCGGGCTACCGTCCGCGCGTCGCGGTGACGGCCAGTGCCGGCTATCAATACAGCGACGTTCTGTCCGGCACCGCCGGCGCGACGGCGCATCTGACCGGCGCCCAGGTGCCGCGCGCGGTTGGCGCAACGGTCACGCAGACCCTGTTCAACGGCCAGCAGACGGCGAATCGCACCCGTGCAGCCGAAGGGCAGGTGTCCTCGGCCCGCGAAGGCCTGCGCGTGCTGGAACAGTCGGTGCTGCTGGCGGCCGCCACGATCTACATGGACTATCTGCGCGATGCCGCGATCGTCGAAGTGCAGAAGAGCAATACCCGCGTGCTCGAACAGACGCTGAAGCAGACCCGCGATCGCTTCAACGTCGGCGAAGTCACCCGCACCGACGTCGCGCAGTCCGAGGCGCAGCTTGCCGCCGGTCGCACCCAGCAGCTGACCGCCGAATCCAACCTCACCACCACGCGTTCGAACTTCCGCCGCATCATCGGCATCGAGCCGAACGCGCTGGCCGCCGGCTCGCCGGTCGATCGCTTCCTGCCGCCGACGCTGCCCGGCGCGATCGATCTCGGCCTCACCGAAAATCCGAACGTCACCGCGTCGATGTTCGGCATCGATGTCAGCTTCCTCAATGTGAAGGTCAACGAAGGCGCGCTGTTCCCGACCGTGACGCTGCAGGCCAGCGCGCAGCAGGCCTATGAACAGACGATCTCGGTGCCGCGCCAGTTCAGCGCCGCCGCCGTCGCGCAGGTTTCGGTGCCGATCTATCAGGGCGGTGCGGAATACGCGCTGATCCGGCAATCCAAGGAAACGCTGGCTCAGCAGCGCCTGGCGCTCGAGCAGGTCCGCGACCAGACCCGCGCCAGCGTGGTGCAGGCCTGGGGGCAGCTGCAGGCCGGCAAGGCGCAGGTGTCGTCGGCGCAGGCGCAGGTGCAGGCCTCCGAAATCGCTCTGAATGGCGTTCGTGAAGAAGCCAAGGCCGGACAGCGCACCACGCTCGACGTGTTGAACGCGCAGCAGGCGCTGGTGAATGCGCGCGTTGCGCTGGTCACCGCGCAGCACGATCGCGTCGTTGCTTCCTACGCCGTACTCAACGCCGTGGGCCGGTTGTCGCCGACGGTGCTCAAGCTCTCCACCACCGTCTATGACCCGAGCGTTCATTACCACCAGGTGCGCGACAGCTGGGTCGGTGTTCGCACCCCCGACGGCCGCTGATCGCAAAAGCCGCATGTCTTGTCGCAGGGGCCGCTTCGGCGGCCCTTTGCTTGCAATCAATTGTTGCGATGACGTACCTTTCCCAGAGGTAGCAGAACGATTCGTAACGTGATCGGCGTCACGTTGGTGTCTTCTGTCGATCAGGCGGCGCTGGATCTGGGGACAAGTCGGGCGTGGGATATGAAAACTCCGGCCTGCGTCCGAGAACCGACAAATCCAGCCCTGTCTGGTGTAAACTAAGAGAGCGTTGATGATGCGGAGTCGGAAATGACGCAGCCTGCAAAGGTCCAAGAACCCTCGATGGAGGAGATTCTGGCGTCGATCCGGCGGATCATCGCCGACGACGAAGCTAAGCCCGCTGTCGTAGAGAAGCCGGCCGCCGCCGCGCCGCCGAAGGCCGTGCCGCCGGTCGCCGCCGCGCAGCCGAAAGCGGCTATGAACGACATCCCTCCGTCCGCCATTCCGGCCGCGCAAGCGGCTGCCGCCAAAGCGGCACCGGCGCCTGTAGCGCCGAAGCCCGCGCCGCCGCCGCCGGCGGCGGCCCCCGCCGTGAGCAACAGCCAGGACGACATCGACGCGATGCTGGCCAGCTTTGACGCGGTCACGACCGAGGAAGACATCCGGCCATCTTCGCCCGACGCCGACGTGTTCGAACTGACTGACGATATGGTCGTAGCGGACGCGGAGTTGGAACCGGAGCCGTCGTTCCAGCACATCGAGCCCGACGACGATCTCGAATTCGCCGAAGCGGTCGCCAGCCAGGAGCGCCCGCGAGCGCCGATGTTCGATCCGCCGTCCTTTGATGCGCCACATGCCGCGCCTCCGGTGACGCCGCAGCAGATTCTGTCGCAAACCACTGTGTCCGCCGTCGAATCCGCGTTTCATACGCTGGCCAACACGGTGCTGAGCAACAATGCGCGGACGCTGGAAGATCTCGTCAAGGAGATGCTGCGGCCGATGCTGAAGTCCTGGCTCGACGACAACCTGCCGGGCCTGGTCGAGCGCATCGTCAAGTCCGAGATCGAGCGCGTCTCGCGCGGCGGCCGTTAGAGCCTTTTGGCTTGACGCGTTTTCTTAACGCGAACCGGCAGCCACTTCGCTCGAAAACGCTGTCGACACCGACACTGCTCCCGCGGCCTTCCTTTGGCCGCTGCGGCTGAATAAACTGGCATATATTGACTTGCGCGGCGCTGGAAGGCTTCTAGCGGCGTCGGCATGCCTTGGCTGCCCCCGCAAAACTCCTGACCTGATTGCATTGTCATGATCGAAAAGAATTACCAGCCCGCCGACATCGAAGTCCGGATCGCTGCCGCCTGGGAACAGGCCGGCGCGTTCAAGGCCGGCCGCGCCGATCGCGTCGACGCCGAGCCCTATACGATTGTGATCCCGCCGCCGAACGTTACCGGCTCGCTGCACATGGGCCACGCGCTCAACAACACGCTGCAGGATGTGCTGTGCCGCTTCGAGCGCATGCGCGGCCGCGACGTGTTGTGGCAGCCGGGTACCGACCATGCGGGTATCGCGACCCAGATGGTGGTCGAGCGCCAGCTGATGGAGCGCAAGGAGCCAGGCCGCCGCGACATGGGCCGCGAGAAATTCCTTGAGCGCGTCTGGCAGTGGAAGGCCGAGAGCGGCGGCGTCATCGTCAACCAGCTGAAGCGCCTCGGCGCCTCCTGCGACTGGTCACGCGAGCGTTTCACGATGGACGAGGGGCTGTCGCGCGCCGTCGTCAAGGTGTTCGTGCAACTGCACCGCGAGGGCCTGATCTACAAGGACAAGCGCCTTGTGAATTGGGATCCGAAACTGCTGACCGCGATCTCCGATCTCGAAGTGCAGCAGGTCGAGGTCAAGGGCAACCTGTGGCACCTGCGTTATCCGCTCGAAGGCAAAACCTTCAACCCGGAAGATCCGACCTCGTTCATCGTGGTCGCCACCACGCGGCCGGAGACGATGCTGGGCGACTCGGCCGTGGCGGTAAACCCGGACGACGAGCGCTACACGCATCTGATCGGCAAGCACGTGGTGCTGCCGCTGGTCGGGCGCCTGATCCCGATCGTCGCCGACGAATATTCCGATCCCGAAAAGGGCTCCGGCGCGGTGAAGATTACGCCGGCGCACGACTTCAACGATTTCGAGGTCGGCCGCCGCCACAACCTGCCGCAGATCAGCATCCTCGACATTGAAGGCAAGCTCGCGCTCGCCGACAACGAGGACTATCTGCGCGGCCTGCCGCAAGGCTCCGGCGAACTGGTCGAGGAGTTGCACGGCCAGGATCGCTTCGTCGCGCGCAAAAATATCGTGGCGCGGCTGGAAGACTTCGGCTTCCTCGAGAAGATCGAGCCCAACACGCATGCGGTGCCGCATGGCGATCGCTCCGGCGTGGTGATCGAGCCCTATCTGACCGACCAGTGGTACGTCGATGCCAAGACGATGGCGAAACCGGCGATCGCCGCCGTGCGCTCCGGCGCGACGGAATTCGTGCCGAAGAACTGGGAAAAGACCTATTTCGAATGGATGGACAACATCCAGCCGTGGTGCATTTCGCGCCAGCTGTGGTGGGGCCATCAGATCCCGGCCTGGTATGGCCCGGACGGCAAGGTGTTCGTCGCCGAGACCGAGGAAGAGGCCGTCGGCCACGCGCTCGGCTATTACGTCGAGCAGGAAGTCATCACGGAAGAGCAGGGCCATGACATGGCGCTGGATCCGGCATTGCGCGAAGGCTTCATCACGCGCGATGAAGACGTGCTCGACACCTGGTTCTCCTCGGCGCTGTGGCCGTTCTCGACGCTCGGCTGGCCCGACGACTCGACCGACGTCGAGCGTTACTACCCGACCAACGTGCTGGTCACCGGCTTCGACATCATCTTCTTCTGGGTTGCCCGGATGATGATGATGGGCATGCACTTCATGAAGGAAGTGCCATTCCCGACGATCTACATCCACGCCCTCGTCCGCGACGAGAAGGGCGCCAAGATGTCGAAGTCGAAGGGCAACGTCATCGATCCCTTGAACCTGATCGACGATTACGGCGCGGATGCGCTGCGCTTTACGCTGGCGGCGATGGCCGCGCAGGGCCGCGACATCAAGCTCGCGCCGCAGCGCGTCGAGGGCTATCGCAACTTCGCAACCAAGCTTTGGAACGCCAGCCGCTTCGCCGAGATGAACGAGTGCGCGCTGCCGGCCGGTTTCGATCCGACCAAGGCGACCGAAGTCGTTAACCGCTGGATAGCGCACGAGACGTTCAAGGCGACGCGCGAAGTCACCGAAGCGATCGAGGCCTATCGTTTCAACGACGCTGCAGGCAGCGCCTATCGCTTCGTCTGGAACGTGTATTGCGACTGGTACCTCGAACTCGCCAAGCCGGTGATGATGGGCGAGGATTCGCCCGCCAAGACCGAGACCCGCGCCATGGTCGCTTGGGCGCGCGACGAGATCCTCAAGCTGCTGCATCCGTTCATGCCCTTCATCACCGAAGAGCTGTGGGCCGTGACTGCGCCACGCACCGGTCTGCTGGCGTTGACGCCGTGGCCGCGCAAGGCGCGCGGCATCAGCCGCGAGCAGGAAGCGCTGATCATCGCCGCTGCGTCCAGCGATCCGCTGGCGGCGCCGATCTTGCTCGGGGGGTCTGAAGCTCCAGCTGATTTCAAGGATGACGCTGCCGAAACCGAGATCGGCTGGGTGGTCGATCTGGTCACCGCGGTGCGTTCGGTGCGCGCCGAGATGAACATCGTGCCGGCGACGTTGACGCCGTTGGTGCTGGTCGGCGCCTCCGCCGGGACGCAGGCCCGCGCGCTGCGCTGGAGCGACGTGATGAAGCGCCTGGCGCGCCTTGGCGAAATCTCCTTCGCCGACCGCGCTCCGGACGGCGCGGTGCAGCTGCTGATCCGCGGCGAAGTTGCCGCCTTGCCGCTGAAGGGCGTGATCGATCTCGGCGCCGAGCAGGCGCGCCTGGCCAAGGAACTGGGCAAGGCCGAGGCCGATATCAAGCGCGTCGATGCGAAACTCTCCAACGAGAAGTTCGTCGCCAACGCGCCGGCGGAGATCGTCGAGGAAGAGAAGGAAAAGCGCGCCGAGGCCGCCGCCCGCAAGGCGAAGGTGCTGGAGGCAATGGAGCGACTGAAGAGCGCTGTGTAAGGCCGTTCTCTCCGCCGCCATTGCGAGGAGCCCTTGCGGCGAAACAATCCAGTCCTACGCTTGTGGCTCGGGATTGTTTCGCGGAGCCTGTCATCGGGCCGGCGAAGCCGGATCCGGTGGCTCGCAATGACGGGGTTCTAATTTCGGTGGGAATGCCGCAACCGATCACTTCGCAAACGGCTTACTCAGAAACTTCGAACCGCGCAGTCCGTAGCGCCACGGCAATTCCACGCCCTTGGTGAGGCCGATGCGGGTGCCGGAGACGACGTCGGGCGCCTCGCTTCGCGCCAAAATCTCGAACGGCGGTGCGTCCAGCGCCAGCGCGTTGTGCGCGATGCTGATGCCGAGCGCCTGGCACAGTTTTCCCGGTCCCGAACACAGCAGCCGTTGATTTTCGACGCCGCGCCGGGCCTGCATCTCGGCCAGTCCGAACGCCGGTTCGATCGCCCGGATCAGCACGGCACTTGCCGAATCCTCGAGTTCGCAGACGAAATTGACGCACCAGTGGATGCCGTAGGAGCGGTAGACATAAGCGTAGCCGGGCGGCCCGAACATCACCATGTTGCGCGGCGTCGGCCCCCGGAAGGAGTGCGCGGCCGGGTCGGTGTGATGATAGGCCTCGACCTCGACGATGACGCCGCCTATGCCGTTGACCAGCAGTGTCGCGCCGATCAGTTCGGGCGCGGCTTCGTGCACGCTGCGGGCGAAGAAAGCGCGCTTCAGCGGCTTTCCCGGTTTGTGCCCGTTCGGTGTGCGGTTTTGAGCCATTCTGGCCGATATGCTAGGATGCAATGCAGGGCAAGGCGAGGGCGGGTTGCGGCCGCGCGCCCGGCGGATTACCTAGAGCTTCACTCAGAACGGACAGTTCATGGTCGTCGTCCTCGATACAGTTTCCCATACCCAGTTGCGCCCGCGCCACCCCGAAAAGGTGAACCGGCCGGATTCGCTGTCGCCGCCGAAACCGGACTGGATCCGGGTCCGCGCGCCGACCAGCCGCGGCTATGGCGACACCCGCAAGATCGTCAAGGAAAACGGCCTCGTCACGGTGTGCGAGGAGGCTGGCTGCCCGAATATCGGCGAGTGCTGGGACAAGAAACACGCCACCTTCATGATCATGGGTGACACCTGCACACGCGCCTGCGCGTTCTGCAACGTGAAGACCGGAATGCCCGGCGCGCTTGACGCCGCCGAGCCGGAGCATGTCGCGCTGGCCGTGTCGAAGCTCGGCTTGCACCACGTCGTCATCACCTCGGTCGACCGTGATGATCTCGCCGACGGCGGCGCCGAGCATTTTGCGCAGACGATTCGTGCGATCCGCGCGGCGTGCCCGACCACCACGATCGAGATTCTGACGCCGGACTTTCTGCGCAAGCAGGGCGCACTGGAAATCGTCGTCGCGGCCAAGCCCGACGTGTTCAACCACAATCTGGAAACCGTGCCGTCGGGCTATCTCACGGTGCGGCCGGGCGCGCGCTATTTCCATTCGCTGCGCCTGCTGCAGCGGGTCAAGGAAATCGATCCGACCATCTTCACCAAGTCCGGCATCATGGTCGGCCTCGGCGAGCAGCGCCACGAGGTGCTGCAGGTGATGGACGACATGCGTTCCGCCAATATCGACTTCCTCACCATCGGCCAGTATTTGCAGCCGACCCGCAAGCATCACGTGGTGTCGCGCTACGTCACCCCCGATGAGTTCGCCGGCTATGAGAAGGTCGCCTACACCAAGGGATTCCTGATGGTGTCCGCGAGCCCGCTGACGCGTTCGTCGCATCACGCCGGCGAGGATTTCGCGAAGTTGCAGGCCGCGCGCGCGGCGCTGGCGCGCTGAGTCGACGATGCCGCAATTTGCCAACAAGCGCCGCGTCCGCCACAGCGCGAGCCGGATGTTCGATCTGGTCGCCGACGTCGAGCGTTATCCGGAGTTCGTGCCGCTGTGCAAGGCGCTGAAGATCCGCCAGCGCACCACCAAACCGGACGGCACCGAGGTGATCGTCGCCGACATGACGGTGTCGTTCAAGCTGGTGCGCGAGGCCTTCACCAGCCGCGTCACGCTCGACCGCGCCGCCGGCAAGATCATGGTCGAGTATCTGCAGGGCCCGTTCAGCCACCTCGAGAACCGCTGGACCTTCGAGCCGAAGACCGAGACGAGCTGCGAGGTCGGGTTCTTCATCGCCTATGAATTCAAGAGCCGCATGCTCGGCATGCTGATGGGCACGATGTTTGACGCCGCCTTCCAGCGCTTCGCCGCAGCGTTCGAGAAGCGCGCGGATCAGGTGTACGGGGTCAAAACAAGCTGAGGTCTCGTTCCCCGGACGCGGAGCGGCATAGAATGCCGCATCGTTCCGGGAATCGATGAACAGTTACTTCTCAGTCTTCGGCTTCGTCGGCGCCTTCACCAGCCTGCGCTTGACCGCAGTTCGTCGTGGGCTGCGCGCCACGCGCGGCTGGGCGAGGCTTGTCACCGCAGCCTTCTTGGCCGGCGGCTTGGGTCCGCGCGCTTGTTCGGTCAGCATGCGCAGGGCTTCAAGCACGGAGCGTTGCCGCACCTGACTACGTCCGATGGCGCCGAACCGGCATTCCTTGTGCAGGATGCGGCCGTCGCGCGCGGCGACAGCCAGATGCACCAGCCCGACCGGCTTGCCCGGCGTCGCGCCACCGGGGCCGGCAATGCCGGTGATCGATACGGCCAGATCGACATCGGCCTCTTCCAGGGCGCCCACGGCCATCTGGATCGCGGTCTCCTTGCTGACCGCGCCAAAGCTCTCCAGCGTGGTTGCCTTGACGCCTAGCATCGCGCGCTTGGCGGCGTTGGAATAGGTGACGAAGCCGCGATCGATTACGTCGGACGAGCCGGGAATTTCGGTCAGGGCCGCAGCGACCAGGCCGCCGGTACAGGACTCGGCGGTGGCGATGGTCAGCTTGCGGCCGCGGCAGAGATCCAGCAGCGCGCGCGACAGGGCCCTGGGGTCGCTGCCGCTCATGCTCAGTCCGTCCAGGGCAGGCGGATGGTGGCCGCCGCCGTCGCCGCGATGCCTTCCTCGCGGCCGGTGAAGCCGAGCCGTTCGCTGGTGGTAGCCTTCACCGCGACGCGCGAAAGCGCCACGCCGGTGATCTCGCTGATGCGCGCGCGCATGACATCGCGCAGCGGGCCGATCTTCGGCCGTTCGCAGATTAGTGTGACTTCGAGATTGGCGATGCGGCCGCCCCGCGCTGTGACACGATCGACGGCGTATTTCAGGAACTTGTCGGACGCAGCGCCCTTCCACTTGTCGTCGCTGGGCGGAAAGTGCGAACCGATGTCGCCGTCCGCCAGCGCGCCGAGGATCGCGTCGACCAGTGCATGTAGCCCGACATCGCCGTCGGAATGCGCCAGGAAGCCGCGGGTATGCGGCACGCGGACGCCGCAGATCATCAGGTGATCACCGTCGCCGAACGCGTGCACGTCGTATCCCGTGCCCATGCGGATATCGCCGAGGGCGGCGGCCAGGCGGGATTCCTCGCGCACGAAATCTTCCGGTGTGGTGAGCTTCATGTTTGCAACATCGCCTTCAAAGGTTGCCACCGTCAATCCCGCCCATTCGGCGAGTGCGGCGTCGTCGGTGAAATCGCTGCGACCTTCGCGCGCCGCGCGACGATGCGCCTCGAGGATGACATCAAAACGAAACGCCTGCGGCGTTTGTGCGATGCGCAGCTGCGCGCGGTCAGGTGTGGCCTCGACATGGCCGGTGACGCCGACCTGCTTGATCGTGTCGGTGACGGGCACCGCGGGCACCGCGGCGCCCGTGAGCTGCGCCGCAGCAATCGCGCGGGCAATCAGGGCAGGGGTTACGAACGGCCGCGCGGCGTCGTGGATCAGCACGATGTCCGGCGCGTCACCGGCGAGCGCTTCCAGGCCGGCATGGACCGAGGCCTGCCGGGTCGCGCCGCCGGAGGTCGGCGCATGGTACTGCAGATCCGCGACTGCCTCGTTGAACATCACGGTGTCATCGGGGTTGAGGACGGGTTGCACTGCAAACACATCGGGATGCCCACAAAAAGGCTCCATCGCTCGCGAAATCACCGTGCGGCCGGCGATGCTTCGGTATTGCTTGGGGCCGCCCGCGCCGGCACGGAGGCCGCGGCCGGCGGCGACGATAATGGCAGCAGTTTTCAGGGTTTCGGTCATCATGTTCAGCTGGGTAAGGGGGCACACGGCAGGCGCACAGCCCTTAGCACGCTGACACCAGAAGACAGTATGATTACATTCTCGTGGACCAATAATCACGCATTGCTGCGCTGCACTTGCATATTGGTCAGATCTGTCTAAACTGTAGGCAAGACGATTGACTGCACAACAAATGTGCGCATTATGCCCCTATGCTCGCAATGTAGCGGGCATCCAGAGAACGACGAGTAGGTCTGTGACCGCCCCGAACTCCGCCCCTCACCGGCCCCTTCGCATTGGCGACATCGAAATCGCCAACCGCGTTGTGCTGGCGCCGATGACGGGGATCACCGATGTGCCGTTCCGCCGCCTGACGGCCGAACTGGGCGCCGGGCTGGTCGTATCAGAAATGACGGCTAGCGCCGATCTCGTCAATGGCAAGCCGGCGTCCGTATTGCGCTGCGAGGCGACCGGGCTCGGCCCGCACGTCGTGCAGCTGGCCGGCTGCGAGGCGCGCTGGATGGCCGAGGGCGCGCGCATCGCAGAAGCCTCCGGTGCTGATATTATTGACATCAACATGGGCTGTCCGGCCCGCAAGGTCACCGGCGGCACCGGCCAGTCCGGCTCCGCGCTGATGCGCGATCTTGACCACGCGCTGAAGCTGATCGAGGCGACCATCGCCGCCGTGAAAGTGCCCGTGACGCTGAAGATGCGGCTCGGCTGGGACGACAACAGCATCAACGCGCCGGAGCTGGCGCGCCGCGCCGAGGCGGCCGGCGTGCAACTGATAACCGTGCACGGCCGCACCCGCTGCCAGTTCTACAAGGGCGAGGCCGATTGGCGTGCCGTCCGCGCGGTGCGCGAGGCCGTCGCCGTTCCCTTGCTGGTCAACGGCGACATCACCTCCTACGACCGCGCCGTGACCGCGCTGGAAATGTCCGGCGCCGATGCGGTGATGATCGGGCGGGGCGCTTATGGGCGGCCGTGGCTGCCCGGCCAGATCGCGCGCCGTTTCGAGACCGGGATTGCCGAGGCCGTGCCGACGCTTGCTGTGCAGCTCGGCCACATCCGCCGGCTCTATCAGGACATCCTCAGCCATTACGGCGTCCGCGTCGGCCTGCGCCATGCGCGAAAGCATCTCGGCTGGTCGCTCGACGCCGCCGCTGCCAGCGGTGACGCGCCGGACGCGGCGCTGAAGAATTGGAAACAGACCATTTTGACCTCGGAAGACCCCGCCTTCGTGCACCGCCAGCTTGGCGATGCGTTTGACGATTTCGCATGGAGTGCCGCCGCATGACCGCAGTTGCCGGCCAACGCCGTCCCGTTCCCAGCGACAGTGAGGCGATACTCAATGCCTTGCCCAACCCGGTGCTTCTGATCGCGCCCGACGGCAAGATCATCGACGCCAACATGGCCGCCGAATCCTTCTTCGAGATTTCGACCCAGTTCCTGCGGCGGCAATCGCTGAAGGAACTTGTGCCGTTCGGCAGCCCGCTGCTGGCGCTGATCGATCAGGTCCGCGCTTCCGGCTCACCGGTCAACGAATTCAAGGTCGATCTCGGCACGCCGCGGATAGGCCGCGACCGTCAGGTCGATCTGCATGTCGCGCCCTTGACCGAGCGCCCCGGCCATATCGTCGTGATGCTGCAGGAGCGCACCATCGCCGACAAGATGGACCGCCAGTTGACCCATCGCAGCGCAGCCCGCTCGGTGATCGCGCTGGCGGCGATGCTGGCGCATGAGATCAAGAACCCGCTGTCCGGCATCCGCGGCGCCGCACAGTTGCTGGAGCAGGCGGCATCCTCCGAGGACCGCATGCTGACGCGGCTGATCTGCGACGAGGCCGATCGCATCGTCACGCTGGTCGATCGCATGGAAGTGTTCGGCGACGACCGCCCGGTGACGCGCGGCCCCGTCAACATTCATTCGGTGCTCGACCACGTGAAGCGGCTCGCGCAGTCCGGCTTTGCCCGCAACATCCGTTTCATCGAGGATTACGACCCCTCGCTGCCGCCGGTGCTAGCGAACCAGGACCAGCTGATCCAGGTGTTCCTCAATCTGGTCAAGAACGCCGCGGAAGCCGTTGCCGAGCTCGGCAATGATGGCGAGATCCAGCTCACCACCGCCTTCCGGCCGGGCGTTCGGCTATCGGTGCCCGGTAAAAAGTCCCGCGTCTCGCTGCCGCTGGAGTTTTGCGTCAAGGACAACGGTCCCGGCGTGCCCGAAGACCTGTTGCCGAATCTGTTCGATCCCTTCGTGACCACCAAGCCGACCGGAAGCGGCCTGGGTCTTGCATTGGTGGCGAAGATAGTCGGCGATCACGGCGGGATCATCGAATGTGAATCACAGCCGCGAAAGACGACCTTCCGGGTGCTGCTGCCGATGTTCAATCCCGCCAAGAATTTCGACGACAAGCCTATCGACGACAAGAACCTGGATCCGAGCAACGGCGATGTCCCGGCGACATCGGCGCACACCTCGCAAGATGCACGATGAGGAATAACTAATGGCTGCAGGTAGCATTCTGGTTGCGGACGATGACACTGCCATCCGCACCGTCTTGAATCAGGCTCTCTCTCGCGCCGGCTACGAGGTCCGCCTGACCGGGAACGCCGCCACGTTGTGGCGCTGGGTCAGCCAGGGCGAGGGCGATCTGGTCATCACCGACGTGGTGATGCCCGACGAGAACGCTTTCGACCTGTTGCCGCGAATCAAGAAGATGCGGCCGAACCTGCCGGTCATCGTGATGAGCGCGCAGAACACCTTCATGACCGCGATCCGCGCATCCGAGCGCGGCGCCTACGAATATCTGCCGAAGCCGTTCGACCTGAAGGAACTGATCGCGATCGTCGGCCGTGCTCTGGCCGAGCCGAAGGAGCGCGTCGCCAGCCACGCCGACGACGGCGAATTCGATTCGATCCCGCTGGTCGGCCGTTCGCCGGCGATGCAGGAGATCTACCGCGTGCTGGCGCGGCTGATGCAGACCGACCTTACGGTGATGATTTCCGGCGAGTCCGGCACCGGCAAGGAACTGGTGGCGCGCGCGCTGCATGACTACGGCAAGCGCCGCAACGGCCCGTTCGTCGCCGTCAACATGGCTGCGATCCCGCGCGACCTGATCGAATCCGAACTGTTCGGCCACGAGCGCGGCGCTTTCACCGGCGCCAACTCGCGTGCCTCCGGTCGCTTCGAGCAGGCCGAGGGCGGCACGCTGTTCCTAGACGAAATCGGCGACATGCCGATGGAAGCGCAGACCCGCTTGCTGCGCGTGCTGCAGCAGGGCGAATACACCACGGTCGGCGGCCGCACCCCGATCAAGACCGACGTGCGCATCGTCGCGGCGTCCAACAAGGACCTGCGAATCCTCATCCAGCAGGGGCTGTTCCGCGAGGATTTGTTCTTCCGCCTCAACGTGGTGCCGCTGCGTCTTCCTCCTTTGCGTGAACGCATTGAAGATCTGCCCGACCTGATCCGGCACTTCTTCGCGCTGGCCGAAAAGGACGGCCTGCCGCCGAAGAAGCTCGACGCCGCGGCGCTCGAGCGGATGAAGCAGCATCGCTGGCCCGGCAACATCCGCGAACTCGAAAATCTCGCCCGCCGGCTTGCCGCTCTGTATCCGCAGGACGTCATCACCGCCTCGGTAATCGACGGCGAGCTTGCGCCGCCGGCCGTGGTTTCCGGTGGCAGCCAGCAGAACGGCGTCGACAATCTCGGCGGCGCGGTCGAAGTCTACCTGTCTACGCACTTCGGCAGCTTCCCGAACGGCGTGCCGCCGCCCGGCCTGTATCACCGCATCCTGCGCGAGATCGAGGTGCCGCTGCTCACCGCCGCGCTGGCGGCGACCCGCGGCAACCAGATCCGTGCAGCAGATTTGCTCGGTCTCAACCGCAACACGTTGCGCAAGAAAATCCGCGATCTCGACATCCAAGTCTATCGAACCGGCGTCTAGTTCAGCCAGCATCGAATAATTCCGACAAAAAGCCGCGTGAAAACCCCTGTTGGGCGTTTTCCGCGGCTTTCGCACGCCGTGGAATTGTCGTAATTGAGCAACAATGTTGTATGATTGCATCAGTGCGCTTGCGGTACGATCGATGGCCGCAAGGCGTTCACGCTCACCAAATCCGGTATGACCAGCGCAGACACGACGACCTCCATTGATGAACCGTCGTTCGCCGAGCCGCACACATCGGCGCTGCGGCGGTTGTTCGCGCCGTTTGCGGTCGGCCTGGCGCTGCTGTCGGCCTGCCTGACTTTCATCGTTCTCAACGGCCTGACGCCGATAGCGCCGACCCACACGGTGGTCGTCACCTTCCTGCTGATCAACGCCGTCGCGGTGCTGATCCTGATCCTGATCATCGCCCGTGAAGTCTGGAAGGTCGTCCAGGCCCGCCGACGGGGCCGGGCCGCGGCGCGTCTGCATGTGCAGATCGTCAGCCTGTTCTCCGTGATCGCCGTAATCCCGGCCGTGCTGGTGTCGATCGTTGCCAACGTCACGCTCGACCGCGGCCTCGACCGGCTGTTCTCCGGGCCGACGCGGGCGGTGATCGGCAACTCGCTGATCGTCGCCAACGCCTATCTGCACGAGCACGCCCAGTTGATCCGCGGCGACATCCTGGGCATGGCCAACGATATTTCGCTGGCGCGTCCGTTGTTCGACCAGGATCGCGGTACATTTTTGAGCGTGCTGACCGCCAGCGCGGCCTCGCGCAACCTGCCGGGCGCGATGATCCTGGATAAGGACAGCAACCTCATCGAACCCGCGAATACCGGCATGAAGCAGGCTTTCACCACGCCGGCGCCGGACTTCCTGAAGAACGTCAACGACAGCGAACCGCAGATCGCGGTGTTCATCGAGGCCAATTACGTGGCTGCTGTGATCCGGCTGCGCGCGTTCGATGACACCTTCCTCTACGTCGCTCGCCTGCTCGATCCCCGCGTCGTCCAGCAACTGCGCCAGACCCAGGCCAGCGTGGCTGAATATGCCGATCTGGAATCGCGCCGGCTCGGTATCCAGGTCGCCTTCGCGCTGATGTTTACGGTGATTGCGCTGACGGTGCTGATGTCTGCGGTGCTGATCGGGTTGAACTTCGCCAACTGGCTGGTGACGCCGATCCGCCGGCTGATGGGCGCTGCCAATGCCGTCTCGACCGGCGACCTCCACGTTCAGGTGCCGGTGATCCAGTCGGAGGGCGATCTGGCCCATCTCGGCGAGACCTTCAACAAGATGACCCATGAGCTGCGCACCCAGCGCGACGAACTGGTCAGCGCCAGCGACGTGATCGACAGCCGTCGCCGCTTCATCGAGGCGGTGCTGTCCTCGGCCAGCGCGGGCATCATCGGTGTCGATGGCGCCGGCCGCGTCGGTATTCTCAACCGTTCAGCGGAAAAGCTTATCGGTCATTCGGAGTCGGAAACGCTCGGCCATTCCCTGTCCGAGGTCGTGCCCGAACTGGACGAGATGATGCAGAATGCCCGCGAGGGCTCGCAGCGGCTGGTGCAGGGCCAGATCACCATCACCCGCGACAGTCAGGAGCGCGTGCTGTCGGTGCGCGTCAGCGCCGAACAGACCAGCCAGTCGCGCGACAGCTACATCATTACGCTCGACGACATCACCGAACTGGTGTCGGCGCAGCGTACCTCCGCCTGGGCTGATGTCGCCCGCCGTATCGCGCATGAGATCAAGAACCCGCTGACGCCGATCCAGCTCTCCGCCGAGCGCATCAAGCGCAAATTCGGCAAGGTGATCGTCGCCGACAAGGCGATCTTCGAGCAGTGCACGGACACCATCGTCCGCCAGGTCGATGACATCCGCCGCATGGTCGATGAGTTCTCGCGTTTTGCGCGGATGCCGAAGCCGGTCATCGAGGGCGAAGACGTTGCCGACACCGTGCGCCAGGTCGTGTTCCTGATGCGCGTCGGCCATCCCGACGTCGATATCGAGACCGAGATCAGGGACGAACCGATGCGGGCGCGGTTCGACCGCCGGCTGATTTCGCAGGCGCTCACCAACATCATCAAGAACGCCACCGAAGCGATCGAGGCGGTACCCGCCGAAACGCTCGGCAAGGGTCGCATCGAGGTCGTCGCTTTCAAGGAGAACGAGGACATCGTGATCGACGTCATCGACAACGGCATTGGGCTGCCGACCGTCAGCCGCTCGCGGCTGCTGGAGCCCTATGTGACGACGCGCGAGAAGGGCACGGGCCTTGGCCTCGCGATCGTCGGCCGCGTGCTCGAAGATCATGGCGGCCGGATCGAACTGAACGACGCCTCGAACATACGTCCGGGCGCCCGTGGCGCCTGGATGCGGCTGCGGTTTGCGATTTCCGGTCAGAAGCCCGATACGGAAAAGGCCGAACCAAAAGCCGCCAAGAACGACGACAGCACGAACGAAATATCACCCGAAGCCGTCTCCGGCAGATGACAAGACAGAGCTCGTATCATGGCTAATGACATTCTGATTGTTGACGACGAAGCCGACATCCGGGATCTCGTCGCGGGGATTCTCGACGACGAAGGCTTCACCACGCGCACCGCGCGCGACAGCGATTCGGCGCTCGGCGAAATCTCCAACCGCCGCCCGAGCATGGTATTTCTCGACATCTGGCTGCAGGGCAGCAAACTCGACGGCTTGCAGCTCCTGGAACAGATCAAGCGCGACCATGCCGAGCTGCCGGTCGTGATGATCTCCGGCCACGGCAATATTGAAACCGCGGTCGCTGCGATCAAGCGCGGCGCCTATGACTTTATCGAGAAGCCGTTCAAGGCCGACCGGCTGATCCTGGTCGCCAACCGGGCGCTGGAGACCTCACGGCTGAAGCGCGAGGTCAAGGAACTGAAGCAGCTGGCGCCCGTGGCCAGTTCGCTGACGGGGCGTTCGGCGGCGATGAACCAGTTGCGTCAGACCATCGATCGCGCGGCCAAGGCCAACAGCCGCATCCTGATCGTCGGCCCGTCCGGTGCGGGCAAGGAACTGGCGGCGCGCACGCTGCACAATGCCTCGCAGCGTTCCGAAGGTCCGTTCGTCGTTATCAACGCCGCGGCGATCACGCCGGAGCGGATGGAAGTCGAACTGTTCGGCATCGAGCAGTCCAACGGCGAGCAGGCCCGCAAGGCCGGTGCCCTGGAAGAAGCGCATGGCGGCACGCTGTTCCTCGACGAAATCGGCGACCTGCCGCGCGAGACGCAGAACAAGATCCTGCGCGTGCTGGTCGACCAGACCTTTACGCGGGCAGGGGGCACCACCAAGGTTCATGTCGACGTTCGCATTATCTCCTCGACCGCGCGCAATCTCGAGGAGGAAATCGCCGAAGGCCGCTTCCGCGAAGACCTTTATCACCGCCTCTCGGTGGTCCCGATCCGTGTGCCGCCTTTGTCCGAGCATCGTGAGGACATTCCTGAGCTGATCGAATATTTCATGGAGCAAATTTCGGTCGCAACGGGGCTTCCGAAACGCCAGATCGGCCAGGACGCGATGGCGGTACTGCAGTCACACGTCTGGCCAGGCAACGTCCGCCAGCTCCGCAACAACGTCGAGCGTGTGATGATTCTCGCCGGCGGCGGACCGGAGGTGATCATATCCGCGGACATGTTGCCGCAGGACGTCGGCTCGATGGTGCCGTCGATGCCGACCAGCAACAATGGCGAGCACATCATGGGTCTGCCGTTGCGAGAGGCCCGCGAGGTGTTCGAGCGCGATTACCTGATTGCGCAGATCAGCCGCTTCTCCGGCAACATCTCGCGCACCGCCGAATTCGTCGGCATGGAGCGCTCGGCGCTGCACCGCAAGCTCAAGGCGCTCGGCGTCGGCTAGAGCAATGTCAGAGATTAATCGCAGGACCCCACAGCCGTCATTGCGAGGAACGAAGCGACGCGGCAATCCAGAGAGCCACACACGCAGTCTGGATTGCTTCGTCGCAAGAGCTCCTCGCAATGACGGGGATAGGCCGGCGCAATTCGCAAACGTAATCCATTCAACCTAATCGCCAATCAACGGGACGAACCATGTCACGCATTGCCTACGTCAACGGTCACTACCAGAATCTGCGTGACGCCGCCGTCAACGTCGAAGACCGTGGCTACCAGTTTGCCGACGGCATTTACGAGGTTTGCGAGATCATCGGCGGCCGGATGGTCGACTTTCCCCGCCACATGGCGCGGATGCAGCGCTCCTTGCGTGAACTGCGCATCGCGGAAGCGATGCCGCTGGCGTCGCTGAAGATCGTCATGGAGGAGGTGGTTCGCCGCAACCGTATCGATTATGGCATCGTCTATCTGCAGATCAGCCGCGGCGTCGCGCATCGCGACCACGGCTTTCCGTCGCCCGAGGTGAAGCCCAGCGTCGTCGTCACCGCGAAATCGCTGAATTTAGCCAAGAACCAGGCCACCGCCGAGCGTGGCATCAAGGTGATCACCACCGCCGAGAACCGCTGGCCGCGCGTCGACATCAAGACCGTCTGCCTGCTGCCCAACGTGCTCGCGCGGCAGGAGGCAAGGGACAAGGGCGCCTATGAGGCGTGGTACGTCGATGCCGGCGGCTTCGTCACCGAAGGCGCGTCCTGCAACGCCTGGATCGTCACCAAGGACGGCAAGGTTGTCACCCGCACCGCCGCCTCCGGCATCCTCGCCGGCATCACCCGCGCGGTGCTGATCAACGTGCTGGAAGCGATGCAGCTGAAGCTGGAGGAACGCAACTTCACGCCCGATGAGGCCTATCACGCAGCCGAGGCCTTCGTGTCGTCGGCGAGTCAGATCGTGATGCCCGTGGTCAGCATCGACGGCCACGCTATCGGTGACGGAAAGCCCGGTGGTATCGCGAAACGGCTGCGTGCGGAATTTCATCGCTTTGCGGCTATTTCCTGAGAATTGACCCGTTTTTAGGCGGCTGTGGCGCGATCTGGCTTGCCTAAAAAGCGCGCCTGCCATCTAATCAATCCGTCGTGTGCCCGGAGGGGGATCTCAGGGGAAAGCACGGCAACTGGACGATGCCCCGGAGAGGGCAATGCCGGTTCAAAAACAAAAGATGCAAATCAGACTGCGGGACAAAAACAATGGCGGCAGACCGCGCACAAAATCTACAGGACACCTTCCTCAACCACGTTCGCAAAACCAAGACGCCACTGACGATCTTTCTGGTGAATGGCGTAAAGCTGCAGGGCATTGTCACCTGGTTCGACAATTTCTGCCTCTTGCTCCGTCGCGACGGTCACTCGCAGCTTGTATACAAGCACGCGATCTCGACCATCATGCCGGGCGCTCCGATCCAGCTGTTTGAAGGCGGCGAGGATGCTCCAGCTTGAGAATAAACTAATTGGAACCCCGGAGCTTTGATGGGGCTGCCGACCGTCCGCGGCCGGCGCCAGGCGAATCCACAGGGCGGGTGATCGTCATCGGCCCCTATCTGCGTGAGCGGCGTAACAACGCCGACGCGCAGGTGGATAGCCATGTCCGCGATTCCGAAGCGCGGCTGGAGGAGGCCACTGGCCTCGCACGCGCCATCGGCCTGACCATCGCGGAAGCGGTGGCGGCGCCGATCAGCCAGATCCGGCCCGCGACCTACCTCGGCAAAGGCAAGGTCGAGGAGATCGTCGGCCTGATCACCGGCCACGACATTGAACTGGTGGTGATGGATTGCGCATTGTCGCCGATCCAGCAGCGCAATCTCGAAAAGGAATGGAACACCAAGGTGCTCGACCGCACCGGCCTCATTCTGGAAATCTTCGGTCGCCGCGCCAAGACGAAAGAGGGCGCGCTGCAGGTCGAGCTCGCCCATCTCAACTACCAGCGCAGCCGGCTGGTGCGGTCCTGGACGCATCTGGAGCGGCAGCGCGGCGGCTTCGGCTTCATGGGCGGCCCCGGCGAAACCCAGATCGAGGCGGATCGCCGCCTGATCGGTGACCGCATCACGCGGATCGAAAACGAGATCAAGAAGGTGCAGGCGACGCGCCGGCTGCACCGTGCCGGCCGCCAGCGCGTGCCGTACCGCGTGGTGGCGCTGGTCGGCTACACCAATGCCGGCAAGTCGACGCTGTTCAACCGGCTGACGCGCGCCGAGGTGCAGGCCGCCGACATGCTGTTTGCCACCCTCGATCCGACCTTGCGCGCGCTGAGCCTGCCGCACGGCGGCAAGGCGATGCTGTCGGACACCGTCGGTTTCATTTCCAACCTGCCCACCCAACTCGTCGCGGCGTTCCGCGCCACGCTCGAAGAGGTGCTGGAGGCGGATATCATCCTGCACGTCCGCGACATCTCGCATGAGGATGCGGAGGCGCAGGAGCGTGACGTCGACGCCGTATTACGTCAGCTCGGCATCGATCCCGATGCCGGCGCA
>NZ_JAQGJT010000051.1 GCF_028290495.1 Tardiphaga sp.
AACAGCACCTGCGCGCCATTGGCGAAGTCACCGAACTGCGCTTCCCAGATGGTCAGCGCATTCGGCTCGGCCAGCGAATAGCCGTACTCGAATCCGAGCACCGCTTCTTCCGACAGCAGCGAGTTGATGACTTCGTAATGGCCCTGGTTACCGCCGAGGTGGTTGAACGGCGTGTAGCGACTCTCGTCTTCCTGGTCGAACAGCACCGAATGGCGCTGCGAGAAGGTGCCGCGTTCGCTGTCCTGGCCGGACAGGCGGACATGGTGGCCCTCTTCCATCAGGGTGCAGAACGCCAAGGCTTCGCCGGTCGCCCAGTCGATGCCGATGCCGCTGTCGATCGCCTTGGCGCGGGTGTCGAGATAGCGCTGCACGGTGCGATGAACCCGGAAGCCATCGGGCACCTTGGTGATCTTGCTGCCGATCTCGCGCAGCTTCTTGACATCGACGCCGGTGATGCCGCGGCGCGGATCCTCTTCCTGGTCGGCGGACTTGAAGCCCGCCCACTTGCCGTCGAGCCAGTCGGCCTTGTTCGGCTTGTAGCCGGCACCGGCTTCCAGCTCGGCATCGAGCCGTGTACGCCAGTCGGCCTTGGCCTTGTCGATCTCGCCTTCGGTCATGACACCGTCGGCGATCAGGCGCTTGGCATAGAGGTCCAGCGTCGAAAGATGCGCGCCGATCTTCTTGTACATCACCGGCTGGGTGAACGCCGGCTCGTCGCCTTCGTTGTGGCCGTGGCGCCGATAGCAGAACATGTCGATGACGACAGGCTTGTGGAACTTCTGCCGGAACTCGATGGCGATCTTGGCCGCGAACACCACGGCTTCCGGATCGTCGCCGTTGACGTGGAAAATCGGCGCGTCGATCATCTTCGCGACGTCGGACGGATAGGGCGACGAACGCGAATAACGCGGATAGGTGGTGAAGCCGATCTGGTTGTTGACGATGAAGTGGATCGAACCGCCGGTGCGATATCCCTTCAGGTCGGACAACGCGAAGCATTCCGCGACCACGCCCTGGCCGGCGAACGCCGCGTCGCCATGCATCAGCAGCGGCAGCACGGAAATACGGTCATCCGGCGGATCGCCGTTCTGATCCTGCTTGGCGCGGACCTTGCCGAGCACCACGGGATCGACGATCTCGAGATGCGACGGGTTGGCGGTCAGCGACAGATGGATCTTGTTGTTGTCGAACTCGCGGTCCGACGAAGCACCGAGATGATACTTGACGTCGCCGGAGCCTTCGACTTCGTCGGGATTGGCGGAGCCGCCCTTGAATTCATGAAACAGCGCGCGGTGCGGCTTGCCCATCACCTGGGTCAGCACGTTGAGGCGGCCACGATGCGGCATGCCGACCACGATGTCGCGGACGCCGAGACTGCCGCCGCGCTTGATGATCTGCTCCAGCGCCGGAATCAGCGATTCGCCGCCGTCGAGACCGAACCGCTTGGTGCCGGTGAACTTGACGTCGCAGAATTTCTCGAAGCCGTCGGCCTCGACAAGCTTCATCAGGATGGCGCGACGGCCCTCGGGGGTGAAGCTGATTTCCTTGTCCGGCCCTTCGATGCGTTCCTGGATCCAGGCCTTCTGCGCCCGGTTCGAGATGTGCATGAATTCGACGCCGAGCGTCTGGCAGTAGGTGCGCTGGCAGATCGCGACGATCTCGCGCAGCGTGCCGTATTCGAGGCCGAGGACGTGGTCGAGGAAGATGCGGCGGTCGTAATCGGCATCGGTGAAGCCATAGGAGCGCGGATCGAGCTCCTCATGGTCCTTCTGGCCCTCGATGCCGAGCGGATCGAGGTTGGCGTGGAAATGGCCGCGCATCCGGAAAGCGCGGATCAGCATCAGGGCGCGCACCGAATCGCGGGTCGCCTGGTTGATGTCGCCGGTCGCGGGTTCGGCGCCGGGCTTCGCAGCCTTGGCGGCGAGCTTGGCGCCGACGGCCTTTTCGACCTGCGCCCAATTGCCGTCCATCGCGGAAGTGAGATCGTCGTTCGGAAGTACCGGCCAGTTGGCCTTCTCCCAGGACGGGCCCTCGGCGTTCTTCTGAACGTCAGACGGCGAGTCCTTCAGGCTCTTGAAGAACTCCTGCCACTCGGCGTCGACCGAGGAGGGGTCCTTCTCGTAACGAGCATAGAGTTCGTCAATGTAAGTGGCATTTGCGCCCTGCAAAAACGAAGAAAGGGCAAAAGCGGCATTCGCGTCCTGGCGAGACATGATTGCTTCCTGATTTTTAGTGTCGCGCGGAAAGATATGGCGAGAGCCGATCCGACTGCCGGAACGGCCTGAATAGCGCGGACCTTCTACCCTATTTAGTCTAAAGTTGCGCCCTGAAAAGTGCGAAGAATTGAATATCTCATCAACTCTTTGTACGATGAGTTTAACGGAGTTTTAATCGACGGCGCTGAGGCTTTCCCTGGCCAGTGCGGCGGCGTCGCCCTGCAGGGCGCTGCGGCGCGCACGCCTGGCAACCGCCCGCCCGCAGGCCTTATCCAGCAAGGCCTGCGCAGCCGTGCCGGCGGCATCCGCTACGGCTGGATCGCGCGTCACCATGGCAGCGACGATCGCGCCGTCCATCAGCAGGCCGATCTGGTGGGCGAGAAAGTCCGGTTTGGCGGCGCCCGCGGCGCGCGCCAGGCCCGCGATATGGCTCAGCACGAAGGATTTGTGCGCCATGGTGATGGCCCGCAAGCGGGTCTCGTCCTTCGGATGCTCGCCCACGGCATTGATGAAGACGCAGCCGTAATAGCCCTCTTCGCCGAACCATTTCTTCAGCACGGGAAAGATCGAATCGAGCTTTTCCCGCGGGGTTTTGCCGGTTTCGATGCCGGCAATGAACCAGCCGCGCCAGGTCCGGCCTTCGGCTTCGAGCACGGCTTCGACGAGTTCGCTCTTGGATTTGAAGATCTTGTAGAGGGTGGTTTTGGCAGTCCCGGCCTCGGAGACGATGGCGTCGATACCGGTGGAATTGATGCCGTTCTTGCAGAACAGTCGTGTCGCTGCGTCCATCAACCGGTCGCGCGGGGCTACCACGGCAACGTTGATCTCGGCGGCCTGCGGGATCGCATCGGTCATGTCTTTTCATATGACACGCCGCGCCCGAACCGCAAGCGATGATCGGATTCTGGCTGAGATTCGAGCGGTAAAGCCGTATTTTGGTGATATAAGTGGCGGTTTTCCAGAGGATTGATTTTCGAGCAGTCACCTAACCCGTTCGTAACGCTCGCCTTTCCTCCGGGGGGTTCGCTGGCATGCTTCCTGCTAAGATACAGAACGTTCTGTATCCAGCCATCTACAGGGAGAAACCCATGACCGCTGTTGCCGCAAAGACCGTCCTGACCGGTTGCCTCGCACCGATCGACAAAGGCGGGCTCGACCAGCTGATTGCCAACGGCAAAGCCAATTCCCAGCGCCAACATGAGGGCTGTTCGTTTCATGGCAGCACCGTCACGTAATTCTGTCTATTCGCCATCGGCTGGACCGTGTACCTCGCCGCGCTGACCATTAAGCTTCCAGCGATCCGACGCCGAGCCTGTGTCGGCTTCCCGGAGGCCGCCGTGCTCGGTCCAATGGTTATAGGAAATTCAACGCCTCGGGCCGATTACGAGCAGCGACCACCCGGCAGGGGGGATGCACCAATCACTCCCGGTCGAGGGGGAGGCGTTCACAGATTTTCGCCAAAAATCCCGAGGGTGACGGTTGACGAAGGAGGGCCTCCCTCATGCTGTGGCATGGGCTTTTGCCTGGTCCTCCCGTGACGCCCGACGGCAGGCATGTCTCAGCGCAACGACCAGTGTCGGGGGGGGGGCGATCACAGTCCGAGCCCTTTCTCTCGAATGGAAGAAATGCGGTCGCCGGATAACAATTGGCACCAAATGGCAAGACTGGTGATCTGCCTATGCTCGAAATGGCCCCCGCGTCGTTAGTCAGATTAAACGAAGAGGTATGTCCATGTTCCGCTCGGTTGGGATCAGTCTCGCATTTGTTTCGGTTGCACTGACCGGTGGAGCATTTGCCCAGGCGCCAGGCGGCAAAATGCCGGTCACCGTTGACAATTTCGCCCGCGCTGAGACCGATCATTATCTCGCGGCGAATGCAAAGGCCGTAGGCGGGCTGGGCAAGTTCCAGCACTCCCGGGAGCCCGTATCGATCGATAAGCAAACGGTCATCCGCATGAACCGGGATACGCTGTATTCGTTTGCTGTGTTTGATCTTGCCGGCGGGCCGGTAACGCTCTCGCTGCCTGACACGGGCAAGCGCTATATGTCGATGATGGTCGTCGATCAGGATCACTACCTGCCGGTCGTCGCCTACGGCACCAAGGCGGTTACGCTGACGCAGAAATCGGTTGGCACTCGATATGCCTTTGTCGCTATCCGGACGCTGGTCAATCCCAATGATCCGAAGGATCTAGGCGAGGTTCACAAGCTTCAGGACGCCATCAAGGTCAGCCAGAAGGCAACAGGCAAGCTCGACCTTCCAAACTGGGATGAAGGGAGCCTGACGGATGTCCGCAATGCGCTGCTCGGACTAGCAAAGTTCCAGACGTCGTTTCGCGGTTCATTTGGCGCCCGCGGCCAGGTCGATCCGATCCAGCACCTGATCGGCACGGCCGCCGGGTGGGGCGGTATTCCGGATAAGGACGCCATCTACGTAAGCTTCACGCCTGCGAAGAACGACGGCAAGACGGTCTACACCTTCAATATGCCGAAGACCGTGCCGGTGAAGGAATTCTGGTCGGTCAGCGTGTACAACGCGAAGGGCTTCTTCGAGAAAAACGAATACAATGCCTATTCGATCAACGACCTCACCGCGAAGAAGAATACCGACGGCTCGGTGACCGTCCAGTTCGGCGGCTGTGACGGCAAGATCCCGAACTGTCTTCCGGTCGTTGAAGGCTGGAACTACACCGTCCGGCTTTATCGGCCGGAGCAACCCCTTGCCAGCGGCAAGTGGAAACTCCCGGAGGCTAAGCCCTTAAACTGAGCCTCAAGCCGAAGGGCCGAGCGTATCCAAGCCCCACACCGTCATTCGCCGATTGGCGTGTCAGTGGTCGTGCAGAAATGCTCAAGGCGACACGCGCTTATCCCAGCCGCGATTGTTCGCGGAACTGTCGCGGCGCGACACCGGCAATTCGGCGGAAGGCGCGGCTGAAGTGTGCCGGATCCGTGTAGCCGGACGAAAATGCAATATCGATAATCCTGGAATCCGTGTCGCGCAGAAGCTTGCTCGCATTCTCATATCTGACGGTGTCGAGCAGATCTGAATAGCTCAGGCCGACATGCGCGAGTTTGCGCTGAAAGCTTCGTGTGCTGACGCCCGCCATTTCAGCGACCTCAGCAAGAGCCGGAATTCCGTCGTCCAGATAGGACGGCAGCATCAGTTTCACCAGCTCAACGATGTCATAGCCGGACGGGCCATCTTCGTGAGCTTGCGGCGCAGGGCTCACGTCTTTCCGGCGGTTGGAGAGACTGAGGTGCGAGATCGGCAAGTCGATCCACGCGGCATGCTGGCCTGACAGGAACCGCACATTGGGCCACAAGGATTGCGTCGCCGGACGGGGCGTGTAGCGCGCTTCAAAGGCGATCGTCGCCGGCATCCAGTCCGGCCCAGCGAACTGCCGGACAATGTGTATGGAGAAAATGTTCTGGATCCATTGCAGGTGCTCCATATGCAGAAGCCCGTTAGTCCCGGCGAGCCTGGTGCAAATCCGCGCGTGATCGTCATCGTGCTCGATCCACATGCTCAGAATCGTATCCTCCCGCGGCGCCCATGCGCAGGCGTGCCGTAGCGCAACGAGCAATGTCGGGGAGTGAGCGATCAGGGCCCGCGTTTTCTCGCGCATATGGGAGAAATGCAGCCGCTGGCTGGCCAGGAAGCCGAATTCTTCAATGCCCTGACTTCTGCGGGCGGTTTCCATGAAGCGGATTGCCGGCATCAGCGGGACGTAGAGATCGCTCTTGTCTACCAGAGACGACGGAAGCCGAAACTTGGCCAGAAGCGAACTCGTCGGCGCACCGGTATCATCGAGAATCCCGACGAAAGGCAGAAGAAACTGGCAGCGCGTCAAAGGGATGTTAGCCATTGGGTCTCGTCACGATCATCAGTAGGCCCTTGTCATCAGCCACAATTTCATTGGAATCGCTACTGGCGAGGCCGCAGAATTTCATCGTTCTATTGCCGGCATATGTCGATCTCGACTTGCAGCGGCCATCGCGGCGTGTGCGTCTCAACAAGAATTCACCTGCAATCGGCCTGATCGGTCGCGATTGGCGCGAAGTGGCAAGACGGCCGGCCTTCGTCTGCACGAAATGACCCGGACAGGGGTCGCCTGTCGATCGGAAGGCAACCGGGCCGGACGCAGGCGTCGGCTTCCCCGAAGAGTCCGCCCCACGGAACGTCGGCGCCGGCCCGGCTTTGCTTCCGCCTTCCCAATGAGCCCGACAAGTAAACTGGAACCACTATGTTCAGAACACTGATCATCGCAGCGGTCGTTGGCGTCACATCGATGCAAGCGGCACGCGCGCAGACTGATCTCAGCGCCTATGCCGACGCCGATGGCTATTTAGACGTTCAGAAATTGACGTGCTCGCAGCTCACCAGCACATGGCAGCAGGACGCGGACATGCTCACCACCTGGTATAGCGGGTGGTACGACGGCCTCGCGCGCAAGCACGTGATGAACATCAAGCACGCGCGCGAAGCCGAGCACGAGGTGATCGTGCACTGCAAGGCCCATCCGGACAAAACGGTGATCGAAGCGATCGGCGTTGTCTTCAAGGACATGCGGGCCAGACTCGGAATCAAGATGAAGCCGTAAACACGAGCACGCCCCCGCGGAATGCCTGGGGGACAGCATCAATGTCAGGAGACACAGTGCGCTATCTCGCTATCGGGTTGACGTCGGCATTACTGAACATGCCAGCTTGGGCGGCCGATCTCCCGCAACCTGTCCCACCGCGGGCGCCCGTCAACGCATCGGCGCCAAGCTTCTACGTGACCAGCTATATCTGGGCCAGCGCGATCGATGGACGGAGCGCGACGTTCCCGCCGCTGCCGGCCACGAACATCAATCTGGGCTTCCGCGATGTGCTCAAGGAGCTCGATGGCGCGATGATGCTTGCTGGAGAGATGCGTATCGATCGGTGGAGCTTTGTGGTCGATGGGCAATTTTCTCAGGTCACGGCCGGAGGCAACCTGCCTGGTCCGTTCTTCTCGTCGCTGAAAGTGCGCTCGCAAAGCACGACCATTCAAGCCTCGGCCCTCTACCGGGCTTACACGGATGCGAACGTGTCGCTGGATGTGGGAGGCGGCATCCGGTTCTGGAATCTGAACAACAGACTCGAAATCCAGCCTGGCCTCGCCAATCTTTACATCGATCATCGCCAAACTGAGATGTGGGTGGACCCTACTCTCGGTGCCCGGCTCGGACTGAAACTCGGTGGCCCATGGAGCCTGACACTCGCCGGCGACGTCGGCGGCTTCGGTGTCGGCTCACGCTTCTCGTGGCAGGCCCTGAGCACGGTCAACTATGCATGGAACGAGAACTGGACGTTGAAAGCCGGCTATCGCGGGCTGCATGTCGACTATCGCAACGACGGATTTCTGTACGAGGTGACCATGCATGGCCCCGCCATTGCAGCAACCTACCGGTTTTGATCGGCGGCGCTGACTCACCTTCGAAGTGGCGGCCCGGCCAGATGGTCGGATCTGCATTCAAGGAAACTCAGCCGCCTCATGATCCCGGCACTCTTGAAATGAATGGGGACTATCCATGACTGCAAACCTGGCTCGATCCGCAGGCGCATCCATCTTCGTGCTGCTTACGATCTGCGGGCAGCCCCTCGCGCAATCAAGCGAAGCCCCACCGAAGGTCACTGATCCGCATTTCAAGATCGCGCCCGGCTATCTGAAGCCGTCCGAACTGCCGAACAGCCTCGTCCTGCTCGGTCCTCCTCCCGAAAAGGATTCGGCTGCGCTGGCTAGGGACGAAGAAGCCCGCAAGGCAACGCTCCCGCTGCGCGGCACCGACCGCTGGAAACAGGCCTATACCGACGCCGATCTTGCCTTCCCGCAGGCCGCCGACAACTTTTCCTGCGCGATGGGTATCAAGGTCGACAAAGAGCAGACCCCGCGCCTCTATGCCATGATGCAAAAAATGTTGTCCGACTTCGGGCTGTCGACCTATGGCGTGAAGAACAAATACAACCGCACCCGCCCCTTCGTCGTTCACAACGAAGCCACATGCAGGGCGGATCAGGAAGCGATCCTGCGGGGAGACGGCTCCTATCCGTCGGGCCACACGGCTGCCGGCTGGGGATGGGCCCTCGTCTTCGCGCAGATCAATCCCGAACGTTCCAACGAGTTGTTCACGCGCGGCGTCGCTTTCGGCCAGAGCCGCGTGATCTGCGATGCGCATTGGCAGAGCGATGTCGATGCGGGCCGCATCATGGGAGCAGCGACCGTCTCGCGGTTGCAGACCAACGCGACCTTCCTCGCCGACCTCAAAGCTGCGAAGGTGGAGGTGAAGGCAGCGAAGGCGAGGCGCGCTGCGCCGGCTTGCGCGGCCGAGACAACGGCCTTGTCCACGCAATAAGCGGGCATTGACTTTGAGCAGCGGGCTTCTTCGACCGATTTATGGATGGCTTCTGGTTTGCACCCTTGGCATGGGTGCGACCGATGTTGCCTTCGGCAAGGACGACAACGATCAAGCGGCTCAATTCACCGCGCCAAACGTCTATCTGGATCTTCGAACGACCTACGCGACAGCCCCCGGCGGCGCCATCGGAATAGGCTTCGGCAACACGTCGCTGTTTTCGGTTCTGGGAGCGATCGCCCTCGCGGCCGGCCACACGCCGTCGACCGTGCCGACCCATATAAAATTGCCGACGGTGCACGCGGTCACGGTCGATATCCCGCTGACCGTCGATCTCAACGATCGGGTGTCGGTCTATGGCGGTGTTTCGGTGAACGCCAACACGGTGCCGCTCGGCGGCTGGACGGATATCGACATCGCGAGTTGGAACGTCGGCTTCCAGGCTGATCTCTACAAACAAAACGGTGGCGCGCTCCCCACCGTCACCGTGCAATCGACCATCACGCAATCGCTGCCGATCGGCCCATTTGCGACGACGAATTTCAACAACGTCATCGAGTTCGACTATGCCTTGGACGAGGATCAGACGAAGGGATTTTTCTTTGGCCTCCAGGACACCCGCGTCGTGGTGCAAAGCGCATCGGCGGAGGTCCATCCGAGCATGATCGGATATGCCGGTGGCTACTATCAGTGGCCGAACAACTGGAAAGCGTCCGCCCGCGTCGGCGTGCAATCATTCGGCGGCGTCGACCTCCTGAACAGAACGCTGATCCAGCCCTTTACCCAACCCATCATCCGCCTCGACCTCGACCGCATGGACGACAACGACAATCGCGTGTTCGGTGTGATGGTGCAGATCCAATGGATCCCACAGCCGTCCTACCAATTGACGTTCAGAACGCCGCTCTATCTGACGGGGAACTAGCCAGCGTTTGTGTCTGAACTCACCATGGCACGACGCCGGCATCGTCGAGCCTTGATGCCGCTTGATTGGCCGCCGCGTGCCGATGAGTAGGGTGAAATCTGTTCGTTCTGTCGCTGTGGCTTAGCTCATCGGGTATGTTCGGCCACCTATTGGCACATTCCGGTGGTACAAAGACCCCATTCGCAGTGGTGATAAGTATCTGATTTTTCTTGTGTTACGGCTCTGGACCGACAATCCTTTCCTGGACGCGAGTCAACTTGTCGCCTAATTGAGAAATCGAACGTCAGCGCAAAACAAAAAGGCCCGCTCTCACGAGCGGGCCTTTTGCATTCTGATAGCAGCTAAAACCCTAGCCCTTCAGCAATTCCACCAGCGTGGTGCCGAGGCGTGCCGGGGACGGCGACACCGCGAAGCCGGCGGACTTCATCGCCGCGATCTTCGACTGCGCGTCGCCCTTGCCGCCCGACACGATCGCGCCGGCATGGCCCATGCGACGTCCGGGAGGCGCGGTGACGCCGCCGATGAAGCCGACGATCGGCTTCTTGCGGCCGCGCTTGGCTTCGTCCTTGATGAACTGCGCGGCGTCTTCTTCCGCCGAACCGCCGATTTCACCGATCATGATGATCGAGTGGGTCTTCTCGTCGGCGAGGAACATCTCGAGGATGTCGATGAACTCGGTGCCCTTCACCGGATCGCCGCCGATGCCGACCGCCGAGGTCTGGCCGAGGCCGGCCATGGTGGTCTGGAACACGGCTTCATAGGTCAGCGTGCCGGAGCGCGACAGGATGCCGACATTGCCGGGCTTGAAGATATTGGCCGGCATGATGCCGATCTTGCATTCGCCGGCGGTGACGACGCCCGGGCAGTTCGGCCCGATCAGGCGCGACTTGGAGCCCGACAGCGAACGCTTGACGCGCACCATGTCGAGCACCGGGATGCCTTCGGTGATGCAGACGATCAGCGGGATTTCCGCATCGATCGCTTCACAGATGGCGTCGGCGGCGCCCGGCGGCGGCACGTAGATCACCGAAGCATCGGCGCCGGTCTTGTCGCGGCACTCGGCCACGGTGTCGAACACCGGCAGGTTGAGGTGGGTGGAGCCGCCCTTGCCGGGCGAAGTGCCGCCGACCATCTGGGTGCCGTAGATCACCGCCTGTTCGGAGTGGAAGGTGCCGTTCTTGCCAGTAAAGCCCTGGCACATCACCTTGGTATTCTTGTCGATGAGAACTGACATCGGCTTACTTTCCCTTCACGGCGTTGACGATCTTCTGCGCAGCGTCGTCGAGATCGTCGGCGGGCAGCACGTTCAGGCCGGATTCACGAATGATCTTTTTGCCTTCCTCGACATTGGTACCTTCGAGGCGGACCACGAGCGGCACGGTGAGGCCGACGGTCTTCACCGCGGCGACGACGCCGGCAGCGATGATGTCGCACTTCATGATGCCGCCGAAGATGTTGACCAGGATGCCCTTCACGGAGGGATCCGAGGTGATGATCTTGAACGCCGCGGTCACCTTCTCCTCGGTGGCACCGCCGCCGACGTCGAGGAAGTTGGCCGGGCTTTCGCCGTACAGCTTGATGATGTCGAGTGTGGCCATCGCGAGGCCGGCGCCGTTGACCATGCAGCCGATGGTGCCGTCGAGCGCGATGTAAGCGAGGTCGTACTTGGAGGCCTCGATTTCCTTGGCGTCTTCCTCGGTGGTGTCACGCAGCGCGACGATTTCCGGGTGGCGATACAGCGCGTTGCTGTCGAACGACATCTTGGCGTCCAGGCACTTCAGCTCGCCGGTCTTGGAAACGATCAGCGGGTTGATCTCCAGCATGTCCATGTCCTTCGCAATGAAGGCTGTGTAGAGCTGGGTGATCAGCTTGCCGGCCTGCTTGGCGAGATCGCCGGTGAGGCCCAGCGCCTGCGCCACGGTGCGGCCGTGGTGCGGCATCACGCCGGTAGCGGGATCAACGGAGAAGGTGATGATCTTCTCGGGCGTGCTGTGCGCGACGTCCTCGATGTTCATGCCGCCTTCGGTGGAGACCACGAAAGCCACGCGCGAGGTTTCACGGTCGACCAGCAGCGAGAGGTAGAATTCCTTCTCGATGTCGGAGCCGTCTTCCAGATAGATGCGGTTGACCTGCTTGCCGGCGGGGCCGGTCTGCTCGGTCACCAGGGTTGCGCCGAGCATTTCCTTGACGAACTGCTTGGTCTCTTCGATCGACCTGGAGAGGCGGACGCCGCCCTTCTCGCCGGCCGAAGCTTCCTTGAACTTGCCCTTGCCGCGGCCGCCGGCGTGGATCTGGCTCTTCACGACCCAGAGGGGGCCGCCGAGTTCCTTCGCCGCAGCTTCGGCTTCCTCGGCCTTGAGGATCGGCACGCCCCTGGAAACGGGCACGCCGAATTCCTTCAGCACGGCCTTCGCCTGATATTCATGGATGTTCATTAGTCGCTCCCGAACCCCGGATGGTGAACTTGAATGTCCGCTGTTTTTGAATTGGCATACCGTATACCACGGATGCCGCTTGTCAAAAACCACGGTAATTCCATATAGCGAAAAGTTGGCGGAAGGGGTTCGCTGTATTGCCTGCCAACAACGCCGGAAGTGAAACCGGCACCCTTTTGGGGTGCCGGTGGGATGGTAGGGTTGGCTTTAGCCGCCGAGCAGGTCGGGGGCGATCTTCTTGCAGGCGTCCATCAGGCCCACCACCGAGGCGACCGATTTGTCGAAGCATTCGCGGTCCTTGCCGGTAAGCTCGATCTCGACGATGCGCTCGACGCCCTTGGAACCGATCACGACGGGAACGCCGACATACATGTCCTTCACGCCGTATTCGCCGTTCAGGTAGGAGGCGCAGGGAAGCACGCGCTTCTTGTCCTTGAGGTAGCTGTCGGCCATCGCGACGGCCGAGGCGGCGGGGGCGTAGAAGGCCGAGCCGGTCTTCAGCAGGTTGACGATCTCGGCGCCGCCGTTGCGGGTGCGGTCGACGATCTCGTCGATGCGGGCCTGCGAGGTCCAGCCCATCTTCACCAGGTCGGGCAGCGGGATGCCGGCGACGGTGGAGTACTTGGTCAGCGGCACCATGGTATCGCCGTGGCCGCCGAGCACGAAGGCGGTGACGTCTTCGACCGAAACGTTGAATTCATCGGCCAGAAAGTAGCGAAAGCGCGCGGAGTCCAGCACGCCCGCCATCCCCACCACCTTGTTGTGCGGCAGGCCGCAGGCCTTCTGCAGCGCCCAGACCATCGCGTCGAGCGGGTTGGTGATGCAGATCACGAAAGCGTTCGGGGCGTACTTCTTGATGCCGGCGCCGACCTGCTCCATCACCTTGAGGTTGATGGAGAGAAGATCGTCGCGGCTCATGCCCGGCTTGCGCGGCACGCCGGCGGTCACGATGATGACGTCTGCGCCTTCGATCGCCTCATAGGAGTTGGCGCCGGTCATTTTGGCGTCGAAGCCGTCAACCGGGGAAGACTGCGCGAGATCGAGCGACTTGCCCTGCGGCACGCCCTCGGCGATGTCGAACATCACCACGTCGCCCAGTTCTTTCAGGCCGATCAGGTGAGCCAGCGTTCCGCCGATCTGACCGGAGCCAATCAATGCGATCTTGTTGCGCGCCATGAGAAATCTGTCCTTTGAGCCCGAAGGGAGGGGAGGTGGGAGCACGATATGCTGAGTGGCTGGTTATCCCTTTCGCAGGAACCGTTCAAGTCGCGGCCGCAGCAAATGTCCGCCGCCGGGCTGCATTGCGTTTTATTGACCCCCTTGTCATTCCGGGGCGGGAGCAGCGCCAGCTGCGAGCGAACCCGGAACCCAGAGGTGCGTAAAACATCTCGGGCTTCCGGGTTCGCGTGCCAGTCGGCTGCGCCGCTGGCTTGAGCCCCGGGATGGCAACTTCATTACGTCTCCACCAGCCCGGTGGTCGCGCCGGACGCGGTGGAATCGCTGCGGCCGTGGGGTAGCGCCAGATAGGATTCCGAACCCATCTCGAACAGCCGCGAGGCGGTACGGGCGAATTCCATCGCCTCGAATCCTTCGCTGGCCTGGTACAAAGCGTGCGGTTCGCCGGCGGCGGAGGCCATCAGCTTCACGGCGTTGTCATAGAGCGTGTCGATCAGCGCGATGAAGCGCTTGGCGGCGTTGCGGTCGCCGTAATCCATCATCGGAATCCGGTCGATGAACAGCGTGTGGTACTCATGCGCCAGCCGCAGATAGTCCGACGCGCCGAGCGGCTTCTCGCACAGCTCCGCAAAGGAAAACCGCGCCACGCCGTGCGCTTCGCGCGGGACATGCAGCGTGCGGCCCTTGATCGTGAGGTCGCGCGGCCTGCCGGCGCCGCCGGCGAGCTTGACGAAGGCCGCATCGAGCGCCGCTTCGGCGGCGGCATCGGCCGGCACCAGCCACGTCTTCAGGCCGACCAGTTTTTCCATCCGGAAATCGGTGCGCGAATCCAGCCGCATCACCTCCATGTGGTCTTCGATCTGCTTGATGAAGGGCAGGAACAGCGCGCGGTTCAGCCCGCCCTTGTAGAGGTTGACCGGCTCGACGTTCGACGTCGCGAACACCACGGTGCCGAGCTCGAACAGCCGCGAGAACAGCCGGCCAAGGATCATCGCGTCGGCGATGTCGGTGACGTGGAATTCGTCGAAGCACAGCAGCCACGCTTCCTCGAAGATTGAATTGGCGGTCAGCGCGATGACGTCACCGTCGGGCAGTTCGCCGCTGGCAACCTTCTGGCGGAAGCCGTAGATGCGCTCGTGCACGTCGGCCATGAATTCGTGAAAATGCCAGCGCCGCTTGAGGGTGACCGAACTGCTCTCGAAGAACAGGTCCATCAACATCGTCTTGCCGCGGCCGACTTCGCCGAACACGTAGAGCCCGCGCGGCGGGCCGCCGTTTTTGTCGGCGAATAATCGGCCGAAGAAGCTCTGCTTGCGTGGCGGGGTATAGGTCGAGAGCGTCGCGTCGAGCTGCGCGATCGCCTCGACGGCGCGCGCCTGCGCCGGATCGGCCTCGATCGTGCCGGAGGCGACGAGAGACTGATATTGCTGGCGAAAGGAAGTGGGGGCAGCGGAGGACATGGCCGCTAACGGCCTTACGCGGGCGAAAATTGCAAGATGCGAATTGGGAGGGGGGATATGCGGGGCGCTCTTAGTTCTCCCCCCCCGCGCTCAATTGTCATCCCCGCCCATGCGGGGGTCCAGCAATCGCAGGCGTTCCGGCTTGTCGCCGATACCTGCGTTTACCGGGTCACCCGGTCAAGCCGGGTGACGACAGCCTTCCTGTTTCTCTACGCGCTCAGCGCATAGGCGTCCTCTACCACGTAGGGGCCGCCGCCGGTGGACGCGCGCGACGAGTACAGCACGAAGCGCTGCGCCTTGAAGGTCTTGGTGGGGAAATAGCCGCGCATCGACAGATAGTCGGCAACGTCCTGGTTGGAGGCGTCGCGCAGCCGCGCCAGTGTAACATGGGGGATGAACTTGCGGCCCTCGGGATCGAGGCCGCAGCGCCGGATCAGACGCTCCAGCTCGGCCTGCAACTCGATCAGAGGTCGGCTCGGCACCACAGACGCCACAACCGCGCGCGGCTTCTTGCCGCCGAAGCTCGACAGCCCCTGCAAGGCGACTTCGAACGGC
Organism: Tardiphaga sp.; assembly: GCF_028290495.1. Classification (GTDB taxonomy): domain Bacteria; phylum Pseudomonadota; class Alphaproteobacteria; order Rhizobiales; family Xanthobacteraceae; genus Tardiphaga. Next base: position 15,144 of record NZ_JAQGJT010000051.1, read on the forward strand.
TTGCGGTTGACGCGGTCCAGCAGCGAGGCGATCTCGTTGGCCGAGACGCCGTCGATGTCGCCGATGAAACGCAGGGTGACGTGATAGTTCTCGGGATCGACCCAGCGGGCGCCGGGGAGGCCACCACGCAAATGGGAAAGGGTCTGGCCAATCTCGGCCGGTATTTCCAGTCCGGTGAACAAACGCGGCATAGGTAGCTCCTCCGTGCAGGGGCCCGATCTTCGCCGAAAAGTGCAAGCTGCTTTAAGGTGCTGCCACTTCTCGGCGAAAATCATGCCCGAACAAAAGGGCCGGTGACGAATCACCGATGCCTTTTTTAGCGTAGTTCAGTGACAGCGCGAAGCGTTCAACCCCGGGGGCAGGCATGCCTCCCGGGAAATCCCCTTGTTAAGGTTGCCGGTGCCCGTTTTTCAGCGGGGCTGCTTATTGATCGAACCGATAAATGCCTCGACGCTGGGCAGGATGTTTTTCACGACGATGTCGACGCCCTCCGCGGTCGGGTGCATGCCGTCGGGCAGCGCCAGCCTGGTATTGCCGGCGACGCCTTCGAGGAAGAACGGATACAGCGGCACGCCGAACTGCTTCGAAAGGTCCGGATAGATCGCGTTGAATTTATCCGCGTAGTCGGCGCCGTAGTTCGGCGGCGCCAGCATGCCGCACAGGAGCACGGTGATGTTGCGCGCCTGCAACCGCTTGATGATCTCGGTCAGCGCCTCGCGAGGTACTTTCGGGTCGGTACCGCGCAAGGCATCGTTGGCGCCGAGCTCCAGGATCACGCCCTGGGTGCCGTCGGGAACCGACCAGTCGAGCCGGCCGAGGCCGCCCGAAGTGGTGTCGCCGGACACCCCGGCATTGATCATCTCGACCGCTATGCCCTTGTCTTTAAGCGCCAATTGCAGCCGGATCGGAAACGCCGCCGGCGCCGGCAGGCCGTAGCCGGCGCTCAGCGAATCACCGAGCACCACCAGCTTTACAGGCTTCGCTGCGGGATCCTGTGCGGCGGCAGGCGCGATCGGCAGCGCCAGCGTCAAACCGGCGGCCATCAGCCACATAAACGTGCGCAGCGCCCCCTCGACCATCGCAAGGCAAGTACCATATGAAGCCTGCATGGACACTTTCATCGAAGCCTCATCATCGGCCGGACTTTCCCCGGACACCATTGTTATTTCGAACGTCGACCTGTCGCTCGGCAGCGGCGCAGCACGCGTGCATATCCTCAAGGATATCAGCCTGCGCGTCGGCTCCGGAGAAGCGATCGGCCTGATCGGTCCGTCCGGCTCCGGCAAATCCACGCTGCTGATGGTGATGGCCGGGCTGGAACGTCCTGACAGCGGAGAGGTGGTGGTCAACGGTACCTCTTTCAATGCGCTGGATGAAGATGGCCTTGCACGGTTTCGTGGCCGTCATGTCGGTATTGTGTTCCAGAGTTTCCATCTGATCCCGACCATGACCGCGCTGGAGAACGTCGCGGTGCCGCTCGAGCTCGCCGGCCGCAGCGATGCGATGGCGCGGGCGGCGGGCGAGCTGGAAGCCGTGGGACTTAGTGGCCGACTGCACCATTACCCCACGCAATTGTCCGGCGGCGAGCAGCAGCGCGTTGCTTTGGCCCGTGCGCTGGCGACGGACCCGGCGATCCTGGTCGCGGACGAGCCGACCGGCAATCTCGACGAAGCCACCGGCAGCCAGATCGTCGATCTCCTGTTCGCGCAGCATGCCCAACGCGGCATGACGCTGGTGCTCGTGACCCACGATACCGCGCTGGCGCATCGCTGCGACCGCGTGGTGCGGCTGCGCTCCGGCCATATCGAAATCGCCTGATGACAACGCAGGACACGACCATTCCGGCCAGCCGCGGTCCGTCGCTGGCGCTGCGTTATGCGCTGCGCGAGATGCGCGGCGGGCTGCGCGGCTTCTACGTGTTCATCGCCTGCATCGCGCTCGGCGTCATGGCGATCGCCGGCGTCGGCTCGGTCGCCGCCTCGCTCAGCGAAGGTCTGGCGCGCGAGGGCCGCACACTGCTCGGCGGCGACGCCGCGTTCTCGCTGATGCAGCGCGAGGCCAGCCCGGAAGAACTCGCCTTCCTGCGCTCGCGCGGCCAGGTTTCCAGCGCGGCGACGTTGCGCGGCATGGTCAAGGCCGCCGACGGCCAGTTGGCGCTGGTCGAGATCAAGGCCGTCGATAGTGCCTATCCGATGCTCGGCCAGGTCACGATGGCGCCCGACATGGCGGTCAGGGATCTCGTTGCCGAGCGCGATGGCGCATTTGGCGCTGCGACCGATTCGACGCTGATGGCGCGGCTCGACCTCAAGCTCGGCGACCGCGTCACCGTCGGCTCCACCACCTTCCAGATCCGCAGCGTAATCTCCGCCGAGCCCGACAAGCTGTCCGGCGGCGTCGGCTTCGCGCCCCGCTTTCTCGCCAGCGAGGAGGCGCTGCGCGCGACCAAGCTGCTGCAGCCAGGCAGCCTGGTGCGCTGGATCTATCGCGTCCGGCTGCCCGACAACGCCGCCGGTGACCGCGCCGCCAATGCGCTGGCCGATGATACCCGCAAAGCCCTGCCGCAGGTCGGCTGGGAAATCCGTACCCGCGACAATGCTTCGCCACAGCTTGAGCGCACCATCACCCGCTTCACCCAGTTCCTGACGCTGGTTGGCCTCGCCGCGCTGCTGGTCGGCGGCGTCGGTGTCGCCAACGCGGTGAAAAGCCATATCGATCGCCGCCGCGACGTCATTGCCGCGCTGAAGGCGCTCGGCGCCACCGGCCGCGACGTGTTTGCGATTTACCTCACGCAGGTGCTGGCGCTGGCGGCGATCGGCTCGTTGATCGGCCTGGTGCTCGGCGCCGGACTGCCCTTTGCCGTGGTCGGGCTGTTCGGCCACCTGCTGCCGCTGCCGGTGGTGCCGGCGCTGCATCCCGGCGAACTCGGCTTGTCGCTGCTCTATGGTCTGCTGACGGCTTTGGCGTTCGGCCTATGGCCGCTGGCGCGGGTCCATGACGTGCCGGTGGCGGCCCTGTTTCGCGACGAGGTGTCCGGCGAAACCCACCGGCCGAAGCGACGCTATCTGGTCTGGATGGCGCTGGTGATCGCGCTCTTGATCGCCGTGGTGATCGGCCTCGCCTACGACAAACGCGTCGCCGGGGTGTTCGTGGTGTCGTCGATGCTGGTGTTCGCGCTGTTGCGCGGCATCGCCTCGGCGATGATGGCTTTCGCCAAACGCCTGCCGCGTCCCTCCACCACCATGTTGCGGCTGGCGATCGCCAATATCCACCGGCCGGGCGCGCTGACGCCGTCGGTGGTGATGTCGCTCGGGCTCGGCCTCACCGTGCTGGTAACGATCACCCAGATCGACGGCAATTTGCGCCGCCAGTTCATGGCGGCACTGCCGGAGAAGGCGCCGTCGTTCTACTTCATCGACATCCCCTCCACCGAGGCGGAGCGCTTCGGCGCGTTCCTCAAGGAGAAGGCTCCGCAAGCCACCGTTGAGGACGTGCCGATGCTGCGCGGCCGGATCGTCGCGGCGCGCGGCGTCAAGGCCGAGGACCTCAAGCCGTCGGCGGACGCCGAATGGGTGCTGCAGAGCGACCGCGGCATCAGTTACACCAACGAGGTGCCCAAGGGCTCGAAGCTGGTCGAGGGCCAATGGTGGGCGCCGGATTACAATGGGCCGCCGCTGGTCTCGTTCGAGAAGAAGCTGGCCGACGGGCTCGGGCTGAAGCTCGGCGATGAAGTCGTGGTCAACGTGCTTGGCCGCGACATCTCCGCCAGGATCTCCAACATGCGCACGGTGGACTGGCAGAGCCTGGGCATCAATTTCGTGCTGGTGTTCTCGCCCAACACCTTCCGCGGCGCGCCGCATACCCATATCGCGACGCTGGCCGAGGCGCAGCCCGACCCGTCGAAGGATGCCCCGCTGATCAAGGCCGTGGCGGAAGCGTTCCCGATGATCACCAGCGTCCGAGTTCGCGAGGCGCTCGATACGATCGGCACCGTCGTCACCAACCTGGTGCTGGCGATTCGCGGCGCCAGCGCGGTGACGCTGCTCTCGGCGATCCTGGTGTTGGGCGGGGCGCTGGCCGCCGGCCACCGCCACCGGGTCTATGACGCGGTGATTCTCAAGACGCTCGGCGCCACAAGGTTGCGGCTGCTCGGCGCCTATGCGCTGGAATATCTGATGATCGGCTTTGCCACCGCTGTATTCGGCGTCGTCGCCGGCTCGGTCGCGGCCTGGCTGATTGTGACACGGCTGATGACGCTGAGCTTCATCTGGCAGGCCGGCAGCGCCGCCGGCGTCGTGCTGGCCGCGCTTATTGTCACAGTGGGGCTCGGCCTTGCCGGTACGCTGGTCGCGCTGAACCAGAAACCGGCCACTGTATTGCGGAATTTGTGACCCGAAACGGCAAGAATGCCGCTTAAAGCTGTTATTTTGCTATTATAAAGGTATTTGCGGCAGCGGCGGATTTACCACTCGGGCGGACATATCGGGTGGGGCGACATTCCGCCACGCGTGGAAGCTTGCGGTGAATGTGTTAGTTTACCACATACCCTCTGGGTCAGACGACCGGCGTGAATGACATTGATTTAATGTCAGGAATGCCGGCTCTGGGATACAATTCGAACCGGCGGCGCAAACCCTTTGCGGCCAGACGGACAACACAGGATTTCGACCATGTCGGACTTCGATCGTAATTATGCTTCTCCTTTCGGCCGGGCCGCCGCGCGTGACACCGCTGCGGTCGATGCCGGGCTGCGCTCATACATGCTGCGGATTTACAATTACATGTCGATCGGCCTGGCCATCACCGGTCTGGCCGCGCTCGGCGTGTACATGGCGGCCGTGACCACCGACCCGTCGGGCGCTGCGGCCAAGATCGGCAGCTCGTTCCTGACGCCGTTCGGCTACGCAATGTTCGTCAGCCCGCTGAAGTGGGTGTTCATGCTGGCGCCGCTGGCGATGGTGTTCGCTATCTCGTTCGGCATCAACCGCCTCAAGCCCGCGACCGCGCAGCTGATGTTCTGGGCCTTCGCGGCCCTGATGGGCATCTCGCTGTCGTCGATCTTCCTGGTGTACACGCACACCTCGATCACCCGGGTGTTCTTCATCACCGCGGCCTCGTTCGGTGCGCTGAGCCTGTACGGCTACACCACCAAGCGTGACATGACGGGCATGGGGTCGTTCCTGATCATGGGCCTGTTCGGCATCATCATCGCGAGCCTGGTCAACATCTTCGTGGCCTCCTCGATGCTGCAGTTCATCGTCTCGGTGGTCGGCGTGCTGATCTTCGCGGGCCTCACCGCCTACGATACCCAGCGCCTGAAGAACGACTACATCTACGGTTACGCCTCGCAGGGTGGCGATATCGCGGAACGTGCGGCGATCACCGGCGCACTGTCGCTGTACCTGAACTTCATCAACCTGTTCACGCTGCTGCTGCAGCTGCTCGGGCAGAAAGAGTAACCTTCGGGTTTTCCGGATCTTTCAAAGCCCCGGCCTCACGGCCGGGGCTTTTCTTTTGCCGTCATGAAAATTACGCTGCGGCATGTCCGATATTCAAATCAGGCCCGCCGCGGCGGCCGATCTTGCCGCCATCACCGCGATCTACCGCGAAGAGGTGCTGCATGGCACCGCGACCTTCGAGCTGATCCCGCCGGATCTCGTCGAGATGACGCGCCGCTTCGAGGCGCTGACGTCTGCGGGCTTCCCCTGGCTGTCGGCGCTGCTCGACGGCCGTGTCGTCGGCTATGCCTATGCCGGAAGTTTCCACGCCCGGCCCGCCTATCGCTTCACCGTGGAGGATTCGATCTATCTGGCGTCGGACAGCCAACGCCGCGGCATCGGCACCAGGCTGGTGCAGCGGCTCATCGAGGAATGCGAGGTGAGGGGCTTCCGCCAGATCGTCGCGGTGATCGGCGACTCCGCCAATGCTGGCTCGATCGGCGTTCACGTCAGCGCCGGCTTCCAGATGATCGGTATCCATCCCGATGTCGGCTTCAAATTCGGCCGCTGGCTCGACGTCGTGATGATGCAACACGCGATCGGCGGCGGCGGGCGGTCGGTGCCGGATGACGATCCCGCGCAGAAGTAGCCGCTATATCACCGCCAGCTTGCGGTCGATCACCAGCAGCACGCGGTCGAGTTCGTGGCCGCGGCGCAGGATCAGGCCGCTGGCGGAAATCACGCTGTAGATGCCCTGCTTGCGCGCCAGCCGGGGGTCTTTTTCGATCCGGTAGATCGGCACTTCGGAGGCGCGCCGGAACACCGAAAACACCGCGCGATCTCGGAGGAAGTCGATCGCATAATCGCGCCACTCGCCATCGGCGACCATGCGGCCGTACAGGTTCAGTATGCGATTGAGTTCGATGCGGTTGAACGTGACGGTAGGGGCGACCACGTTGCGGTCTGCCCCGCGACTCTCGCCGGGATCGGTATCCCCTGGTGTCAAACTCATGCAGCGCCTCCTGTCACAGGTTTCGCATGATCGCGCCGTCCTGCCTGTGCTGCAAGGGGCCGCGGCGCGGCATCAGGTGCCCCCTGGAAATGTGCTGTCACGGGATCGTTAGAGCGATCTTATTGCCGCCAGATTTTCGCCCAGCGGCGGCCTAGCTGCGTTGCGAAAAGAAGTCACTGCGTTGGGCCCGGTTCTTCTGGTCCTGGATTCCTCAGCCCCCAGCCCCCCGGGGCCGCTTGGGTCGGGCCCGCGCAGGGTTACTCTACTGGGACCAACGTAAGTTGGTCCTTTTCTTTTGGATGGTACTTGTCATTCCGGGGCGCGAGCGAGCCCGGAATCTCGAAATGGGACGATGAACAACTCGGGGTTCCGGGTTCACGCTCTGTCGGCTCCGCCGCCCGAGCGCGCCCCGGAATGACGTTGAAGCGTTATTGCAGAGACGTCATCGTCGCGCCGAGCATGGCGCCGGGATTGTCTCGCGTCCCGTTCTGGACGTAGACCACCGCGGCATCGACACCTTCGAGGCGGATGTTTTCCAGCGGTACAGTCCAGCTTTCCGCCGTTCCGGTCCAGTCGCCGACCTTGAGCCAGTTCCGCACTACATTGTAGTAGGTCAGCGCCTGGCCGCGATTCTCGCCGCGGCCGATGGAGATCGGCACGGCTTTTGATACCGCGAAGATCCAGACTTCGCCGCGGGCAGCATAAGGGCTGTTGCCGGAAGCGGCGACGGCGACGTTGACCTGTTTGCCCGAGATCGTCAGCGACACCGGCACCGACATGACGCCATCGTTTTTTCGGGTGTCGGTGATCGCGGATTCGATCTTGCTGCGGTCGCTGCCGATCGCTTGCTGGGTGCCGTTGATGACGACCTGCGGCGTATAGACGTCACGATCGCCACGCATTTGTGAATAGGATTTCTGTCTCGCGCTGAACCGGGCGTCCGCCAGCGTGTCCTTCCAGCCGAGATAGTCCCAGTAGTCGATCGGAAGACTGAGTGCGATCACCGAGGGGTCGCGGGCGAGGTCGCCGATGATCTTGTCGGCCGGCGGGCAGGACGAACATCCCTGCGAGGTAAACAGCTCGACAACCGCGCGGGGTTGGCTGTGCGCGGTACCGATCATAGCAAGCACGGCGCAGACGCTGGCTGCGCCGGTCCATCGCGATATGCCTTGAGACGACTTCATGAATTGCCACGGTTGAAAAGCGACACGTAACAGACGGTGCCCCGATCCGGAAGGGCCGCTAAGTTCATTCACCTTCATACGACGGAAGGCGGCCCTTGATAGGCCGCCTTCCGTTCACTAACCACTCAACACGCCGTGAGGCAGTATGGCTCACGGCGTGTTGTGATCGATCAGGCCAGGAGTTGACGCAGCACGTACTGGAGAATGCCGCCGTTCCGGTAATATTCGAGTTCGTCGAGCGTATCGATGCGACACAGCAGCGATACTTCACGCTTGGTGCCGTCGGCCGAAACGATTTCCGCCACCAGCTTCTGGCGCGGCTTCAGTTCGCCCTGCAGACCGCGGATGGTGACCTTCTCGTCGCCCTTGAGGCCCAGCGACTTCCACGAGGTGCCGCTCTCGAAGGTCAGCGGCAGAATGCCCATGCCGACGAGATTGGAGCGATGGATGCGCTCGAAGCTCTCGGTGATCACGGCGCGGACGCCGAGCAGGCGGGTGCCCTTGGCAGCCCAGTCGCGCGACGATCCGTTGCCGTATTCGGCTCCGGCGAACACTACCAGCGGCACCTGCTCGGCTTGGTACTTCATCGCAGCGTCGAAGATCGCCATCTGCTCGCCGTCGGGCCAGTGCTTGGTCATGCCGCCTTCCGGCACGTTACCGTCGGCGCCCTGCAGCATGAAGTTCTTGATGCGGATGTTGGCGAAGGTGCCGCGCATCATGACCTGGTGGTTGCCGCGGCGGGTGCCGTACTGGTTGAAGTCGGCCGGGCGCACCTGATGCTCCGACAGATACTTGCCAGCGGGCGACGTCAGCTTGATCGCGCCGGCCGGCGAGATGTGGTCGGTGGTGATCTTGTCGCCGAACATCGCGAGGATGCGGGCGTCGACGACATCGACGATCGCTTCCGGCTCGCGCTTCATGCCTTCGAAGTAGGGCGGGTTCTGCACATAGGTCGACGCCATGTTCCAGGCGTAGGTCTCGCTCTCGACCGTCTCGATGCCCTGCCAGTTGACGTCGCCCTTGAACACGTCGGCGTACTTCTTCTTGAAGATTTCCGCGGTGACGAATTCCTTCATGTAGGAATTGATCTCCTGCGTCGTCGGCCAGATGTCCTTGAGATAGACCGGACCATCGGTGCCTTCGCCGATCGGCTCGACCGCGAGGTTCTTGGTGACGGAGCCGGCCAGCGCATAGGCGACCACCAGCGGCGGCGACGCCAGGTAGTTCGCCTGCACGTCCGGAGAGACGCGGCCTTCGAAGTTGCGGTTACCCGACAGCACGGCGGCGGCGATGATGCCGTTGTCATTGATCGACTTGGAGATCTCCTCCGGCAGCGGGCCGGAATTGCCGATGCAGGTGGTGCAGCCGAAACCGATCAGGTTGAAGCCGATCTTGTCGAGGTCCTTCTGCAGGCCGGAATTGGCGAGATATTCGCCGACCACCTGGCTGCCCGGAGCCAGCGAGGTTTTCACCCACGGCTTTGATGTCAGTCCCTTGGCGACCGCGTTGCGGGCCAGCAGGCCCGCGCCGATAAGCACCGAGGGGTTGGAGGTGTTGGTGCAGGAGGTGATCGCGGCGATCGCCACGTCGCCATGGCCGAGGTCGAAGTCGCGGCCTTCGACCTTGAAGCGCACGCCGTGGTCGGTGGCCTTTTTGTATTCGGCGGTCATCGCGGCGTCGAAGCCTTCCGCGATGGCGGGCAGCGCGACGCGGCCTTCGGGACGCTTCGGGCCGGCCATCGAGGGGACGACATCGGCGAGGTTCAGCGACAGGGTTTCGGTGAACACCGGATCGGCGGATTCCGCGGTGCGGAACAGGCCCTGCGCCTTGGCGTAGGCTTCGACGAGCGCGACGCGCTCGGTTTTGCGGCCGGAGGTCGTGAGATATTCCAGCGTCGCGTCATCGACCGGGAAGAAGCCGCAGGTGGCGCCGTATTCCGGCGCCATGTTGCCGATTGTGGCCTTGTCGGCGACCGACATGAAGTCGAGGCCGGGGCCGTAGAATTCGACGAACTTGCCGACCACGCCCTGCTTGCGCAGCATCTGGGTGACGGTCAGGACCAGATCGGTGGCGGTGACGCCTTCCTTCAGCGCGCCGTCGAGCTTGAAGCCGATGACTTCCGGCAGCAGCATCGACTGCGGCTGGCCGAGCATCGCGGCTTCCGCCTCGATGCCGCCGACGCCCCAGCCGAGCACGGCGAGGCCGTTGACCATGGTGGTGTGCGAATCGGTGCCGACGAGCGTGTCGGGATAGGCGACTTCATACTTGCCGGCCTTGCCATCGACAGTCATTTCCTGGACGCGGGTCCAGACGGTCTGGGCGAGATATTCGAGATTGACCTGGTGGCAGATGCCGGTGCCGGGGGGGACGACCGAGAAGTTCGAAAACGCCTTCTGGCCCCACTTCAGAAACTCGTAGCGCTCCTGGTTCTGCTTGTATTCCTCGGCGACGTTCTTGCCGAAGGCCTCGTTATTGCCGAAGAAGTTCACGATCACCGAGTGATCGATGACCAGATCGACCGGGACCAGTGGGTTGATCTTCTCGGCATCGCCGCCGAGCGCCTGCATCGCATTTCGCATGGCGGCCAGATCGACCACCGCGGGCACGCCGGTGAAATCCTGCATCAGCACGCGGGCGGGGCGGAAAGAGACTTCGTGCTCGAGCTGGCGCTTCTTCAGCCACTCGGCGACGGCAAGGATGTCGGCCTTTTTGACGGTGCGGTCGTCTTCATGACGCAGCAGGTTTTCGAGCAACACCTTCATCGAATAGGGCAGCTTCGAAATGCCGGCCAGGCCGTTTTTTTCAGCCAAGGGCAGGCTGTAATAGACATAGGTCTTGTCGCCAACCTTGAGGGTCGTCTGGCATTTGAAGCTGTCGAGCGAGGTCATGTGGAGCAGTCCCAATTCTTCGTTTCAGGGATACCCGGCAAAAGGTATCAATACACCGCAGCGGGGCAACCTGATTGACTTGCAGGTACCGATTGTGTGCTGCATCAAGTTCCGGCTTATAGAATCTTTCTAGAGCCGCCGCCACACTGACAATCGTTTCGCAGCAATGCGGGATCGGGCAATGCGACACTGCGCCTTCCACGAGCGGAGGGCCGCGAAAGGACCAGGATGCGGCTCTCGGGGCGTGGTTTGCGATGCGTGCGGGGCGGCCGTGAGGTGTTTTCCGGGCTCGATTTCGATGCGGAGGCCGGCTCGGCATTGGCCGTGGTCGGTCCCAATGGCGCCGGCAAGACCTCGTTGCTGCGGCTGATCGCCGGTCTCCTCGCGATCGAGGGCGGTTCGATCGCGTTGGCCGGCGGCGATGCCGAGCTGACGCTGCCCGAGCAGTCGCATTATCTCGGCCACAGCGACGCCATGAAGCCGGCGCTGACGGTGACGGAAAACCTTGCTTTCTGGGCTGAATTTCTCGGCGGCGCGTCGGCCGATCCGGCCGAATGCATTGCCGCCGTCGGCCTCAGCCACGCCGCCGCGCTGTCGGCCGGGTTCCTCTCTGCCGGCCAGCGCCGCCGGCTCTCGATCGCGCGGCTTCTCGCCGTGCACCGGCCGATCTGGCTGCTCGACGAGCCGACCTCCGCGCTGGATATGGCCAGCCAGCGGATTTTTGCCGGCCTGATGACGATGCATCTGGCCGGCGGCGGCATGATCATCGCCGCCACGCACGCGCCGCTCGGCATCAAGGCCCGGGAATTGCGGATCGGGGGGCCATCGTGAGGGCGCGCGTGGACGACGGCTCACGTTATTCGCCACGGTGTCCCTCATGACCGCCCTTGGCGCCCTGATTCGCCGCGACATCCGCATTGCCATGCGGGTGGGCGGCGGCGCATTGATCGGGGTGCTGTTCTTTCTCACGGTGGTCGTGCTGATGCCGTTCGCGCTGGGGCCGGATCTGGCGCTGCTGGCGCGGCTCGGGCCGGCGATCCTGTGGATCGGTGCGCTGCTGGCCAGCCTGCTGACGCTCGACCGGCTGTTCGTGGCCGATCAGGACGACGGTTCGCTCGACCTGATTCTAATGAGCCGCACGCCGCTCGAACTGGCCTGCGCGGCCAAGGCGCTGGCGCACTGGATCGCCGCCGGCGTGCCGCTGATCATCGCCACGCCGGTGCTCGGTCTGCTGCTCAATCTCGACGGCGCCGCCACCTTGGCGGTGGCGCTGACGCTGTTGGCCGGCACCCCGGCATTGACCTTCACCGGCATGATCGGCGCGGCGCTCGCGGTGACGCTGCAACGCGGCGGGCTGCTGCTGGCCGTGCTGGTGCTGCCGTTATCGATCCCGGTGCTGATCTTTGGCGTCGCGGCGTCCAATGCCGCGATCGACGGCGAACTGGCGTTCGGCACGCCGTTCTCGATCTTGTGCGCGCTGTCGCTGGCGAGCCTGGTGATCGGCCCGTTCGCCGCCGCGGCCAGCCTGCGGCACGGGCTGGACTAGGCAACGTCTGAGCCAAGCTTGGGCTGGTCAGGCCACGGCGGCCAGGATTGTCACCCCCGAAAAAACCATTGATGATGCCCGCAACAATAAAATACCGCGGGAGTGAATCGGGATGAGTTTCCTCTGTAACGATACCGGCCACGCCGCGCCGTCATGTGGCTGCGGCGTCAGCCGCCGCGGCTTCCTCGCTGGCGGCGCAGCATTTGCCGCGGCCGCAGCGCTGCCCAATGCGGCGAAGGCGCAGGCACCAGCCCCGTTCCGCATTGACGTGCACCATCATCTGACGCCACCGGACTATATCACGGCGGTGAATCCGCGGGTGCCGCTGTCGCCGCTTTCCACGGGGTGGACGTTGCAGAAGACGCTCGACGACATGGACAAGGCCGGCGTGCAGACGGCGATGCTGTCGATCACCACGCCCGGCCTGTGGTTCGGTGACGCGGCGGCTTCCGCCCGATTGTCGCGCGGCTGCAACGAATATGCGGCGAAGCTGATTGCCGACAATCCCGGCCGGTTCGGTTCCTTCGCGGCGCTGCCGATGCTCAATGCCGATGCGGCGCTGGGCGAGATCGGCTACGCCTTCGATACGCTAAAGGCCGACGGCGTCTGTGTCTTCACCAGCTATGACGGCAAATGGCTGGGCGATGCCATCTTCGTGCCGATATTCGACGACCTGAACCGGCGCAAGGCGGTGGTCTCGGTGCATCCGACCACGGCCGCCTGTTGCGGCAACCTGATGCCGTTCATCCCCGACACCGTGATCGAATTCGGCACCGACACCACGCGCGCCATCGCCAGCCTGGTGTTCTCCGGTGCGGTCGACCGCTGGCCCGATATCAAGTTCATCTTCTCGCATGCCGGCGGCACGATGCCGTTTTTGATCGAGCGCTTCGAATTTCTCGCCCGCTCGCCGCAGGCCGCCAAGATGGTGCCGGCCGGCGTGCGCGCAGCCTTGCGAAAGCTCTATTACGACACGGCGCAGGCTTCCAATCCCGCCGCGATGGGCGCGCTGCGTCAACTGGTCGAGGTCTCGCAGATCGTTTTCGGGACGGATTTCCCGTACCGCACCGGCGCCGAGCATGTCGCCAATCTCGCCGGTTGCGGCTTCGGGGCGGGCGACTTGAAACGGATCGAGCGCGACAATGCGCTGGCGCTGTTGCCGAGGCTGCGGGCCTGATCGTGCCCCGACGGGGTCGCCAAACATTGATCTATCTCCACCTGACATCACGGCGGAGCCTGCTATAAAGCCCGCCATGACGCTGACCGAACTCGCAAATCCGACCCGCTTCCTGTCGCTGGCGACGCGCATCCTGCCGTGGCTCGCGATGCTGACGGCGGTCCTGCTGGCCGTCGGTCTGTACCAGTCGGCGGTGGCGCCGGATGACTATCAGCAGGGCGCCACCGTCAAGATCATGTTTATCCACGTGCCCAATGCCTGGCTGTCGATGTTCGTCTGGGGCGTGATGAGCGTCGCAGCGCTGGGCACGCTGGTGTGGCGGCATCCGCTCGCCGACGTCGCCGCCAAGGCTGCCGCCCCGATCGGCGCCGCCTTTACCTTTCTCGCCCTCGTCACCGGTTCGCTGTGGGGCCGGCCGATGTGGGGCACCTACTGGGAATGGGATGCCCGCCTGACCTCGGTGCTGATCCTGTTCCTGATGTATCTCGGCCTGATCGCGCTGTGGCGCGCGGTGGAAGATCCGTCGCGCGCGGCCCGCGCCGCGGCGGTGCTGACGCTGGTCGGCGCCATCAACATTCCGATCATCAAGTTCTCGGTCGACTGGTGGAATACGCTGCACCAGCCGGCCTCGGTGATGAAGATGGGCGGCTCGTCGCTCGACAAGGCCTTTCTGATCCCGCTGCTGGTGATGGGCGTGGCGTTCTCGCTGCTGTTCATCACGCTGCATCTGGCGGCGATGCGCAACGAGATCCTGCGCCGCCGGCTGCGCGCCTTGCAGATGCAGCAGGCCAGCCAACGTCCGGCGTTGCCGTAATGACGCTTGGTCCCTACGCCACCTTCATCGTCGGTTCGTACGCGCTGGTCGCCGCCGTGGTCGCGATCCTGATCGTCTGGATCGCGGTCGACCATCGCCGCGTCAAAGCCAGGCTGCATGAGTTGGAAGCCTCCGGCGTCAGCCGCCGCTCCGGCCGCAGCGCCACGGATGTCTCGTGAGCGAGGCGGCCCCGAAACGACGGCCTCTGCTGATGGCGCTGCCGCTGCTCGGCTTTGCCGTGGTCGCGGCTCTGTTCTGGTTCAAGCTTGGCGCCGGCGATCCCGCAAAGCTGCCCTCCGCTTTGATCGGCCGCCCGGCGCCTGCCACCGCGCTGCCGGCGCTGGAAGGTCTCAGCGCCAACGGCGCGCCGGTGCCCGGGCTCGATCCCGCGGTGTTCAAGGGCCGCGTCAGCGTCGTCAATGTCTGGGCGTCGTGGTGCGTGCCGTGCCACGACGAGGCGCCGTTGTTCACCACGCTGGCGCAGGACAAGCGCATCCAGATCGTCGGCATCAACTACAAGGACGGCGCCGACAACGCCCGGCGCTTTCTGGGCCGCTACGGCAATCCGTTCGGCATCGTCGGCGTCGACGGCAACGGCCGCGCCTCGATCGAATGGGGGGTCTACGGCGTGCCGGAGACCTTCATCGTCGGCCGCGACGGCCGTATCAGCTACAAGCTGGTCGGCGGCGTCACGCCGGAGAATTTCGATCGCGTGCTGAAGGTGGAAATTGACAAGGCGCTGAAGGCGGGAAGCTAGTTGTCATTCCGGGATGCGCTTCAGGCGGCGTAGCCGGCTGGGGTGCAGACCCGGAAGCCGGAAGTGTTTTGAGTATCTCCGGGTTCAGGTTCGCTCGCAACTGGCGCAGTGCCCGGCTCGGAATGACATACCAAATAAACTTCAGCGTTTATCCGCCGTTCATTTGACCGCCTTGCGTCCGCCATGAATCGACCGCTAGTTTGGTTCCGTTACTTAATCAGTCCTTGGAGGGACATTTCATGCGCCATTTCTCGCTTGCTTCACTCTCCGCCGCCGCCCTCGCGATCGGCCTTCTGGTCTCCGGCCCGTCGATGGCGCAGACAGCAGCCCCCGCCACGCCCAGCAAGATGGCGCCCGCGCCGTCGCCCGCCGCCAAGATGGCCCCCGCCGCTGAATCGAAAATGGCGCCCGCGGCGAAGGCCGAGGCGAAGATCGACATCAACACCGCCACCAAGGAAGAGTTGATGGCGTTCAAGGGCATCGGCGACAAGTATTCCGACAAGATCATTGCCGGCCGTCCCTACGCCAAGAAGGACCAGCTGGTCTCGAAGAACATCCTGCCGGAGGCGACCTACAAGAAGCTCTCCGACCAGATCATCGCTACCCAGCCGAAGTAAGCTTCTCACTTCCAACAAAAACGCACCGGCGCTTTCGCGCCGGTGCGTTTTCTTTTCAGGAAACGTGTGCGACTTTACTTCGTCAGATCGCCTTCGTCGGCGGCACTTTTGGCGAGCGACACCGGCTCCAGATGGTAGCGCTTGATCAGCGGCATCTGGGTGATAGCGAACACCATCGTCAGCGGCACCATGCCGAACACCTTGAAGGCGACCCAGAATTCGGTCGTCTGGGTGCGCCAGATGATCTCGTTCAGCATCGCCATCGCCGCGAACCACAGCGCCCAGCGCAAGGTCAGCGTGCGCCATCCCTGCGTGGTCAAATTGAACATCTGGTCGAACATGATGGCGATGAAGGAGCGGCCGAACAGCAGCCCGCCGCCGAGGGTCGCGGCGAACAGCGCATAGACGATGGTCGGCTTCATCTTGATGAAGGTCTCGTCGTGCAGGTAAAGCGTCAGCGATCCGAACACGATGACGACAATGGCGGTGACGATGGCCATCATCGGCACATGCTTCGTCACCACATAGGAGGCGATCATCGCCGCGATCACCGCTACCATGAACGCGCCGGTGGCGACGAACAGGTTGGCTTTCGCATTGGCGACGAAGAAGATCAGCAGCGGGCCGAGCTCGGTGGCGAGCTTGAACAGCGGGTGCGGCTGCTTCCTGTCGAGAATTTCGGTTTTGCTCATGTCAGCTTTCGATTCCCGCAATCGCCTGGGCGAAGTCGCGTGCGGTAAATGGCGCGAGATCGTCGATCCCTTCGCCGACGCCGATGAAATGCACCGGCAGTTTGAATTTTTCCGCCAGCGCGACGAGGATGCCGCCGCGCGCGGTGCCGTCGAGCTTGGTCATCACCAGCCCGGTGACCCCTGCCATACGATGAAACGCCTCGACCTGCGATAGCGCGTTTTGTCCCACGGTGGCGTCGAGCACCAGGAGCACCGCATGCGGCGCTGATGGCTCCACCTTCTTGATCACGCGGACGACCTTTTCCAGCTCGATCATCAGCTCGGCCTTGTTCTGCAGCCGGCCGGCGGTATCGATCAGCAGTACGTCGCGCTTGTCGTCGCGCGCCGCGGTGACGGCCGTGAAGGCGAGGCTTGCCGAATCCGAGCCCTGTGCCGCGGCGATCACCGGCACCTTGTTACGCTCGCCCCAGACCTTGAGCTGCTCGATCGCTGCCGCGCGAAAAGTGTCGCCGGCGGCGAGCATCACGCGGCGACCCTCGGCGGACAGCTTCGCGGTCAGCTTGCCGATGGTGGTGGTCTTACCGGAGCCGTTGACGCCGACCACCAGGATAACGAATGGCTTTTGCCCGGTGTCGATGACCAATGGTTTGGCGACAGCGGACAGCACCTTTTCGACCTCGGTGGCGACCACGGCCTTGACGTCATCGGCCGAGATCGCCTTGTCGTAGCGGCCATGGCCGACCGCAGCGGCGATCCGCGCCGCGACTTCGGTGCCCAGATCGGCACGCAGCAACACATCCTCGATATCGTCGAGCATGGCGCGGTCGAGCTTGCGCTTGGTGACGAGGTCGGCGACCGCGCTTCCCAGCGAGTTCGAGGTGCGTTTCAGGCCGCTGGAGAGCCGCCGCCACCAGCTCAGTTTCGGCGTTTCAGGAGTGTCGTTCATGTTGGCGCTGTGTTAGCGGTTTCGCGCCATGAACGAAAGCCACGACGACATTGGGGAAGAGCCCCGTTTACCGCGCACCGACGCGGTGGAACTGACCGAAGCCGAGATCCTGTCCAGGGTGCTGCACCGCGACGGGCTGATGCTGGTGATCGACAAGCCGGCCGGGCTGCCGGTGCATCGCGGCCCCAAGGGCGGCGCCAACCTGGAATCCTCGTTTGAATTCCTGCGCTATGGCCTGCCGCGCCCGCCGGTGCTGGCGCATCGGCTCGACCGGGATACATCGGGCTGCCTGGTGCTCGGCCGCCACCGCAAGGCCACGGCGTCGCTCGGCCTGCTGTTCATGCACAGACGGGTCTCCAAGACCGACTGGGCGGTGGTCGAAGGCGGCCCGGCCGAGGACCAAGGCACCATCGACATGCCGCTCGGCCGGCTCAACGCCGAGCGGGGCTGGTGGATGAAGCCGGACGCCGAAGGGCTCAAGGCCGTGACCAATTTCAGGGTGATGGGGCGGGGCGATGGCCTCGCCTGGATGGCGCTGGAACCGGTCACCGGACGAACCCATCAGTTGCGCGTGCACAGTTCCGCGTCGGGCTGGCCGATCGTCGGCGACAATATCTACGGCAGCGGACCCCGCTTCGGCGAGCCGACGCTACATCTGCATGCCCGCGAGATCGTGATCCCGATCTCGCGCAACAAGGACCCGATCCGCGTCGTCGCCCCCGCCCCGTCGCATCTGCACGAGCGGCTTCGGGCGTGTGGCTGGAACGGCGAGTAGGCGCTTGCCGCCTCAGACGACCAGCCCCTGCTGGATCGTCCAGCTCTGATCCACGTTGATCGTTGCCGTCATGGCGGTCACGTTGGGCGGGAAAACCACCCGTGCCGAGGATGTCAGTCTGGACAGGTCCATGATTTCACCCTGCGTGACATCGGCCAGGGTGACCCAGTAATTCGCCAGAGGTGTGAATACGAAGTTCATGTTGGAAGCGGCCTGCATGACTTCGATGGGCGAGCCGGCCATGCCGATGCCGACGCTGACGGTATTTGGCGGGATCGTGCCGTCGCAAAGGATCTGGAGCTGATTTGTCATTTGGGCCGGTCCTTGGGCGTTGAACGCGAAGGCGCCCTCGCTATAGGTCAGTTCGATCTTGTTCTCGGTCCCGAGGGTCGCCGGCACGACCTGCGACGCCGTGAACTGCACACCTTCCGCGAGCTGTCCGGTTTCCATCCAGACCAGATCGTAGCTGGGCTGCCAGGTGAAGTTGACTTCGACGCCGGTGGCGACGGGCATGGCGAACCACGCCGGGGCGAGGCCAGCCGGCTTGCTTCCGCTGGTTTGAAAGCAGACGAAGGTTTGCGTAGTGCCGCTGTTGTTGTGGAATCTCAGGGTGTGTGCCGGCGGGCCGGGCTGCTGCTGGAAGATCACGATGTGGCTGTTGCCAGCATCGCTGCTGCGGTTGACGAAGTTGAGATTGATGACTGATGGCATTGCCATTCCTTCCCCGGCCGCAGCGACCAACTGTCGGCGCTGCACCTTGCGAAAGGTATCACTATCTCTGGTTGAATCAACGGCGCCACGAGGCGCAGTAGATGCTGCCTTACGCCGCCGTCCCGAACAGTTTCGGATCGAGCCGGCCCTCATATTCCAGTTCGGCCGGGCCGGTCATCAGCACGTGGTCGTCGCGCTCGCGCCACTCGATGCTGAGTTCGCCACCGGGCAGCGTCATGTGCACGATACGGTTGGTGCGGCGCAGCCGGACGGCAGAGACCGCGGTGGCGCACGCGGCCGAGCCGCAGGCGCGGGTGAGGCCGACGCCGCGCTCCCAGGTTCGCATCACGATGTGATCGCGGTCGATGACATGGGCCAGCGTGATATTGGCGCGTTCCGGAAAGATCGGGTGGTTCTCGAGCAGCGGGCCGAAGCGGCCGAGGTCGTAGGCCTCGATGTCGTCGACCCAGAAGATCGCGTGCGGATTGCCCATGCTGACCGCCGAGGGCGTGTGCAGGATCGGCGCGTCGATCGGGCCGATCTGCAACTCGATCGAGCGGGTGTCGCGAAATTCCTCCGCCAACGGAATGTCCTGCCAGCCGAACTTCGGCGCGCCCATATCGACGGTGAAGGTCTCCGGCGAGGGGCCCGGCCAGCAATTGATCAGGCCGGCTGACGTCTCGAAGGTCAGCGCGGTCTTGCCGCTGCCGGCGAACACCTGCCGCGCCACGCAGCGCATGCCGTTGCCGCAGGCGCCGGATTCCGAGCCGTCGTTGTTGTAGATTTTCACGAAAGCTTCGGTGCCGGCGAGCCGCGGCTTCTGCAGCACCATTAGCTGGTCGTAGGGCACGCCAGATGGTGCCGCGACCGCGCGGGCGTCGTCCGGCGTCACGGCGGCGGCGCCGTCGCGCAGGTCGATCACGACGATCTCGTTGCCGATGCCGTTCATCTTGGCAAAGGCGTGGTTGGCCAGCGTGCTCATGTCATGTTCCGATGTTGCCTGCTGTATATGGCGAAGCCGGCGGGCGTTGGCCAGTGCGGCCAATCTATGGCGCGACATTCATGCGCCCCGGCGGATTGTGCAGGGGACGAAAGCCGGGGCAGCGTGTTACCATGATGTCCTGTTGCGCTCGTTTCGACGCGCCGCCACCGGGCGCGCGTCGATGCTGATGGAGACCCCCGGATGAACCGTTCCCTGCTTCGCCTCGCCGCTGTGGCGCTGATCCCGGCCGCCGCGCTGTCGCTGAATTTTGCGGCCTTCGCGCAGGCGCCTCCCGCCACCGCGCCAGCGGCGACCGCCACCCCGGCCACGCCGACGCCGGAGACGCCGGCCCAGAGTCCGGCCCCGGTGGTTCCTGTCGTACCGAGCCCAGCCACGCCCGCGACACCCGCACCGGCGACGCCTTCGGCTTCGACGCCCGCCGCGGTGACGCCGCCGGTGGTGGTCGAAACCCCGGCGCCCGTCGCCCCGCCGGCGGTGCAGGCCGCCGATCCGTTCGGCGAGGAGATCACGCTGACGCCGAAGCAGGTGCTAGCCTTCAACGGCAAGGCGAACTGGGACTCGGCGTTCGAGACCCTGATGGATGCTTTCAAGCAGTTGACCGCGGTGCTCGACAAGCAGGGCATCAAATCATCCGGCAATTCGATGATCGTCTACACCTCGACCGATGATGCCGGCTTCACATTCCTGGCGGAAATCCCGGTCGATCAGGATCCGAAAAACCTGCCGAAGACGATGAGCGTCAGCAAATCGCCGGAAGGCAAGTCGCTGAAATTCGTCCACCGTGGCTCCTACGACAACATGGACAATACCTACGAGGCGATCACCAATCACCTCGACGACAAGAAGCTGGAAGCCAAGGATACCTTCATCGAGGAATACATGACCGACCCGTTGAAAACCGCCGAAGACCGGCTGGTGATCAACGTCTATGTGCCGCTGAAGTAACGAGGCCTGAGGCTCGTACATAACGAAACGGTGGACATAAAGAAGCCTTGGACAGTCCGGAAGTATCGGGAATGAAAAATCATCTTGCTCTCGCCGCGCTCGCCGGCATCCTCGCCGTGACCCCCGCTTTGGCGCAGGTCATTCCGCCGCCGACCATCGTCGTATCGGGCGAGGGCACCGTATCGGTGCCGCCCGACATGGCGGTGATCGATGGCGGCGTGAGCTCCGAGGCGAAATCTGCCCGCGAAGCCTCCGAGGCTAACAATGCTGCGATGGGCAAGGTGCTGCTGGCACTGAAGGCCGGCGGGCTCGATGAGAAGGACGTGCAGACCGCGCGGCTGTCGCTGCAGCCGCAATATGCGCAAGCGACCAAGTCCGGCCCGAATGTTGTCGTCGGCTACCGCGCCAGCAACCGGGTCACCATCCGGTTGCGCGACATCAGCAAGGTCGCGGCCACCATCGACACGCTGGTATCGTCCGGCGCCAACGAAATCGGCGGTATCAACTTCACGGTGGAGAAGGCCTCCAAACTGCTCGACGACGCCCGCATCGAGGCGATTGCCGACGCCCGCCGCAAGGCCCAGATCTACGCGAAAGCCGCCGGCGTCACGCTGGGCAACCCGGTCAGCATTTCCGAAGATGGCGGCGGCTCGGCCCCGCCGGTGGCGTTCCGCAGGATGGCCAGCATGGCCGCCTCCGCGCCGGTCGCGCAAGGCGAGGAAACGCTGCGGGTGAATGTCAGCGTGGCCTGGGAAATCAAGCCGGCGCAGTAACGCAAATTGAGGTGCGCGCTGTCATGCCCGGCTTTGTGCCGGGCATCCACGTTCTTGCGGGGAATCGTGGATGGCCGGGACAAGCCCGGCCATGACGTGGAGAGGCCAGAGCTAGATTTCAAAAACCTGCCCGGGCTTTAGCGCGACGAACATTTCCCGCGAAACGCCCGCCGCATCGAGTGCTACGTCCAATGCCTTCGCCGGCGCATCCATCGCCTCGTCGGTGAGCTGGAACGTGGCGTGGTGATGCGCCAGGGCCTGTGGCGCGCCGCAATCGGCGAAAGCCTTCACGGCGTCGCTCGGGTTCATGTGCTGATCCTTCATGAACCAGCGCGGTTCATAGGCGCCGATCGGCAGGATCGCCAGGCGCAGGGGACCGTGCGCGTCGCGGACGCGGCGGAAGTGGACGCCGTCGCCATAGCCGGAATCGCAGACGACGTAGAGCTTGCCGGCCGGCGTCTCCAGCACGAAGCTTGCCCACAATGCCTCGTTGCGGTCGAACATGCCGCGCGCGGACCAGTGCCGCGTCGGCACCAGCGTCACCGCCAGCCCGCCGCCGAGTTCGACGCGGTCGTACCAGTCGAACGCCTCGGCCCGGATCGCGGGGTCCGCGCTGTGCATGGTGAGGTCGTTGCCGAGCGGCGTGATCACGCGCGGATTGAACGTCACGGCGAGTCGCGACAGCGTGGTGAGGTCGAGATGGTCGTAATGGCCATGCGACACCAGCACGGTATCGATGCGAGGCAGCTTGTCGAACGCGATGCCCGGCGCGTTGTGCCGCTTCGGTCCGGCGAAGGCAAGCGGCGAGGCGCGGTCCGACCACACCGGATCGATCAGGATGTTCTGCCCGGCGCTCTGGATCAGCCAGCTGGCATGGCCGACGAACGACAGCCGCGCGCCGCTATCGACGACAGACGGCGGAATGTCGGTATGCGTGTTCTCGACCCAGTCCGGCCATGTATGCCGGTTGCGACCACCGCCGAATTGCCAGCGCAGCACCTCGCCCAGGGATTTCGGCGGCGCGCCGTCGGGGTCGAAAAACGTCTTGCCGTCGAAATGATCGGAGACCGGGCCGTGATATCGAGTCATGCGGGAAACACTTCCTGTCGCTCGCTCACAGCCAGCCGTTGCGCCGGAACCGCAGATACATAAACCCGCATATTGCGGCGATGCCACCTAGCACCATGTAATAGCCGTAGGCCCATTTCAGTTCGGGCATGTGGTCGAAGTTCATGCCGTAGATGCCGGCGACCGCAGTCGGCACCGCGAGAATTCCCGCCCAGGCCGCCAGCCGCCTTGTGATCTCGTTCTGTTGCGACTGGCCGGACATCAAGCTGGCCTCGAAGGCGAAGGCCAGCACCTCGCGCAGGGAATCGATGTCCTCCTGCGCGCGCTTGACGTGATCGAGTACGTCGCGAAACAGCGGTCGCATCTCGGCGTCGATCGGCAGCACGGCGGAGTGCTCCAGCCGGTGGCACACATCGACCAGTGGTGCCACCGCGCGGCGCAACTTCAGCAGTTCGCGACGCAACTTGTAGAGCCGCTCGAATTCCGATCGATGCAGCGTCTGCCGAAGCACGCGATCCTCGAGCTGCTCGACCTCGGCCTGGATCACGTCGATGACCGGCTGGTAGTTGTCGACGATGAAATCCAGGATCGCATAGAGAATGTAGTCTTCGCCGTTGGTCAGCACTGTCGGGCAGGCCTCGCACCGCGCGCGGACCGCGGCGTAAGAGGTGGAGGCGCCGTGGCGCACCGAAACCACATAGCCGCGGCCGACAAAGATATGGGTTTCACCAAACGCGATGACGCCGTCGTTCAACTGCGCGGTGCGGGCGACGACGAACAGCGATTCGCCATATTGCTCGACCTTGGGATGCTGGTGCGCCTTGCCGGCGTCCTCGATGGCGAGGGGATGCAGGTCGAACTGGGCGCGGACGCGCTCAAGAAGCTCGGTACTGGGCTCAAGCAGGCCGATCCACACCACATGGCCGGGCTTGCCGGACCACGCTTTCGCTTCCTCGACCGGAATATCGGCGACGCGATGCCCGCCGGCGTAAACGCTGGAGGCGACAACGCCGGCTTCATGGGAGAACGGCTCCGGTAACTTGCTGCCGTGCACGAGACACTCCGGTTCGATGCGCACAGTGGCGCCTGTAGTCATGGGCGCGCCGGCCGTCGAAAAGTTGCGCGACGGCGCGTGACGCGAGATTTACTTCCGTACGCAGATCACGCGCACCATCGCGGCCTTGGTATCACGCGAGGTCGCATTCGCAACCACGCCGTTGTCTTTCAGGAAGGCGCGCACGACCTCTGCCGGCACCAATGCGGCCTGCATGGCGACGCCGTTCGCTGGGCCGGCCACGATCAGCGGCTTCAATTGTGCCACGCCGGCAAACGCGCCGTCGCTATCGATCGCCGCCGCTCCGGAGAAGCCGATACCGGGCGCCGGCGACAGGGCGAACTCGCCGGATGTGCCGACCGGCGTGCTCGCCGCCTTGACGCTGCTCACGGCGGCGGCGCCGCCCTGGTTCTGCGGATCGGCAATGCCGATCACGTCGAGTGCCGGCCTTGGCGCAGCATTGCCGCCGAGTGCCAGCGGCTTCAGCCCCTGCGCGCCGTAGATGCGCAGCAGCGCGAGGTCACGCACCTTGTCCGCGGCGGCCATGTCCGCCTGGCCGTAACCGGCAACGACAAGGGAGAGGCAGCCATCGACCGCCCCGCGGTCGGTGACGATCGCGCCGTCGCCGCTGACGACGATGCCGGAGGCATACTCGACCTTCTTGCGCGGCGGCGGGCCGATCGCCTGCGCGCCGGACGGGAACGGGTTGAACGCTGACGACATCGCGATCACCACCGGCTCCATCGTGCCTTCGGTAGCCTGATCGTAGAGGATGGTGAGGATGCGGACCTCGGCATCCCTGAACTGGCCGCGGACGTAAAACTTCTTCAGTCCCTGCATGCCCGACAGCACGAAGAAATCCGGCTTCACCACGCTGTAGTCGATGCGGCGACCGGGCGGCTCCTTCTTCTCCTGCTCGGCGAGTTTCGCCGTGGACGGCGCGGCCTCCTTGCGGCGCGACAGCTGGATCTGGATCGTGCCGGTCGACGAACTCCATTTGCTGCCACCGGCATCGCTTGACTGCTGCGGCACCAGTTTGGTGGGAATGCCGAGCCGGGCGCCGGTCACCATGTCGGTGACGACTTTCCAGCCGACATTGTCCTGCAGCTTCTTCGCAGCCGCAGTGAGGATGCCGCGCTCCTGCGGGTTCAGCACGCCGGTCTGCCTGGCGCCGTTGTTTTTCTGGAACGTCTTGATGGCGGCGACCATGCGTTCCGAGACCTCGCCATTGATGGCGCCGTTATATTCGCCGGCCCAGGCGAGGTCCGACTGGATCGCCAGCCGCTCGGCCTGCGCCATCGCATTGGCGGTGTCGGCAGGGGTCTGCAGTGCCGGGCGGATCGGGACGGTAGCCACCGGCTTCGGCTTCACCGGCGCGGCCGGCGGCGTCATCTGCGCCTGCGCGGCGGTGGCCGCCGCGATCATCCATGTTGCCGTAAGCCACGATCTCATGACATGTCCCGGGTAGCGATTGACGTCGGCCAAATGAAGCACATCTGGTGGGTCGGCAACAGCGGGGTGTGGGTTCAAGGGCGCAGTGCCCACGGCCGTCATTGCGAGGAGCCCTTGCGACGAAGCAATCCAGTTCTTGCCGAGCTTGTGGCTTCTGGATTGCCGCGTCGCAAGGGCTCCTCGCAATGACGGGGTGAGGCCGGTGACGAATAACAGGAAGACCACATCATGCTGAGCGCAGACGAACTGGAACGCTACGCCCGCCACATCGTGCTGCGCGAGATCGGCGGCCAGGGCCAGGCCGCCTTGCGTCAGGCGAAGGTGCTGGTGATCGGCGCCGGCGGGCTCGGCGCGCCGGTGCTGATGTATCTGGCCGCGGCCGGCGTCGGCACGCTCGGCGTGGTCGATGACGATCAGGTGTCGCTGTCCAACCTGCAGCGTCAGATTATCCACACCACGCCGGACGTAGGCGCGCGCAAGGTCGACAGCGCGGCGGCGAAGATCCATGCGCTCAATCCGCATGTCAATTTCATCGGCTATGGCGTCCGTCTCGATGCCACGAATGCGATGGAGCTGCTGTCGTCCTATGACCTCATTCTCGACGGCTCGGATAATTTTGCGACGCGCTATCTGGTATCGGACGCCTGCTATCTGGCGAACAAGCCGCTGATCTCCGCGGCGCTTGGTACTTTTGATGGCTCGCTGACCACGATCCGCGCGCATGAGAAAAACGCCTCCGGCGTGTTGAATCCGACCTATCGCTGCCTGTTCCCCGATGCGCCGCCGCCCGGTACCGTGCCGAGTTGCCAGGAAGCCGGCGTGATGGGCGCGCTGGCCGGCGTGCTCGGCTCGATGATGGCGCTGGAGGCGATCCGCGAGATCACCGGCTTTGGCGAGGGTCTGGTGGGGCGACTCCTGATGATCGATGCGCGCGCGATGCGGTTCGAGACGCTGCGCTACGCGAGGGATCCGGCCAATCCGCTGAACGGCGATGCGCCGACGATTGTGGATTTGAGCGGACATCGCTGAGTTCTCGTTCCCCGGATCCGCGGAGCAGCACAAGCGTGCTGCTCCGCGTCCGGATACAGATCCGTGCTTACGCGTTCTTTCTCTTCTCGCTGTCCAGATGCGCGAGGTGCTCTTCCGGATAGCGCCCGCCGGCCGCGGCGTCGGCCGGGATCGCTTTCGCCAGGGCGGCGAGATGCGCGGGCGATAGCTTCACCTCCAGCGTGCCGAGGGCTTCGGTGAGGCGGTCGCGGCGGCGGGCGCCGACCAGCGGCACGATGTCGCTGCCCTGCGCCGCCACCCAGGCGATCGCGACCTGCGCGACGGAAGCGTCGATCTCGGAGGCAATGTCGCGCAGCTTCTCCACCAGCGCGAGGTTCTGGTCGATGTTGCCGTCCTGGAAGCGCGGGCTCAGATTGCGGAAATCCCGCGCGCCGGTGCCGCCCTTGGTCCAGTGGCCGCTGATCAGCCCGCGCGACAGCACGCCATAGGCGGTGATGCCGATGCCGAGTTCGCGGCAGGTCGGCAGGATGTCGTCCTCGATGCCGCGTGAAATCAGCGAATATTCGATCTGCAGATCGACGATCGGGTGCACCTTGTGGGCCCGGCGGATGGTGTCAGCGCCGACTTCGGACAGGCCGATATGCTTGATATAGCCGGCCTTCACCATCTCGCTGAGCGCGCCGATGGTGTCCTCGATCGGCACTGCGGGATCGAGCCGCGCCGGACGATAGATGTCGATCGTCTCGACGCCGAGCCGCACCAGCGAATAGGCCAGCGCGCTCTTCAGCGCCGCGGGGCGGTTGTCGATGCCGAGGAAGCCTAGCGCGGGATCGCGCAGAGCGCCGAATTTGACGGATAGCTGCACGTTGTCGCGGTTGCGGCCGCGCAGTGCCTCGTTGATCAGAATTTCGTTGTGACCGGAGCCGTAGAAGTCGCCGGTGTCGAGCAGCGTGATGCCGGCGTCGAGCGCGGCGTGGATCGTCGCGATGCTTTCGTCGCGGTCGGCCGGGCCGTAGAAATCCGACATGCCCATGCAGCCGAGACCGAAGACGGATACGGCGGGACCGGTTTTACCGAGGGGGCGAGTGTCCATGGTGTTCTCCTTTGGCGTAGGCGGCAGGACCACTCCTGCCGCCGGTGGCTCTGATATGCACCGGGGCCATTGGCGTGATAAGCTGGACAATACTGAAAGCCTTGTTCACACTGGCGAACAATGAGTGACCTCGATCTTCGCGATCTCGCCGCCTTCATCGCCGTGGCCCGGACGCGGAATTTCCGCCGCGCCGCGATCGAGCAGGGTGTTTCGGTGTCCAGCCTGAGCCAGCGGCTGCGCGACATGGAGGAGCGGCTCGGCGTCCGGTTGATGAACCGCACCACCCGCAGCGTAGCGCTGACCGAAGCCGGCGAGCTGCTGCTGGCGCAGGTCGGGCCGGCGATGTCCGACGTAGATGCTGCACTGCAACAAGTGCGCAGCATGAGCGATGTCCCGTCCGGCCGGCTGCGGATCAACGCCCCGGGCCCGGCCATCGATTTGGTGATAGCGCCCATGCTGGCGCCGTTTCTGGCGAAATACCCGCAGATCGAGCTCGATATCGTCATGCAGACGGCGTTTATCGACATTGTCGATGCCGGCTTCGACGCTGGTGTGCGTTATGGCGAGCATCTGGCGCAGGACATGATCGCTGTCTCGCTCGGCCAGCCGGAGCGCTTCGCGATCGTGGCGTCGCCGCAATATATTGCGCAGCATGGCCGGCCCAATGTCCCGCAGGATCTGCTGCAGCACGCCAGCATCCGAACCCGTTTCGACTCCGGCGCGATGCCGGACTGGGAATTCGAGAAGGATGGCCGGGTCGTGATGGTATCCCCGAAGGGCCGGCTGACGGCCAACTATCCGCATCTCGGGATCAAGGCGGCCAGCGATGGCCTCGGCTTCTACGCCATCTTTGAAGGCTATGTCCGCGACGCCGTCGCGGCGGGGACGCTGGTCAGCGTGCTCGAGGACTGGCTGCCGCCGTTTCCCGGACCGTATCTGTATTACCCCAGCCGAAGGCAGCCGCCGCCGGCGCTGGCGGCGTTCGTGGGATTTGTCGCGGAGTGGCGGAAGGGAAGGCGTAGCGCTGTTTCTTCACCCGGCCCTGGAGGGGGCCGGTAACGAACTTACAACATTCCCGGCAGCACGCGGTCCGGTGGCTTGTGGTTGTCGAGGAAGGTGCGGATGTTGATGATGACCTTCTCGCCCATCTCGACGCGGCCTTCGATGGTCGCCGAGCCCATATGCGGCAGCAGCACCACCTTGCCGGCCCGGGCCAGCCGCACCAGCTTCGGGTTCACCGCCGGTTCGTGCTCGAACACGTCGAGGCCGGCGCCGGCGATGTCGCCGCTCTCGATCAGTCTGGTCAGCGTTTCCTCGTCGATCACCTCGCCGCGCGCGGTGTTGACGATATAGGCGTCCTTGCGGATCAGCTTGAGGCGTCGCGCTGACAGCAGATGGAACGTGGCCGGCGTGTGCGGGCAGTTCACCGAAATGATGTCCATCCGCGCCAGCATCTGGTCGAGCGAATCCCAATAGGTCGCGCCCAGTTCCTCGGCAATCACCGGGGCGACCGGCTTGCGGTTGTGGTAGTGGATCTGCAACCCGAAGGCGCGGGCGCGGCGCGCCACGGCCTGGCCGATGCGGCCCATGCCGATGATTCCCAGGCGCTTGCCGCCGAGCCTGCGGCCCAGCATCCAGGTCGGCGACCAGCCCGGCCAGTCCTTGCCGTCGGTGAGGATGGAGGCGCCCTCGATCAGCCGCCGCGGCACGGCGAGGATCAGGCCCATCGTCATGTCGGCGGTGTCCTCGGTCAGCACCTTCGGCGTGTTGGTGACGGTGATGCCGCGCGCCTGCGCCGCGGTGACGTCGATGTTGTCGACGCCGTTGCCGAAGTTGGCGATCAGCTTCACCTTGCAGTCGGGCTGGTCGAGCAGTTCCTTGGTGATCTCGTCGGTCACGGTCGGCACCAGCACGTCGGCGGTGCGGATCGCCTCGGCGAGCTGTTCGGTGGTCAGCGGTGTGTCGTCAAGGTTGATACGAGCGTCGAACAGCTCGCGCATGCGCGTTTCGATGCTGTCCGGCAACTTGCGGGTGACAACGACGAGAGGTTTTTTCTTGACCGACATGTGCTGCTCACTCGCGCTTTGGCCTGCCCGTTCAGTCCGCATTAACCCGGTTGATCGAAACTGCCGCGATCGCGCGATCTCACCGTTTCCTCGGGTTCCCGGATGCTCTTCGGCGTCCCGGGCTTCATCTTGGGCTTTGATCCTCTCTAGCAGAAGACCAAGCCAAAACAAGAACCCAGCGGGAGTGGATGAGACGACGCGACTTGAATTGGTTGGGGTTGGCGAATGGCGTTCAGGCGTGTGGTGGGTGCGGCGTTGCTCGCAAGTGCGTTGCTCGGCGTGTCGGTCGAGCCGGGGTCGGCGGCGCGTGATGCCAGCAAGGATGGCACCGGCAACGTGCCGGTCGGCGGCAGCGGGCTGCCGGTGCCGCGCTATGTCAGCCTGAAGTCAGACCATGTGAACGTTCGCGCCGGCCCGACAAAGGATAACGACGTCGCCTGGGTCTACACCAAGAGCGGGCTGCCGGTGGAGATCACCGCCGAATACGAGAACTGGCGCCGCGTGCGCGATTCCGAAGGCGCCGAGGGGTGGGTCTACCACTCGCTGTTGTCCGGCCGCCGCACTGCGGTGGTGACGATGAAGAACAAGGAAGATCTTGCTTCGATCTATGACAGCCCGGATCCCGCCAGCGCGGTGGCCGCGAAGCTGCAGGCCGGCGTGGTGGCGCAGGTCAAGCGTTGCAGCAAGAACTGGTGTCGCGTCATCGGCCCCGGCTTCGATGGCTGGATCGAACAGCAGCGGCTGTGGGGCGTGTACGCCGACGAGAAGGTGGATTGAGGGGGGCACAGCACCCTCAGCCCGTCGTCCCGGCCCAAGCGAGCCCTGGCGAGCGCTCGCTAACGCTCGCTGGTCCGGGACGACATCGCTTCTACACCAAACCGCGCGGTTCAGCTCTTGTCGTTGTCAAGTTTGGGGATGTTGGAGCCCTGCCCGGCGGACAGCAAGCCTGCCGACGCGTAGAGATCCAGCTTGGCGCGGGTGTCGATGATGTCGAGGTTGCGCATGGTCAGCTGGCCGATCCGGTCTGCTGGCGTAAACGGCGCATCCTCAACCTTCTCCATGCTCAACCGCTCCGGCTTATAGGTCAGGTTGGGGCTCTCGGTGTTGAGGATCGAGTAGTCGTTGCCCCGGCGCAGTTCGAGCGTCACCTCGCCGGTGATGGCGCGAGCCACCCAACGCTGCGCAGTTTCGCGCAGCATCAAGGCCTGGGAATCGAACCAGCGCCCCTGGTAGAGCAACCGCCCAAGCCGCATGCCGCTGATGCGGTATTGCTCGATGGTGTCTTCGTTGTGGATGCCGGTGACGAGACGTTCGTAGGCGATGTGAAGCATCGCCATGCCCGGCGCTTCGTAGATGCCACGGCTCTTGGCCTCGATAATCCGGTTCTCGATCTGGTCGCTCATGCCAAGGCCATGCCGGCCGCCGATGGCGTTGGCCTCGAGGAACAACGCGACAGGATCGGCGAAGGTCTGACCGTTCAGCGCAACCGGCCGCCCCTCGACAAACCGCACGACGACCTTCTCGGCCTTGACGACACAATCGTCCCGCCAGAACGGGACGCCCATGATGGGATTGACGATCTTGATACCGCTGTCGAGGTGTTCGAGATCCTTGGCCTCATGCGTGGCGCCGAGGATATTGCTGTCGGTCGAATAGGCCTTTTCGGCTGACATCTTGTAGGCGAAGCCGTGGGCGGTCATGAACGCCGACATTTCCGAGCGGCCGCCCAGTTCGTCGATGAATAGCTGATCGAGCCAGGGCTTGTAGATCTGCAAGTCCGGATTGGTCAGCAGCCCGTAGCGGTAGAACCGCTCGATATCGTTGCCTTTATAGGTCGAGCCATCGCCCCAGATATTGACGCCGTCCTCCTTCATGGCCGAGACCAGCATCGTGCCGGTCACGGCGCGCCCGAGGGGCGTGGTGTTGAAGTACGCGATGCCGCCGGTCGAGACGTGGAAGGCGCCCGATTGAATGGCGGCGATGCCTTCGTGAACCAGTTGCGTGCGGCAATCGACGAGGCGCGCTTTCTCGGCGCCGAATTCCATGGCCTTGCGCGGAATCTCTTCGTAGTCGGCTTCGTCAGGCTGCCCCAGGTTGGCGGTGTAGGCAAACACGCGGGCGCCTTTCTGCTTCATCCAAAGCAGCGCCGCACTGGTATCAAGCCCGCCGGAGAAAGCGATGCCGACGTTCTTTCCTTGGGGCAGGTTCTTCAAGATCGTAGTCATCGAACGTCCAATCGGGCAATTTCGGTTGCATGGGGTGCGCGCCCATCAAGCTTCGCGGGGACGGGTACCGGTTCAGGGGCTGTTTGACGGGATTGCGGGACTATAGGCAGAACCGACCTCGGTGCAAGGTCAGACCGGGGCTGGTCCGACGTCGCGGCCGAACAGCTTGCGACGCCAGCGATAGCCGGGCCACGCGAAGCGCGTCAGGCGGGCTTCGGCCTCGGCGTCGGTCTTGCGCGTCGCCGGCCATCGGTAAATCCAGCCGTGCACCAGCCAGATCACCAGGAACGTCACCAGCCCGGCGATCGCCACGTCGGTGAAGAAATGCCCGCCGAACGCCATCCGCAGGGCACTCGTCAGCGATCCGAACACGAAGGCACCGGCATAAGCGAGTGGGCGGACGGCCGGCGGCGTCAGCGCGGCCGGGGCGAAGGTCCAGAACGCGGTGGCGCCCTCGCCGGAAAAGAACGAGCAGTTGCGGCCGCACTGGCCGGTCGGGTCCCACCACGCCTTGAACTGCCAGGGGCCGCTGAATTCCGTGACCATCACCGGCCGCGGCCGGCCCCAATGGGTCTTGAAAGTCAGGTTGGTCAGGATGCCGGCAGCGAGCGTGATGGTGATCAGCAGGAATGCGATGGTATTGGCGGAGATCAGCAGCGGCCGGTTCGGCCAGATCAGCTTGATGATGAGGGCCGCAATCGACGGCAGCACGAAGGCCCAGCAGATCCACATCGCCGCATCGCGCGCGAACATCGCCAGCGCGCCGTCCTTGATCGGGAAGGTTTTGCTGGCGGCGTCGTAAAACAGCGCTGCGAGCTTGAGATCGAGTTCGGGATACAGCCCGAAGGTCAATCCGACGACGAGGCAAAGCGCGATCGCGATATAAAGTCCGGTCCGGTTCATGGTGCGCGGTTTAGCGGAGCGGGCGGGCGATGAAAAGACTCGCGCCAGCGGCCGGCATTGCGGCCGGCGATCATCCAGTAGATCAAGCCGCCGACGATGCCGGCGCCGGTCACCACTTCAAGGTGGCGGCGCACGATGCCGTCGAAGCGCATGGCATCGGTATCGAACGGCACCAGACCGAGGTAGCAGGCCAGTCCCACCGCGGCGCCGCCCAGCGCATAGGCCAGCACGCTGCGAATCGAGAACGTCTCGGTAATGGCCACCACGATGATGGCGGGCAGCAGCGCAAAGCCGCTGACGAAGATGAAGCCGAACCCGAGGATCACGTTGATGGCATTGGGATCGATGCCGGCGACATCGATCGCGCTGATCTCCGGAAACAGGATCGCCACCACCACGATCGCGCCGGCGATCAAACACGCGACGCAGAACGCAAAGAAGACGACGAACAGGCGGCCGATCAGGGACATCGAGAAATTCTCTTCGCTCGTGATGACTTCACCGGCCTCTCCCCGTCATTGCGAGGAGCCCTTGCGACGAAGCAATCCAGTTCTGGCGGAGTTCGCGGCTCTCTGGATTGCCGCGTCGCTTCGCTAAGGGGAAAGTTGGCAAGCCAACTTTCCTTGACCTCGCAATGACGGTTGAGAACGTAGCGAACGCATCAGTCCGTCATCGCCATTGCGCGCAGCGCCTGGCGCTCGCGGGCGGTGAGCTTCTCGGTTTCGGACTTCAACTGGCCGCAGGCAGCGAGAATGTCGCGGCCGCGCGGGGTGCGTACCGGCGAGGAATAGCCGGCGTTGAAGACGTATTCGGAGAATTTCTCGATCTGGTCCCAGTCCGAGCACTCATAGCGCGTGCCGGGCCACGGGTTGAACGGGATCAGGTTGATCTTGGCATGGATGCCCTTCAGCATCTTCACCAGCAGCTTGGCGTCCTCGAGCGAATCGTTGACGCCGCGCAGCATCACATACTCAAACGTGATGCGGCGTGCGTTCGAGGCGCCGGGATAGTCGCGACAGGCTTGCAGCAGTTCGGCCAGCGGATATTTCTTGTTGATCGGCACCAGTTCGTTGCGCAGTTCATCGCGCACTGCGTGCAGCGAGATCGCCAGCATCACGCCGATCTCTTCGCCGGTGCGCTTGATGTTCGGCACCACGCCGGAGGTCGACAGCGTGATGCGACGGCGCGAGATGCCGATGCCTTCATTGTCGGACACGATCAGCAGCGCATCGCGCACCGCCTCGAAATTATAAAGCGGCTCGCCCATGCCCATCATCACCACATTGGTGACGAGGCGGTTGCCGTTAGCGGTATCTCGGTCCGCCCAATCGTTGAGGCGGTCGCGGGCGACCATGATCTGGCCGACGATCTCGCCGGGCGTCAGATTGCGCACCAGCCGCTGGGTGCCGGTATGGCAGAACGAGCAGGTCAGTGTGCAGCCGACCTGGCTGGAGACGCAGAGCGTGCCGCGGTCGGTCTCGGGAATGTAGACGCACTCGACCTCGTGGGCTTTCTCGCCCGCGGTGCCGCTCGGCAGCCGCAGCAGCCACTTGCGGGTGCCGTCATTGGAGATCTGCTCGGCCACCACCTCGGGCCGTGCGACCGTGAAATGCTTTTCCAGCTCGGCGCGCATGTCTTTGGAGATGCTCGACATCTCGGAGAATTCGCGGGCGCCGCGGACATACATCCAGTGCCAAAGCTGCTGGCTGCGCATCTTGCGCTGGGCCGCGGCCACGCCGATCCCGCCGAGCTGCTCGGCGATCTCATTGCGCGACAGTCCGATCAGGGAAGGCTTGGCGAGCGGAACGTAGGTTTCCAGCGCCGTCTTCTCCAATGGCGCGTCTGCCGGGGGCAGCGCATGCGCATGGGCGTCGATGGAACCGGCCTCGGTTGAAACAGGGGTCATGGCGTCGATCTGTGATGTCGCGGAAATGTCAGCCTCAAATAGGCTTTCCGGCGCCCCCTGAAAAGGCGCTAAATGCGGCAATATTAACGGCGGCGGTGTCTGGCGGCCGAATTAGCGGCGGCAATCTTGCGCCAGACGGTCCAGCGCCTGGGCCAGACCCTTCAGCGCGAAGGTGTCCGAGGTCTCGGTTCCCTTGGCCGAGGTACCCTTGACGGTGACATCGGCGGCCTTGCGCAGGGCTTCAACCATGCGCTCTTCCTCGGCGGCATTCTTGATCCACAGCCCGTCGCCTTGCGTGTACATCGCATAGCGCGCGCCGCCGACTTCCAGCGACGATTCCGAGCCGGGCTTCAGCGGATAGCCGATCATGATCGAGACTTCGTTGGTCACCTTCTCCGCCGGGCGGGTCGAGATGAAGGCGTAGGCCGGGTCACGCGGCCGGCCGGCCGGCGTGGTCTTTGACGACGACGGCTTGGCCAGCGCGAAGCAGACCTTCTTGCCGTTCGGGGTCGCGGTATAGGCGCCCCAGGTGCCGAACTGGCCGATCAAGGTCGGCTCGGCATTTCCACCGCCGGCTGCAGCGGCAGGGGCCGCGCTCGGCTTGGCAGGCGTCTGCTTGGCCGCGGATTTGGCACTTTTTGACGAAGCCGTCTGCGCTTGTGCGAGGCCAGTAGCCGCGCAAAATGCCACACTCATCGACACAACTGTCAGGATTTTTCGCACGGACATGAAGTCTCGATCCTCTATTATTGTGACTGCAAGATGGCCCGAAAGCTGGCTCGAATCCGCGCCGTCACGGGCCTGACTTAACCGGGAAAGCCCGGCTTGGAAAGCAGCCGCGACCGTCGCCCACTGAATCAGATTGTCGCGCGCCCGCAAATCCGGCAAGAAGAAATCAACTGTCTCAATCAGAAGGTCAGATATCGATGAAGGCTATCCTCTGCTCGCAGTTTTGCGAACCCGACGATCTCGTGCTCGCCGATATCGCTGATCCCGTCGCGGCCGAAGGCCAGGTGGTGATCGCGATCAAATCCGCGGCGCTGAATTTCTTCGACATCCTGATGATCCAGGGCAAGTATCAGATCAAGCCGCCGTTCCCGTTCTCGCCGGCTGCCGAAGTTGCTGGTGTGATCGAGAGCGTCGGCGACGGCGTCACCGATCTGCGTGTCGGCGACCGCGTGGTGGCTTCGGTCGGCCATAACGGCGCGCGCGAGAAGATCGCGGTTCCCGCGGCATCCGTGGTGAAGATCCCCGACAATCTTGATTTCGACCGCGCCGCAGGCTGCATCATCACCTACGGAACCGCGCTGCATGCGCTGGAAGATCGCGCCAGCCCAAAGCCCGGCGAAACGCTGGCCGTGCTCGGCGCGGCCGGCGGCACGGGCCTTGCGGCCTGCGAGCTCGGTGCGCTGATGGGGCTGAAGGTGATTGCCTGTGCGTCGTCGGATGAGAAGATCGAGTTCGCCAAGCAGCACGGCGCGGAACTCGGCCTGAACTACGCGACCGAAGATCTCAAGGAAGGCCTGAAGCGGCTGACCGCGGGCGAGGGCGCCAACATCATCTTCGATCCGGTTGGTGGAACCTATGCCGAAGCCGCGTTGCGCGCGATCGCCTGGGAAGGCCGCTTCCTGGTGATCGGTTTTGCCGCCGGCGATATTCCGAAAATGCCGCTCAATCTGGCGCTGCTGAAAGGCTGCGACATTCGCGGTGTATTCTGGGGCGCGTGGGCGAAGAAGAACCCGGCGAAGAACCGCGCCAATCTGCAGAAGCTGGTGAGCTGGGCGGCCGAAGGCAAGATTTCCTCGCATGTCGATCGCACCTTCCCGCTGGCGCAGACCGCGGAAGCCTTGAAGGTGCTCGGCGGCCGCAAGGCAATGGGCAAGGTAATCTTGAAGCCGTAGCCCGGCGTTGGGTGCGCTGTAGCTACTTCAAGCTTCGCTGTCATCGCCCGGCTTGACCGGGTGAACCAGTACACTCAGACCGCGTGTACTGGTTCACCCGCTTCCGCGGGTGATGACAACCGAAACCGATGCGGCAGTCGCGTGTCACCGCGACTGCAAGTCGTCGAAGCTTATGCCGCCAGAATCGTTTTCTCGATATCGGCGATCGCATGGCCCGTGAGGTCTTTCGCGATCTCGCCTAGCAGAACGTCTTCCAGCTTCTTGTGGTAGTGCTTGCGCATCTCGCCGAGTGTTCGCGGCGCGGCGATGACGAGGACATGGGGGACGCCGCCGGTCAGAACCTGCTGGTTCAGCATTTCCGTGATGCCCTTGGCGAAGCCGTCTTCGGCCACCTGGCTATCATCGGGATTGGCGGCGCTGCTGTGATGGCCGGCGCTGGTCCCCTTGGCGTCGGCGTCGATCGCAGGCTCCGGCGCTGCCTTCAGGCTCATTTCGGTTTCGGTTCCGATGTTGCGGAACAGGCTGAGCTTTTCACCATCGGCAACGGCAACGATGGTATCCGTGGGAAGGATCATTTGGATTTCCTGTGATGGATGACGGCCGCGAGCGAGATCGCTCAAACGGCTCTCCGCACCAATCGATCAGTTACCCGGAAGTTCCGCAGCGCGCGTTGCGGTAAATCAAGCCTTCACGTCGCCTTTGTCCAAACCCCGCGCCATCGCTGCGCGCGCGGCTTCGCGGTGCTCCGGTGTGATGTGGGTCGCCACCATGCGCAGCGCTGTGGCGAGTATCGCGGCATCGTCAGTGAAGCCGAGAATCGGCAGCATGTCCGGTACGAAGTCGAACGGCAGGATGAAATAAGCGATCGCGCCGAGCAAGGCGGCCTGGACATGGCGCGGCGTCTGCCGGTCGAAGGCGCAGTAATACGCCGCCAGCAAATCCTCGGCGAACGGCAGCTTCACCGCCAGCCGCTTCAGCTTGTGCCAGAACCTTCGGCGAACGCTTTCCTGGTCCTGCGCCAGCCGGTCGGCCGGCTCGAAACCCACGCTGTGTTCGGAAGCCATTGCGTTGCCCCATCGCTTGCCGCGCTGCGCGGCAATGCCAGGTGAATTTGGTGACTCCGTCCCGATGCCGCAAGCGCGGGGGCTGTTACGATCCCTCGAACGGTGCGGCGATCCGGTTCATCGCCTTCGCCAGATCAATATCCAGCGCGGTTACGCCTCCGGCGTCGTGAGTCGTCAGCACCACCTCCACTGTCTTGTAAACATTGCGCCATTCCGGATGGTGGTCGCGTTTTTCGGCGACCAGAGCGACCCGCGCCATGAAGCCGAACGCCTCGTTGAAATCCCTGAAGCTGAAAGTCCTGGCGATGGCGTCGCGGCCGCTGACATCGCTCCAGCCGCTCAATTCCTGCAGCGCCGTCGTGCGGGCCGCAGCCGTCAATCGTTCTGCCATGTCATTCTCCTGCTCACCGCAACTTGACCTCAACGCCCGGTGACGCGGTTCGGATCCGTGCCACAATAAGGCAGCAAAGCCCGTGCAGGATAGTTCCCACGCGGTATCGTCGGCATGGCGGCCGCAAACGGTTATACTGACAATGAACCCCACGGTGGATTGACCTTGAGCCTGAAGCGATTGTTTTCCAGATCGATCGTGGACGGCCCCGACGTGATCGGGCCGGTCGATCCGGCATCGCCGCGCACGGTCCGCCGCCGAAGGATGATGTTGGTGGTGCTGGCCGGCATGCTGGCTATCGTTGCTACCGTGGCCAGCGGTTATTATTTCGCGATGAAGCCGGTGCCGCTGCGGATCGCCGTCGGCCCGTATAACAGCGACGACGCCAAGGTGGTGCAGGCACTGGTGCAGGCATTCTCGCGCGATCACACCCGCGTGCGGCTGCGCCCGATCGTGACCGACAGCGCCAGCGCCAGCGCCAAGGCGCTCGCGGACGGCTACGCCGATCTCGCCATTATCCGTGGCGACCTCGACGTGCCGAAGAACGCCCGCGCCGTCGCCACGTTGCGCAAGAATGTCGTCGTGTTGTGGTTGCCGGGGCCTGTCAAAGGCAAGAAGAGCGGACCCAAGATCACCAGGGTCGCGCAATTGGCCGGCCGCACGATCGGCGTCATCGGCAAGACCCCCGCCAATATCAACCTGCTCAACATCGTGCTTCGGCAATACGGCGTCGATCCCGAAAAGGTCACCACGGTTCAGTTCTCGACCACCGAGGTGGCCGAGGCCGCGAAGGATCAGAAGGTCGATGCCTTCCTTGCCGCGGGTCCGGTCAACAGCAAGATCACCAGCGACGCCATCACCGCTTCGTCGCGCGACGGCGCGCCGACTTTCCTGGCGATAGACGCGGCTGAAGCCATCGCGCAGAATTTCCCGATGTACGAAGCGTCGGAAATTCCCGCCGGCGTGTTCGGCGGTTCGCCCGCGCGGCCGGACGACGACGTCAAGACCATCGGCTTCTCGCACCACATCGTGGCCCGCCAGAGCCTCTCCGACACCACGGTGGCGGCGTTCACGCGGCAACTGTTCGCGGTCCGCCAGCAACTCATCACCGATTTTCCTCTGGCAGCGAAGATCGAGACGCCGGACACCGACAAGGACGCCGTGGTCCCCGTGCATCCGGGCGCGGCGGCCTATGTTGACGGCGAGGAAAAGACATTCCTCGATCGCTACAGCGATTACATCTGGTGGAGCCTGATGGGGCTTTCCGCTGTTGGTTCGGCCGGCGCCTGGTTCGCCAGCTTCATGAAGCGCGACGAGCGCAACAACAACACCTCGCAGCGCGACCGCCTGCTCGACATGCTGGCGGTGGCGCGCAACAGCAATTCGCTGGAAGAACTCGACGGCATGCAGGCCGAGGCCGACGACATCCTGCGCGCGACGCTAAACTGCTTCGAGTATGGCGCCATCGAGGATGGAACGCTGACCGCCTTCAACATTGCGCTCGAGCAGTTTCACAACGCCGTCGCCGATCGCAAGGCGCTCATCGGCATGGTCCTGCCCGAGCCTGTTCGGCAGAACCGGGTGCAGATCGTGTGATCGCAGCCGGAAAATTTGCGGCACGCGCCCGCATTTCCCGTGTGGCGGCTTTCTCCGATACCTCCGCGTCCTCGCCATCGGCGTCATTCGAGGTCAAATTAACGCGTTCGGCGCGGCCTGCATCTGCCGTCAGCGCCTCGCCAGGACCCTTGGATGCGCCGGATTCGACGGCCAAGGCGGGCAAATGGCCCTGACTCACCCGAATCGGGCCGATCTGGCGATATTGTCGACGGTTGAGGGCTCGAAAATACGCGGACGTGAAGCCGGATTTGCTTGTTTTCCGGCGCGTTTTGACTATATTGCGCCGCAACGCGTCCGAGTACCCGGCCATTGGCCGGGTTTGCTTTTGGAGGGATTGCCCCAGCGCGTTTTCAGACGAGGCAGAACCGACGACGCGCTGGCGCGTGAGGCTTGAGGCCTTTTGTCGAACTTGCCTTGTTGAACCGCTCCGGGCACCCAGACCGTAAAACCAGAAGAAGACCTATGAACCTTCGCAACATTGCTATCATCGCCCACGTTGACCACGGCAAGACCACGCTCGTCGACAAGCTGCTGCAGCAGTCCGGCACCTACCGCGACAACCAGCGTCAGGTTGAGCGCGCGATGGATTCGAACGACATCGAAAAAGAGCGCGGCATCACCATTCTCGCCAAGTGCACCTCGGTGCATTGGGAAGACACCCAGATCAACATCGTCGACACCCCCGGCCACGCCGATTTCGGTGGCGAAGTCGAACGCATCCTGTCGATGGTCGACGGTGTGATCGTGCTCGTCGATGCCGCTGAAGGCCCGATGCCGCAGACCAAGTTTGTGGTCGGCAAGGCGCTCAAGCTCGGCCTTCGCCCGATCGTCGCGATCAACAAGGTTGATCGTCAGGACGCCCGCATCACCGAAGTCGTCAACGAAGTGTTCGACCTGTTCGCAGCGCTCGATGCCACCGACGACCAGCTCGATTTCCCGATCCTGTACGGGTCCGGCCGCAACGGCTGGATGGCCGACAGCCCGGATGCGTCGCATGACGTCGGCATGAAGCCGCTGTTCGATCTCGTCATCAAGCACGTGCCGCCGCCCGTGGTCGAAGAAGGCCCGTTCCGCATGCTCGGCACGATCCTGGAAGCCAACCCCTATCTCGGCCGCATCATCACCGGCCGCATTTCGTCCGGCTCGGTTCGTCCGAACCAGGCGGTCAAGGTGCTGTCGCGCGACGGCAAGACCGTTGAAACCGGCCGCATCACCAAGATCCTGGCCTTCCGCGGCCTCGAGCGTCAGCCGGTCGAGCTCGCCGAAGCCGGTGACATCGTCGCCATCGCCGGCCTGCCCACGGGCACCGTGGCCGATACGTTCTGCGATCCCTCGGTCGAGATTCCGATCCAGGCCCAGGCGATCGATCCGCCGACCGTGTCGATGTCCTTCATCGTCAACAACTCGCC
>NZ_JAQGJT010000065.1 GCF_028290495.1 Tardiphaga sp.
AACTTGCCACCATCGCAAACCGTCGCTTGCAGCACCGACTGCAGGCCGCTTAAACTCTAACCCCTGATGAGCCAGAGCCTCCCTTCTCGAAATGCCTGATCAGTCTCAAATTATCTGACGACGAACAGCATTGAAGAACGATGCGAACAGCGAATTGATGGACGCCTTAGCAAGAGTCTTCAGTAGCGAACTCATGACGTCGTTGAGGTTCTTGCCTTCCACGACAGCGTCCGCAAAAGACGATGCCAGAGCGTTACCGAGCAGCGAACTGGCAGCGTTGATCTTGCCGAGAGATTCCCGGGCCGCATCGAAGTTGGTCGTCGCGATCTTGGCGCCTTCCGACGCCGCAATGAAGGACTGCTTGTGGGCCGGCGTCAGCGCGATCCGCGCCTGCACCAGCGCCTGCTCCGCCGACATGGTGGCGCGCAGCTTCTGATACTGGTCGATCTGCGCCTGGGTGACCTCGCCCTCGTCCTTGCGGATGGCATTGAGCAACTGGAACTCCGCGCGCAATTGCGCCTGCGCGGCGTTGTTCTGGAACACAGCGATAGTGTCAGCATTCATCGACGCCGTATGGCGCGTGATCTGCTCCTCGGTACGCTCAAAGGAGTCGGACGTATCACCCGCCGATGCAGGCGGCTTGACTGGCACATTGCTTAGTGGACGCGCGGTATCTTTTGTCGACGTCCCCCCGCCAGTTTTCGCACCGTCTGCCGGGCCCTTCGGCTTCTCACCGGAGAAGGCATTCGGATCGTCGAGGAGCGCGATCGACCGCTGGTTCTGCGTGTTGTTGAGGCGGACCAAGGCCTGCCGAAACGTATCTATTTCGGCAGCGGCTTTCGACGTGTAGCCGTCGATTAGGCCATTTTTGAACAAACCGAGAAAGCTGACGGTAGTGCCAAGGATAGCGATCAGATCTGTGAGGTCTTGCCGGATAACATCGAACAGGTGCTCTGAGAGATACGCTTTGACGTTCCGGACAGCCTGATTCCAAGCTTCATCGAAAAGCTTTGCTTGGTCCGCAAGCTTCTGTAGATCGGGCGCAGCAGCAGCGGCATCCGTCGAAAGTTGCCGAACGGCGGCGCCGCCCTTTTCCAGAAACCGGACCATAGTTTCGGTCTGACCAGCAGCACGAGAGATATCGACCTTTTGAATCTCGGTGCGAGCATTCTGCACGAGATCCCCGACTATGCCGAAGGTCTGCTGCAAAGTCAGCGCTTCGCGGTTGACGCCCTGCAAAGCAGCGGGGTTCGCGTCGAGAAGGTCAGAGAGGCTATTCTTTTCGCCGCGCTGCATTTGGTCGAGGAGCGTTGCGAGACCTTTCAGGCTCTTCGTTGCATCGTCGATCGGGACCTTCGCATTCGCGGCAGCCTCCTGGAAGCCAAACACGTCGTTCAGCGACTGGCCGACCAGCTTAGCGACTTCGGGAAGTTCAAGAAACCGATCCTTCAAGTCGGTCGCAAACTTGATGGCCGCTTCGATACCCTTAGTCGACAGATTGCTGAGGAAGTTACCGAGGAACGACCCCGAAAACGACGGGTTCGCCTTCGAGAACTTGTCCTCGATGTCCGAGACGGTCTTGTCGGCGAGCACGCCGGCCCGCTGCATATCCTTCTCGAATTTGGTCAGCTGCGCGCTGAGCGCGACCACCAGGGCTGCTGTATCGTTTCCGGCCATGACCTATCCGTCGCCGTGCATGCGCTTGGCTTCGTCGAATTCCGCCGCCGTCGGCGCGGACGATGTCCCGCCTTCCGTGTCGTGAGCGGCGTTCCAGCCATCCACCACGGCGGCGAACTGGTAGAGACTCATGGCTTCGACTTCTTTCGGGGAGAAGCCGACGACCGCGCCGTTCCCGTAGAGCGTGGACGGGCTGAGGCGGCTGTCCGAGGCGCTTCCGGGTCCGCTGTCTCTTTTCCCACAGGATCAATCTCGTCGCCCTGCAGGGCATTGATGATGATGGCCCAGGCCATCATCACATGGCTGAGGATGCGACCGGCGCAGATATGCTCATCGACCAGCGCTTTGGCCTTCTTGGGATCCACGCCGGCGCCGATCAAGCCGATACGGAATGTCTCCTGGACATCCTGGACACGCCAGTTGCCGCTGCGCAGCCGATTGGCTACCTCGGCCGGGCCAGCGTCCAGTCTGTCCTGCAGGGCGAGCAGCTCGCCTATGCCGAGCCGAAAGGTCCGGCTATCGCCAGCCCAGACGAGCTCACATGCGCCATTGCGGCTCATGCGGGGATGAACGCCGGGATGATGCCGTCCGACTCCAGCGTGATCGTCGCTTCCGCGAGCGAGCCGCGGTCGCCGGTGATCTCGAAATTCGTCAGGTGGAAGCCGCCCTGCCAGTGACCGAGAGCAGCGAGCCAGACCTGCACCTGCTTGGACTCCGGGCTGCGGAACCAGTCATCGTATGACGCGACCGCCGCCACATCGAGCGTGCCGGCGCCATTGATGGTTGCGCTAAGCGCGTCCTTGACGGCTTCGGACCACGCGGGGTCGTCCGGATTTTCGCAGTCCGGCACGATGATTTTGTTGGTGCTCGACTGAAACTGGATACCGCGCTTGGTATTGATCAGGCACGGATGCGCAAACACTTCCGGGTCGGCGCCGTCGCCGACCTTGATGTATAGCTGCGTGCCGCGAATCTTCTGGATTGCCATACCGGCCTCCTAGGGGTGAGCGATGATGAAGCGATATTCGATGACGGCGTGGCGCGTTCGTCCGTCTGGATCGTCGAGATACTGAACTTGCGCAAACTCACCGAGCAACACATCGAAGCCGGAAAGCACCAGCGGCACCTTCATTGCGGAGCGGACCGCGCCTGCAATTTTCTTGACCATCGAATAGCCGGGCGTCGCCGCCGATTGCGACCAGCCGTGAATTTGAAACGTCACTTCGGAGCCGTCCGAGCATTCATCGTCGTCGCCGATAACCTGACCGCCGCCGAGCGACAGATAGGGATACGCCGCGGATGCGGGGACCTCATCAAAGACGCGCTGA
The DNA here is from genome assembly GCF_028290495.1 of Tardiphaga sp. Taxonomy (GTDB): domain Bacteria; phylum Pseudomonadota; class Alphaproteobacteria; order Rhizobiales; family Xanthobacteraceae; genus Tardiphaga. The sequence goes on from NZ_JAQGJT010000065.1 coordinate 3,006, forward strand.
CCGACGATGGCGGCGACACCGGCATCGGCCTTGAGGCGCTTCGTTATGACATCCTGCAGCGCATACGACGGATCACTCATTCGGCAGATCGCTTTTTTATTGCCGCGGTGAGCTTTCGCTTCACGGCCGACTGAATGGATTTTTTCGAAAGCCGATAGGTCGGGTAGAAGAACGGCTTCGCGGCTGCGCCAGGGTGTTGGGTGCCACCCCCTTGACGCTTGCTCCGGCTGATGTCGGCACCTTTCGCAAGACTATGGGGCGCCGTCCCGAACTCGACCCACCTTGCATAGTAGGCCTCGTCATTACCGGCGTAGACCGAAACACGGATCCCGCTGGACGAGCTTGACTTCGGTCGAAAGGCACCAGTCGCTCGCGTCTTCGGCGGATCGCCGAACGTCCACCCAATGGACTGTCATGCCAGCCCTTGGCGATCTCAGCCGACTGCATCAGGTTGCCCTTGCCCAGCGCGAGCGCCATCGCGTAGCGGGTGAATGCGGTGCCGGCCGGCAGGTTCGACTTCACCGACAGAACGGTGACGCCGCTGCGGCTTTCGGTGCCACGCTGCGGGGTGGTACCGTCGATAGCAACGGCCGACTTCTTGTTGCTCTCTTCGCGAGCCTTCAGACGCACGATGTGCTCACCGATTTCCTTCACCTCATCGGCGAGGGTGTCGTACTCCTCCTTCTGGGCGGCATCGAGGGTCACGCCGGCTTCCGCCGCGGTGTCCATGATGGTGTCCATGCTGACCGACTTGGCGGTGAGTGTGGCTTCGAATGCGGCAATCTGTTCCGCGATGGTCTTCTTCATGACTTTGGCCTCCTGGGCCTTGATGACGGGGGTTGTTCGGGATTTCCCGGGCGCGGGAGGTTTCGGTTCAATATCGTCCGGCGGTTGGCCTGACGCGGCCCGCTGTGCGAGATCGAGAGACTTGACGAGGGAAATCGTGCAGTCGGCATTTGCCGGCACGGTCACGAGCGAAAGCTCGAGAACTTCGCTGCGAATGTAGCGGTACCCACCATCTTCCATCCGCGAATATTCGAGAGGGCTGAAACCGATCGAGACCGCGCTCACCAGCCCGGCCTTCACTTCGCCCCATGCCGTGTCGACGCGGTCCTTCAGTGCCCCGGGCTCGGTGATGGTCGGTAGCCGCGCCTCGAATGTGATGCCCGACTTGGTCGGCTTGTCGAACCGCACGGTGCCAACGGGCGCGCGTGAATCATGCTGGTGCAGCAGCGGCATCGGGTTTTTGAACTCGACGCCAAGCGGCTCAACAATGTCACCGACACGATCCGGGCTCGGCGTCGTCGCCGTCCCCCGAATAATGCGCTTGTCTTCCTCCACCGCTTTCACGGTGAGGATTGCATATGCACGGTTCATGATGGTGTCCTCAGACGATGATCATCTTGTATTCTGGCGTCTTGCTCTTGAGCTCTGCTGTCGCGGCGCCAGTCGCCATCGCTATCGTGACCAAGCCGTCGATCCGGCCTCGTGACCGCTTTTTGTCGAACGCTCTGTTCTTCTGACCATCCGAGATCAGTAGTGCATTGCCTGCGCACCAGTAGGTGACTGGCGACGCATCAATGGTGATCCCACCAGTCAATATCCTGTCTTCGAGACGCTCCACCGAGCGGGGCATACAGAGCTGCTTGTCTTCAAAGATGACCCGCGTTCCCTGCCCGTGGCTGACGAGCTTCAAGCCCTTCCCTTCTGGCTCATCAGGGCCTTCCCACTTCCAAACGGGAAAACCAATCTGATCACAGGCGGCGATGAAATCGCCAATGCCGGCAGGGTCGAACGCCAGGAATTCAACGGCATCATTCTCGGACAAAAGCTCTTTAATCTTTGCCGCAACAAAGGTCTTGTCAATAACGCCGCCTGGCACGGCAGTTAGATCGATCTCGGGATCTTCGACCCACTCCTCATATGGAGCGTTGTCGGAACGGGCGCGGTCCGCCAGCTTATCCTTCGTGGTCCAGTACCAAGTCTTCGCCCAGAGATGCCCGTCGTCGTCGAGCCATACCGCAGTCAGCGCGGTCAAGTCGTTCTTCTGCGACAGATCCAGCGAGAGCCAGCACTTGCATTTACGTAGCGCCGGAACATTCACTTCGCTCTGCACGGCAGCCCAGGCTTCCTCCGCGATCCAGAAGTCCACCGACCCCGTCGGGATTCCGAAGTATAACCGCTTGACGGACATGGCCGTCGAAAGCAACTCGCGCGCCGTGTTTACGGAACCGCGGATATTCTCCACGGGGAAAGTGATGCCGAGCGCCGGCAACGCCTTTGGCCAGCACGCTTCATTTTCGAAGACCGTCTCTCGGTCCGCCTTGTCGACTCGGGCGATGAAGCCGAACGCCTCGTCGTCCCGCACCTCACCCTTTGCCACCTTCTGATAAAATTCAGAGTATGCGGTACCGACCAATTGTGTCGACGCCGGCGTGTTGGTGCCTAGCAACATCAACGCATCGCCGGGCATTTTGGCGATTGCCTGCTTCCACGTCTCGATCGACGCATTGCTTTTAAATTCGTGAATCTCGTCAGCCGAAACCAGCGTCGGCCGCGGCCCCGATATAGCCTCGCCATTCGCGAGCGACTGAAAAACCGAGTTGGACGCCGGGTGTTCGATCTTGAAGGCATTGTCCAGAAAGCCGCGGATGATGACTTCGCCGCGCGCCTCCAGCGTATCCATGTCCTCAGGGTCCGACCCGGGGATTGGAGCGCGGCACATCGACGCCGCATCTTTGAACAACACGTTCGCGGTCGCCTTGTCCTGGCCGATCGCGTAAACCTTGGCGCGCTGCACGCCGTAATAGCCCATCATGTAAAGGCCGATGGCGGCCATCAGCGGCGACTTCGCCTGCCCCTTTCCAGTCTCCAGCCACCCGGACCGGAAACGCATCCGGCCGCTTGCCATGCGCCAGCCGAACAACGACCCGACGCAGAACATGTGCCAGGGTAGCAGATTGAACGGCTCTCCTACCTTTGCGCCTTCCGTGATTGACAACGCCGCCGGGAAAAACCCGAAGGCATGCTCAGCGCGATCCGGCGCCCAATGCAGTCCACGGGCGGGACCGTCGACCATATCCTTCAGATGCCGCTCGGCAGCACTTCGAACAATCTCACCGGAGACAATACGGCCGTCGACAACATCACGCGCCCACTGCGTGGTCGGATCAGCGGGCGACCGGCTTGAGGTACCCGCCGCCGATGATCGACGGCTTCTGCCTTTGGACTTTTCCACCATTGTTGCGCCGGCGCGGCGTGATCGTCAGCTCTGCCTCGGCAGCCGACGCCATCCCGTTCGCGTCCTTCAATACTGTGAACCACGGATTGTACGCGGGCTGCTTCTTGCCCTTGGCCGGGAACACCGCCCCCTCGTCAGCGACGTGACGCATCGCGATTTCATAGAGCACGTAGGCGTCGACCAGCCGCTTGACCTGGCGTTCGTTGGCGTTGGCCAGCTTCTCGGACCCGCGCAGCTCGCTGATGATGATGCGCCATTGCCGGCGCGCCAGATCCTGATCAAGTTCGTCGGTGAACTGCGCGGACCAGTTCGGTTCGGTCAGCCCGTCAACGACCGAGGGGTCGACGCGGGGCGGCGGCACTAACCGCAGCGGCGCGGCGGTCGAAATCTTTGTAGACTTCCGCCCTGCGCCCTCTCGTTTACCGCCTCTCGGCATAAGTTTTGATTTCCGTGAATTCAAACAGCGAAGAAAGCCAAGCGATTACAATGTCGTTGCTTTGCTTCTGACGTTTGATTGCGATGGGTCGCCTTTGATTTTTGGTCTCATTGCGTATGCTGCTTGAGCGCCGGTCTTCCCGGGGAGGCTTCCAGACTTTTGGATGCCCCCCGGGGGTGCCTATTGCTTGATGTTCCATGGATGATCGGACGCGACCGGTCTGCCCGAGGCATCACATCCGATCTCATAGCCGCGGGCCTCAATGCCCTGCTCTACCGTGTCGTGACAGGGTGCACAGGAGCTGGCCAACTCGCCTTCGAAGAACAATGTGCGGTCGCCCTTATGGGCAACCTTGTGATGGGCGACCGTGGCCGGTGTGATGATACTTGGCACCTTGGCCAGGCACCGCTCGCACAGAGGCTGCTTGCTCAGTTGTTCGCGGCGCCGCTCCAGCCACGCCTTCGTCGCATACCATGCGCGCCAACTCTTAAGTTGCCTACGGCGACCATCGCTTTCACGGTTACGCTCACGGCGCTCAAAGGACTTCGGCATCAAGCTGCGTACGCAAACTCTCCGAAGTGAGAGCGGGCAGCGGCGATGTAAGCAGCTGCAGCCTCTGCCTCACTGTCGAAGTAACCAAGATGCTTCTGCTTGCGGCCTACGGTAATACAGGCGCGATATCTTCCCGTGCGAGCATAAAGCGAAACACCTTTCAAACCAGATGTATTTGTGCTCGGCAGTTCGGTATTCCCCGCATTCTGCTTCGGCGTTGCCAGCCGAAGGTTACGAATTATGTTGTTCGCCTTGTCGCGGTCCTTGTGATCGATCTGGGTTTCCGGCCATACGCCGAAATGGTGGATCCAAGCTACCTGCTGCGCGTAACAATTTCGGCCATTGATCCGTATGACAATATAGCCTTCGCGCGTAAGGTTTCCTGCGATATTGCCTGCGTGCCTAGAATTCCACGCCTTGTCATGGAAGGTGATCTCCGGCTTCGCCTTCCAAATAAACAATCCCGTATCCGGATCGTAATCCAGGCGTCCGATCACTTCCTCAAATCTCGGCGGTGGCTTCATGATTTTGGCACTCAGGCTGGATCCCACGTAGGTGCGCAGTACTCACACGGGCTGGTGTCCTGCACTTCATAGTCCAAACTCAACACAACGGCCTGCTCTTCCCTCCGTCAGTAGGGGTAGAGCCGGGTCCGCTCGTAGCATCGACAGGCCGCATCCACCTTCCGGCCGCGTATGCCGGCGAGCCTGGATGCGCGCCTTGCCGCCGTCTACGGTCTTGGGCGTAAACGCTGCGCGGATGATATTGGTATGCGCTGGCTGCTCGCCCTGCACTGTCAGATCACCTATGCGGTAGGTCATGGCGACGTACCCGTCCTTAGGCTTCAGGCATCCGATATGTGCCGACAGTGGCGCCAGCATCGTTCATCACGTAGGCGACGCCGTCCCGAAGCGCAGTCTCCGCGCCGATCGTCGCCGGTGACGGGCTCGCGCCGAACAGGTAGAGCACGCTGCGTCCCGTATCTTTACCCGGGTTGAACGCCACGCTGTCAGCGGCAACGATAGTCTCATGGCCTTCCGGGCAGCGGTGCTTGACCGTAAGCATGGGTGTCGTCCTTCTGGTTCTTCTTCGGGGGATCGGTGTCCGTCGCTATCCGCGTCCGGATCCCAAGCAATAAGGTCTTGGGTGCGACGGGTTGAGGTTCCTTAGGCCGCCTTCGGCGCGTGATCGCGAAGGTGATCAGGTATTGTTCCCCAAGTACGAACTGATCCACGGCCTTGTGGAGCCCCATGGCCGCTATCGAGTCGTCCTACTGCAGGGTTGCGCCCGGCAGCGGCCACTTCACGTATCAGCAATCGTTTCCGGTCTTACCGGCCGGGGCCTTTGCGCCGTCCGCTTGCTGCGCGGCGGTGGGTTGCCCCTGCATTTGCCGCTGCGCATCCTGGGACGACGTCGGGCCGCCGGCGGTCTGCTGGTTCATCGCGCTGGTTGGCGGTTGCTGGCCGGAGCTGGAACCGGTACCGACGGTTGCCCCGGTGTTGCCCGGCGTCGGGCCCGAGCCCGCGTCGCGCATCTCGGCCGATTTGCCGGTGTTGCACGGCCCTGCAATTGCTGCAGCGCTCCCGAGCACCA
>NZ_JAQGJT010000206.1 GCF_028290495.1 Tardiphaga sp.
CTGAGTCCCGGGTACTCCGTCGGCATTCTCATGCAGGAGCCCGAGCTCGACGAGTCCAAGACCGTGCTCGAGAACGTTCAGGAGGGCGTCGCCCCGATCAAGGCCAAGGTCGACCGCCACGCGGCGATCGGCCTCGAGATGGCCGAACCCGACGCCGACTTCGACGCGCTGCTCGCCGAGATGGGCACGCTGCAGGAAGAGATCGACGCCGCGGATGCTTGGGACCTCGATTCCCAGCTCGAGCAGGCCATGGATGCGCTTCGCACGCCGCCCGGCGACTACGCGGTAGCGAATCTCTCCGGTGGTGAGAAGCGCCGGGTGGCGCTGACCAAGCTTCTCCTCCAGAAGCCGGACCTCCTGCTTCTCGACGAGCCCACCAACCACCTCGACGCCGAGAGCGTTCTGTGGTTGGAGCAGCACCTGGCCAAGTACCCCGGCGCAGTGCTCGCCGTGACCCACGATCGATACTTCCTCGACCATGTCGCCGAGTGGATCGCCGAGGTCGATCGCGGTCACCTGTATCCCTACGAGGGCAACTACTCGACCTATCTCGAGAAGAAGCAGGAACGCCTCACCGTCCAGGGCAAGAAGGATGCGAAGCTCGCCAAGCGTCTCTCCTCGGAGCTCGAGTGGGTTCGCAGCAACGCGAAGGGCCGCCAGGTCAAGTCGAAGGCGCGCCTCGCGCGCTACGAGGAGATGGTCAACGAGGCGGAGAAGACCCGCAAGCTCGACTTCGAAGAGCTCGTGATTCCGGTCGGACCTCGCCTCGGATCACAGGTCATCGATGCGAAGAAGCTCGAGAAGGGCTTCGACGGCCGGGTTCTCATCGAGGGCCTGACGTTCACGCTTCCGCGAAACGGCATCGTCGGCGTGATTGGCCCGAACGGCGTCGGCAAGACCACGCTGTTCAAGACCATTACGGGCCTCGAGCCGCTCGACGGTGGTGACCTGAAGATCGGTGAGACGGTCGACATCTCGTATGTCGACCAGGATCGTGGCGGAATCGATCCGGCGAAGACGCTCTGGGAGGTCGTGTCCGACGGGCAGGACTACATCCAGGTCGGCAAGACCGAGATCCCGTCCCGCGGCTATGTTTCGCAGTTCGGATTCAAGGGTCCGGACCAGCAGAAGAAGGCGGGCGTGCTCTCCGGTGGTGAGCGCAACCGGCTGAACCTCGCGCTCACACTGAAGCAGGGCGGCAACCTCCTGCTCCTCGACGAGCCCACAAACGACCTGGATGTCGAAACCCTCGGCAGCCTCGAAAACGCGCTCCTCGAGTTCCCCGGCTGTGCGGTGGTCATCACTCACGATCGGTGGTTCCTCGACCGGATCGCCACCCACATCCTCGCCTACGAGGGCACAGAGGCCGCGCCCGGAAACTGGCACTGGTTCGAGGGCAACTTCGAGTCCTACGAGGAGAACAAGGTCGACCGTCTCGGGCCGGATGCGGCGAAGCCGCACCGTTCGGCCTATCGCAAGCTGACGCGGGACTGATCTCGATACGCGTGCTCCTTCGTCGCGCGCTACTCGATCACCGGAGAGGGAGAGTGCAATGAACCGGGTTCACGTTCAGATTCCGCTGCGCTGGTCGGACTTCGACGCGTACGCGCACGTCAACAACGCCGAGATGCTGCGGCTTCTCGAGGAGGCGCGCATTCAGGCGATGTGGCGCCCAGACGCCGGTGCTGACGACGACGTACCGACCGCGGTGATGGATGTCCGTCCCGGTGCTGCCACGCTCGCCCTGATCTCCCGCCAGGAGATCGAATATCTCGAGCCAATTCCTTACCTGCGCGCGCCCCTCGACATCGAGATGTGGGCGGGAGGCATCGGCGGCGCAAGCCTCGACGTCTGCTACGAGATCTATTCGCCGGTGGGAGTGAGCCCCCGCGTGCTGTACACACGGGCGGCGACCACGGTGGTGATGGTCTCGGCCGAGACGAATCGGCCCACACGGGTCCCGGCGGATCTTCGGGCCGCATGGACGCCGTACATCGGCACGCCCGTGGCGTTCCGAAAGCGGGCGTAGGGCCTTCCGCATTGGTAACCCTTCTGTTACCGTAACCGTACTGTTACGGATTTCGGATTGGAGCACCATGTTGGCTTTCGAGGCGTCATCCACGATTAATGCGACACCGAGTGCGGTGTGGGCGGTGCTGGTCGACGGGGCCGACTGGCCATCCTGGGATTCCGGTGTCGAAGCCGTCGACGGAACGATCGCCGAGGGCCACAAGATCCGAATCCGGTCGAAAGTGGCGCCCGGGCGCACGTTCCCTGTGAAGGTCACCACGCTTCGGGCGCCGAGCCAGCTGGTGTTCACGGGCGGGATGCCGCTCGGCCTCTTCACGGGAGAGCGCACCTACTCCGTGACCGAGGCGCCGACCGGAGGCGTCCTCGTGCACATGCGCGAACAGTACACCGGCCCGCTCGCGGGCTCGATCGGCAAGTCCATCCCCGACCTGAACCCGTCATTCCGTCAGTTCGTCGACGGGCTCAAGGCTCGCGTCGAATCGGGACACGCCGAATTGGGGCACTAGCGGATGCCCGAGGCGCAGGCCGGACCATTCGAAGCCCTCGGGGACGCCCACCGGCGTGACATCCTTCGCCTTCTGGGGGCTGGGGAGCGATCCGTGCAGCAGCTCGCGGACGCTTTGCCGATCAGTCGCCCGGCGGTTTCCCGCCACCTTCGGCTCCTGGGCGAGGCCGGACTCGTTACGAGCGAGCGTCACGGCACGCGCCAGGTGTACCAGCTCCGAAGCGAGGGTGTCGCAGCGGTACAGCGCTACCTCGAAACGGTATGGGGCGATGCGGCGACGCGTTTTCGCCTCTTCGCCGAAAACACCGGTGGGCACGAATGATCGATCCGATCGAGATCTCGTTCGAGGTGGAGTGCGGCGTGCGCCACGCCTTCGACACCTGGACGGCGCGCATCGGCGCGTGGTGGCCAGCCGACCACACCGCGCGGGGTGACCGAGAAGCCACCGTGATGCTCGAGCCCCGTCTTGGCGGTCGGATCTTCGAGCGCTCCAGCGACGGGGCCGAGATCGACTGGGGCGAGATCACCGCGTGGGATCCTCCGGCGGGTTTCGCGTACCTGTGGCATCTCCGCAGCACTCGGGAGGATGCCACGGACGTCGAAATCCGGTTCACCGCGGTTGGCCCCGACGCGACGCGCGTCGAGATCACGCACAGCGGATGGGATCGACTCGGCGCCGAAGGTCAGACCTGGCACGATCGAAACAACGGAGGCTGGGCGACGCTTCTCCCGCACTTCGTGGCCGCCGCGGAGATTTCCCCGGCGCGCTGAGCTAGCTTCGGGGGACGCGAATCATGCCCTCCTGGGCGACGCTCGCGAGCAGTCGGCCGTCACGGCTGAAGATGCGCCCGAGCGACAGGCCGCGTCCACCGATCGCGTTCGGTGACTCCTGGGCATACAGCAGCCACTCGTCGACGCGGCCAGGGCGGTGCCACCACATGGCATGGTCGAGGCTCGCGACACTCAAGCCCGGAGTCGCCCAGGCCAGGTTGTGGCGGCGCAGCACCGACTCGAGAATCGAATAATCGCTGAGGTAGGCGAGCGCGGCGCGATGAAGGCTCGGGTCATCCGGAAGTGTTCCTGTCGCCTTGATCCAGACGGACTGGTGAGCGACCCGTGCACCGTTCACCTCGAACCACACCGGCGACGGAACGTGGCGCA
>NZ_JAQGJT010000143.1 GCF_028290495.1 Tardiphaga sp.
AGGTGAACAACCGCGGCAGCCGCACCCGCATCCTGCGCTTCGAGCCGGGCGTCTACACCACCACGCCGTTCGTGCATCTCTACTGGGAAGAAGTGTTCCTGTTCTCCGGCGACCTGATCGTCGGCAACGACGAGCAGGGCAATGGCGGCGAATCGTTCGCGCCGTTCACCTACGCCTGCCGTCCGCCCGGCGCGTTCCACGGCCCGTTCAAGTCGGTGAACGGCTGCCTGCTGATGGAGATCCACTACTTCGATCCGGTCTGAGCCGGCGTATCACCTGCCACGAGCTTTGACCTTCCCTCTCCCCGCCGTGAGCGGGGGAGGGAAGCAAGCCATCTGTTTTGCTTCAATCCTGACGGATCGGACTCTAGTCGATCTGCACGACGCGCAGGTTGTTGGTGGTGCCGGCTTCCTTGAACGGAATGCCCGCGACCACCACGATGGAGTCGGCCTGCTTGGCGAACCCTTCGCTCAGCGCCGTCTTCGCGGCCTTGTCGACCATCTCCTCATACGTGCTGATATCTTCCGACAGCACGCTATGCGCCCCCCACAGCAGCGATAGCTGGCGTGCCACGCTCTGGTGCGGCGTGATCGCCAGCAGCGGCACTGACGGCCGCTTGCGCGCGATGCGCGCGGCCGTGGTTCCGCTCGAGGTGAAAGCCACGATCGCGGCGGCATGCAGCGAGGCGGCCAGATCGGCGGCGGCGGCGGCCACCGCGTGCGGCGCGGTTTCCTCCTCGCCGGGGTGCGAGGCGTCGATGATCGAGCGGTACATCTTGTGCCGTTCAGTGCTTTCGATGATCCGGCTCATCATTTCGACGGCTTCGCGCGGATACTGTCCCGAGGCGGATTCCGCCGACAGCATCACGGCGTCGGCGCCGTCATAGATCGCGGTTGCCACGTCGGACGCCTCTGCCCGGGTTGGGGTGGGCGCTGCCACCATCGAGTCCAGCATCTGGGTGGCGACAATCACCGGCTTGCCGGCGAGGCGGCACGACTTGATCAGTTCCTTCTGCCGGCCCGGCACGTCCTGGTGCGGGATTTCCACGCCGAGATCGCCGCGCGCGACCATGATCGCGCCGGACAGCCGGATGATGTCGTCGATATGCTCCAGCGCCGCCGGTTTCTCGATCTTCGACATCACGCCGGCGCGGCCGCCGATCAGCGACAGCGCCTCGATCACGTCGCCGGGCTTCTGCACGAAGGACAGCGCCACCCAGTCGACGCCGAGTTCCAGCCCGAAGGCGAGGTCGGCGCGGTCCTTGGTGGTGAGCGGCGACAGGTTGAGGACGGCGCTCGGCACGTTGACGCCCTTGCGGTTCGAGATGATGCCGCCGGTAATGATGTTTGCATCGATGAAGTCGCTGCCGACCCCGGTGACGCGGACGCGGATGCGGCCGTCGTCGATCAGCAGGTCGTCGCCCGGCGTCACCGCGTCGAAAATCTCGGGGTGCGGCAGCGGGATCGACAGGCTGTCGCCATCGACGCCCTGCAGCACGAAGCGCACTTTCTCGCCGGCGGTGACCGTGATCTTGCCGTCCTTGATGGTGCCGACGCGGATTTTCGGCCCCTGTAAATCCTGCAGGATGCCGATCGGGCGGCCGACCTTGCTCTCCAGCGCGCGGATCGCGGCATGTACTCTGGCGTGGTCCTCATGGGTGCCGTGGCTGAAATTCAGCCGGAACGTGTCCACTCCCGACAGGAACAACTGCTCCAGCATTTCGGGCGACCCGCTGGCGGGCCCCACAGTGGCAACGATCTTGGCCCGGCGATTTCGACGCATGCTGATTCGGCCCGCAGGCCGTCCCTGGTAGGTTCGGTTTCGTGCAATGGCCGGCGCGAAGCAGTGCCGGCCATGCTGGGAATCTATAGCGGTCGGATGTGACAAGATAGGCGCGGCGACAGCAGGTCGCACCTGCATCTGCATGGCTGGATGGGAGAGTGCGGGTAGTCAAGTCCCGAGAGCGTGTCCCATCGACCGGTAGCGTCCGGGGCTGCGGCCCGTGGCGCGCTTGAATGCCGCGTTGAAGGCGGTGTCGGAGGCATAGCCGACGCTGCCGGCGACGGATGACAGGCTCGTGCCGTTCTTCAGGGCGTTGCGGGCGACCGCCATTCGCCATTGCGTCAGGTATTCCAGAGGCGGCTGTCCCACCAGGTTTCGGAAGCGCACCGCGAAGGCGGTCCGGGACATTCCTACTTCGGATGCGAGATCCTCGACCGTCCAATGCCGGGCGTAATCCTTGTGCATCGCGGCCAGCGCCCGCCCGATTTGAGGGTCGGCGATCGCGCCCAGCCATCCCGGCGGGCGCAGGGTGTTCTTCAGATAGACGCGCAGGATTTGGACGAGAACGATATTGGCGAAGCTGCCTGCAATGGCGTTCGCGCCAGGCTGGACCTCGGCCGTCTCGGCATTGATCAGATCGAACACGGCGCGCAGCGGGCCCCTGTCGACGGAACCCGCGGGCAGGTGAATGACAGGCGGAAGCAGGTCGAGCAGAAGATCGCCGCTCTCGTCGTTTAGGGTGAAGCTGCCGCCCGCCCAGACAAGGCTTATTTTCCCCTCGCCGCACCGGACAATGCCTTCGCGTTGCCGGATCGCATCGACTTCCTGCCGGCTCAATTCTTTGGTCGCTTCGAGGCTGCTCGCGATGCGGTACTGGTGCACCCTCGTTAGAAGGTAGCAATCACCGGCGTGCAGTTGAACCGGCGTCGGCGAGCCGTCCAGAAACAGATACATCGATCCCTCGATGCAGGTGCCGAAGACGATGCGATGCGATTCAGGGAAAAGAAAGGAGTAGTTACCACGGACCTCCAGGCGGGCCGACAGAGCGCTGTCGAAACGCAGGAGTGATAGAACTCCCGAGAGGGGATCCGTCATTAGTTTGAACTATCCAATAGGAAAAGCGAACGGCACCTTATGGCGCGCTTCCCGGGGCAGTGCAATGTTCCCGCCATCAAGACTGATCAAAGTCCCTTCCCCGGAGTTTCACATGTTTAACCTGTTGCAGCCAGGATCTGGCCTGCTGCTTCGCGCGGCCACTCTGCTGATTTTACATAACGGCGGTAGTATCGTGCGTCGTCAGCTTCCCTTCGTAGCCGAACTACAGCGAAAGGCGCGCGCTGTTTCGAAGATCGCGAAGCCTTTCATGGCCGTGTGGCGCGCGATGGCGCATCGCGCAGAAGTGAAGGAGCGCCTGCTTCGTATGCAGATGCGACGTGAGCAACGCAGCCTCGGTAACATCACGCAGATCAGGGCCGCACACGCTGCTGACGCTGCCTTCACGGCAGAAGAACTGCATTACGATCAGCTGGATGCTGCGTAATGGCGTTTCTGTCAGCTGGCGTCAGCCAGTCCAACGCCGGCCTTTCTGAGCTGTGGCCCGCAGGCGCCAGGCACGAGGACGACTTTGCGTCGCTCATCGAGAAGGTCGGATCCGACGTCGTGGGCGCGCTCGATTGCGCCTCGACCGCTATCCATATCGGCGGAGGGAATGACGACGACTGGTTCCGCGAATGGTCTGTGACGGGCGAATTGAGCGCGAACCGTGCGAAGGCCGCCGCAGGCGCAGGAAATTTCGCGAGCGCGCGCGATAACTGGAAGCGGGCCGCGATCTATTTCGGTGCGGCGGAAATGTATCTCTCGTCGCGAGATAAGCGGCGCCAGCAGGTGATTGCCAGGATGCGGGCTTGCAGCCGAAACTATATCGAGCAGCTCGATCCGGTCGGGCGCGTGATCACCATTGCCGGTGGCATTGGTGCTGCGAGTGAAGGCTATCTGGTCGGCAATGCGAACCCGTTGGCCCCGGTCGTGATCTGCGTGGGCGGGTGGGGCGACCTCAAGGAGAGCTATCTGCCCTTGATCCAGCCGGCCCTCGATGAAGGGCTGTCGGTTCTGCTGGTAGAAGCGCCATCGGTGCGCGATTTGCCGGGCCTGGGATTCGATCGGTTCGGCACGGCGTCATATCTCATTGCCTGCGTCGACTGTCTCGAACAGATCGACGGCTATGAGGAGCGATCCATCGTGGTCTATGGCATCGGCGCCGGCGCGTCATTCGCAAGTCAGGCAGCAAGCCTCGACAGCCGCATCAAATTTGCCGTCAGCGATGTCGATGAACTCGGCGAGTTGGCGGAGTTGTCGCCGCTGCACAGCCTGCCCGGGGCGCCCCGCCTGGCGAAGGGGACCGGACCGTGCAGCAAGGCCGAAGCGATGCCGGCCCGTCGAAGCCGCGCGCGGCCCGAGCGATCCACGGGTGATATCTGGAGATGGATTGCCGGGCGGGCGAGCCGATAGGCGACTTTACAGTTCGGCGAACAGGCGGCGTTCGGCGCGCTCCAGCTTCTCGCTCAACTGGCCGAGCGTCGCATGAAGCGCATTCAAGGCGTCATCATCGAGCTCTTCGAAGATGGCGCGTCGGATCTCGTCGCGGCGGCCCTTGATGCGGGCGATCTCCTCAACGGCCTTCGGCGTGAGCGACATCAGCACCACCCGCGCATCGTCCGGTGAAGGCGCGCGCGTGATGCGGCCTTCTTTCTCGAGACCCTTGCTTTGGGTTGTGACGATGGAAGGGTCGGTGTGCAGTTTCGCGGAAACCGCGCCGACGGAAACGCCGGCCCCCTGACCAAGGTCCTGGATCGCCATGATGATCATCCATTGATGGATGCTGATGCCGAGCATCTTGGCCCAGCCGAAGCTGATTTCCTCGAAGTGGCTGTGGATCGCGATTACATCCCAGAAAACAGCATCGGTCAGAAAGAGGCGGCCGGCGCGGCCTTTCGGCTTTGTGATCGTCGCCGCCTGCGCCCTGCTAAGAGTCGTTCTTCTCCCGCGAGCCATCCATGTTCCCTAAGTGAGCATCCTTCGGCTTGATAAATCCCCATTGCGGGCAAAGCAAGCCGCGTTGTTGGAGCGTCCCGCCGTGCGACGCCCTGTGGCCAAAAAGCTACACGATCAGTACAAATAAAATATACTAATAATTCGTACATTGATTTTGGACAAAAAAACATACTCAATAGAAACTGTCCGGAGGGAGAGCCCTTTGGATCCTCTTGGTTGGGGGTTCCGAAATGATCCGGCTGCCCGTGGCGCCCGGATGGAAAGCAAAAGGCCGCTGCGGCGATTGATCGCTCCAGGCGCCGCCTTTGCGATGGAGGTTTGATTTGAACACGATTCGAACGCTTGCGCTGACTTCTGTGGCGGCGCTGATCAGCGGAACGGTTGTTCACGCGGCGAATCTGCCCGTGAAGGCCAAGGCCGTCGAATACGTCAAGGCGTGCAGCCTGTACGGCGCCGGTTTCTATTTTATCCCGGGCACCGACACCTGCATCAAGATCGGTGGCAGTGTTCGTCTCGACACGACGTTCAACGGCGGCGTCTACAATGCGCCGTACTGGCAGGGCGGCGCAGGTGGCAACGATCTCTGGACCAAGGATTATTTCTATAGCCGTTCGCGCATCAACCTGTCGGAAGATACCCGCACCGCGACCGAATACGGCGTGCTGCGCACTTTCGCCAACGTGCAGATGCAGTGGTCGCAGAACGTCGACAGCTCCGGCTCGAGCGGCTACCTCGGTGTCGACTACGCGTTCATCCAGTTCGCCGGATTCACAATCGGCAAGGCAGTTTCGCAGTTCGATCCGCAATGGACGCTGTCGCGCCCGACGATCTCGTCCGGCATGAATCAGGGCTCCAACGACGCGACCGGCATCCAGCAGATCGCCTATACCGCGACCTTCGGCAACGGTCTGTCGGCCTCCGTCTCGGTCGAGAATGCCTATGCGTTCCGCAATGCGGGCGTCTACAATACCGCGAACTATCTGGTCGGCCCGGGGGCGGGATCGTTCCTGACCGCAAACTACGGTGTGTCGAGCAACACGTTCCTCGGTAACGCCACCGGCGGCGATCACATTCCGGATGTTGTCGCCAACGTCCGGCTCGATCAGGCATGGGGCTCGCTGCACTTTGCGACCGCGTTCCACAATTCGACCACCGGCTTCTACGGCTCCAACGAATCCACCGGCCACCCCGAGGACTCCCTCGGCTACGCTTTCAGCGGCGCGGCTGAGTTCAAGAACCTTCCGACGGGAACCAACGACAGCTTCAAGATCGAAGCGGCCTACGGCAAGGGCGCTGCCAAGTATGTGTTCGGCGGCACCACCGACACTTCGGGCGGCGGGCGCTACGCGAAGTTCGACGGCAGTACCCTCGGCTTCGGTTACATCCTCGATGGCGTTTTCGGGGCCGGCACTGGCGTCCAGCAGAGCACGGCATGGGAAGTCAGTGCGTATTACGAGCACTATTGGGATAACAAGTGGCGCACGTCGCTGTTCGGCAACTACAGCCACATCTCTTACGGTGCGGCTGGCGACGCGTTGCTGTTCTCGGCTTTCAACAGCGGACGTCTTGGTTACAGCACGTCGACGGGATCGGCCACCGCTGGCACACTCAACGCGAACGGCAGCTTCGATCTCGGTCTTGTCCAGATTGGTACGCGCACCGCCTGGACGCCCGTGCAGAATCTGACGCTGTCCGCGGAGTTCAGCTACAGCCACCTCGGTCAGGACCTCAATGGTACCTATACCAGCACCGCCAGCGGTGTGACCAGCAAGGCTGCCCAGACCTATCAGTTGAAGGATCAGAACCTCTACAACGGTTCCGTCCAGATCCTGCGTTCGTTCTAGTTCAACCTGGAAGAGGAGAAGACTAACTACACTATGTAGACCTCCAAGAGCCTTCGGTCATGCCCGACCGAAGGCTTTTTCTTGTCTGGTCGTCATCGGCAAGGCGGCGAAGTCGCTGCTGCGTACGACGGTTTGAACGGTGCTCAGATCGCAGGGCGTTCACCGACGCATCGAGCATCGCGACATTCTGAAGCCATGCTCGTGCAAGTTATTGCCTTGCGCGCGCTGGCGCGGGGACCCGTCACAACGGCGACCAGACCGCGAGCTAATTCATTTGAGATTTCATCGACTTTAGATGGTGGGCGCACAAGGGATCGAACCTTGGACCTCTCCCGTGTGAAGGGAACGCTCTCCCGCTGAGCTATGCGCCCGGGATGTCGTGCAATCGAGGCCGGACGGGTAGCCCGGCGGTGCATGACGTCGATGGCGCGGTTTACGGAGTCCGGGGTGGGGGTGTCAAGCCGCGCGGGCGGTGATCGCCAACAATGTTCGCAAAGCCAGGTCCGGATCGTTCGCACCGGCCGATCAGCCCTGTCAGGCGCGGGCGGGGTGGGTCTCCAGCGCCCGGATGCGGTCGGCGAGCGTGGCGTGGGCGGCGTGGCCATTGGCGGCCTGCGGGCCCTGGGCGGCGGGGGCGGCGGCGAGAATCGCCTCGATCGTGGAATCCGGGCCTTCCAGGGTCATCGCCAGCCTGGCGACCTTGGCGGCGATGTCGTTGATGCGCTCGCGGAGCAGGGCATTCTCGACGCGTTCGGTGGCCCAGGCGCTTTCGGCCTGGTGCTCGATCACCTTGAGATCGCTTTGCTGCCTCGCGCGCTCGTCGCGGATGATCTGTAGCTCATGCTCGGCGGCGGCTTTTTCGGCCTGCAGCTTCTCGACCATGGCGGCCGACATGCCGCCATGGTGCGAGGCGACCTCGACGCGGAGGTCCTGGGCAATCAATTCGGACGTCTCGGCGGCCTGACGGAGCTGGCTGTTTTCGAATTCGCGTTCGGCCATCAGCCGGCGCTGATCCGACTGCGCGGCTTCCAGTTCACCGGCGCGGGCGGCCAGCCGTTCGGCTTCCTGAACCTGCGTCATCAGCGCGCGGTCGAGATCGGCGACGCGCTGGCTGAGGTTTTCGACGCGGCCGCGTGCCTCGGCCAGCAGCGCGGTGACCGTGGCGGTTTCGCCTCGCTGTAGTTCCAGTTGCTGCTTTGTAGCTGCGAGTTCCTTGGCGGTGTCGCTGACCTGGTTTTTCAGCACCTCGATCTGGGCACGCGCGCTGAGCAGATCGACCTGGCGGCTGTCGGACAGCATCGATCGCTCGGTCAGTTCGTGGCCGGAGCGGGCCAGTTCGGCCTGTTTGTCGGTCATCGCCTGCGCGGCGGCGGCGAGCGCCTCGATCCGGCCGGCGAGGTCGGCCTCGGTCGCGGCGAGCTTTTCCTTGTGTACGGCCTCGCGGGCTTCCAGATCGTAGATCGTCGCGGCCTTTTCGCCGAGTTCGAGCTTGAGCCGGTTGACGGCGTCGGACTTCTTGCCGATTTCGGCGAGATGGCTGGTGGTCTTGTTCTTGAGCTGGTCGACATTCATTTCCAGCTTGCGCGCGGACATCGCGAATTCGGCGCGTAGCTGGTCCTTGTCGGCCTGGATTTCGGCCATCGACAGCGGGGTTGCGGCCTCAAGGCGGCGGGTGGTGAGGCGCACCGCGCGGTGATGCACCAGCGGCGCGATCATTAACCCGAACAGCGTCGAGATCAGAAAACCGATCGCCAGATACATGATCGGCTCAACCATGACTCAAACCCCTACCGCGGAAACGCCGTAGGTAGCATGCCATGCGGGGGGCGGAGAAGACCAGTTCAAGACTTCGTTAACCTGAATGCCGGCGGCCATGGCCGCCTGGCAAGGGCTACAGAACCGCCGGGATCAGAACGGATTCCAGGTCGCGCTGGGCGTGAACTTGAGGTAGCCGATATTGGCGCCGAGCCGCAGCCCCAGGCCGGAGCGGATCGGCACCAGCACGATGTTGTTCGACGTCAGCGCCGTCATGCCGAAGCCGCCGATGATATAGGCCGAGCCGTCGATGCCGCCGAAGCGCTGGTAGATCGCGTTGGTGGCCGGCAGGTTGTAGACCAGCGTCATGGTGCGGGCGCCGTCGCCGCCCCAGTCGAATCCGACCGAGGGGCCCTGCCAGTACACCCGGAGGTCGCCGGCGTTCTTGGTATAGAGGGTGCCTTCGCCGTAGCGCAGCCCGACTGCGATCGCGCCGGAACCTTCTTCGCCGAGAATATAGCCGTTCGGCAGGCCCCATTGGCTGATGGCGCGCTCGATCACCGAGGCGAGGCCGCGGGAGACGTTGCCGAAAAACTTGTGGCCCTCGCCGACCAGCTCATCCGAGCGATAGGTTCCCGGCTGCCCGGCGGCCTGCTGCGGCGGACGCGGCTGCTGGGCGGAAGCCGGCAGTACGCCAAACGTCATCGCGGCGAGCGTCAGCGCTGCCAAGCGTAAAGCGAACGTCATGAAAGAACCCCTAGGTATTGAATGTGACCTTGGCCTTAACCGGATGCTGACCAGCACACCGCTAAAACAACGTTCACTGTCCCCGACTCCCATACTATCGGTATGAACTATGACGGCACAACGGCGGGAATGGAAAGCGGCGTGCCGCGGAATAGCCTTGATCGCGCTGCTTGCCGCGGCGCCGTCCGGCAGCCGCGCCGCAACCACCGAACGGATCGTCGCCGATCGGTTTACGGGTCTGGCAATCTCAGGTTTCGATCCGGTGGCGTATTTTACCGATGGCGGCCCGTGGCTCGGCGACGCCGCCTACGAACTCTCCGCAGCGGGCGTCGTCTGGCGCTTCCGCAACGAGGGCAACCGGGCGTCGTTCGCGGCACACCCGGAGGTCTACGGCCCGCAATTCGGCGGCTACGACCCGGTCGATGTCGCCCGCGGCGTCGCTTATCCCGGCAATCCGCGGCTTTGGCTGGTGGTCAATCAGCGGCTGTATCTGTTCGGCCGCGAGGAAAGCCGCGATGCCTTTGCGGCCGGCTCTGCGGCCGTACTGGCGGAGGCCCGCAAACGCTGGACCGCGCTGCAGTCGGAGCTTGCGCGCTGACGCTCAGCCGCGCGTGGCCGCCGCAGGATCCCCCCAGGCGATGAACTCCGGCACGATGAAATCCGCCCGGTTGCCGCCGTATTGCACGGCCGAACCCCGGCTGTCGGTGACGACGCCGCCCGCGGCGACGACGACGGCCTGGCCGGCGGCAATATCCCATTCGCAGGTCGGCGCCAGTCGCGGATAGATGTCGGCGCCACCCTCGGCGACGCGGCACAGTTTCAGCGCCGATCCGAGCTGCAGGCGGACGGCGCCCGGTCGGGCGTCGATCAGGGCCTCGGTGCGGGCATCGCCATGCGAACGACTGACCGCGGCAATCCACGGAGCGCCCGGGTATGGCATGGCCCGGGTGCGGATCGGCGTTACCGAAGCAACGCTGAGGTCCGGCGCCATTTCGAGCCGTTCGGCGCTGTGGCCGACCAGCCCGCGCCAGATCAGCCCGAGGTCGGGCGCCCCGACGATGCCGAGCAGCGGCACGCCGCCCACCACCAGCGCGATATTGACGGTGAACTCCTTGCGCCCGGCGACGAATTCCTTGGTGCCGTCGAGCGGGTCGATCAGGAACAGGCTGCCGGGGTAGGGCGGGCAGGCGAGGTGCAGGCGCTCTTCGGAGAGGGTGGGAATGTTCGGGAACAGCCGCGCCAGCCCCTCCGCGATGACGCGGTCGGCGGCGAGGTCGGCCTCGGTCACCGGCGACCCATCCGCCTTGCCATCAACCGACATGACATCGCGGTTGACCGCGAGGATCGCCGCGCCAGCCCGTGCCACCAGTTCGGTGAGCGGGTCGAGCAGGGCAGCGGCGCGGTCGGGATCCAGCGGAGATTCGTCGTTCATCGGTGTACGCCCAGCTTGCTCTTGCCCTTGCCGTCCAGCCGTGATTCGGCCTTGTGACGACCGGGGGCATGGCCTCGTTGTGGCCGCACCCCGCTCCACAGTGTATCAACCCGTAAAGCAGTTACTTGATTCGCCGTCCAGCGATGCGGCCCCCCAGGAGCGAACCCGATGTCTGATACTCCCACTCCCGGCCCGGCTCCCGACGCTCTCGAACTGGCGGCGCTGCTGTGCTCGCGGGTCTGCCACGATCTGATCAGCCCGGTCGGCGCGATCGTCAACGGGCTCGAAGTGCTCGACGACAATCCGAAGCCGGAAGACAAGGAATTTGCGCTCGACCTGATCCGCAAGAGCGCCAGGACCGCTTCGGCGCGGCTGCAGTTTTGCCGGTTGGCCTTCGGCGCCGCCGGCTCGGCTGGCGCGCAGATCGATCTCGGCGACGCGCAGAACATGGCGCGCGGTCATCTGGAAGACGCCAAGACCAAGATCGAATGGAATCTGCCGCGTATCCTTCTGCCGAAAAACAAGGTCAAGCTGCTGCTCAACATGCTGGTGATCGCGCAGCAGACGATCCCGCGCGGCGGCGTGCTCACGGTGGACCAGGTCAGCGAAGGCGACACGCTCGGCTTCCGCGTCAACGCCGCCGGCCTGAACGCCCGGCTGCCGCAGAACATCGTCACCATGCTGAGCGCCGAACATGCCGGCAATGTCGATGCCCATGCCGTGCAGCCTTACTATACCCGGCTGCTAGCAGAGGCTTGCGGTCTTCGCGTCGTGATGGCAGCCGAAGACGCCGCTGTCGTTGTTACGGCATCTTCTACCGTCGTTGCGGTCGAACAGGGTTAACGAAGCCTTACCGGATTTGCACGACGATGCATACGAATCCGTTTTAACTAGCTATCTCTTTGATGGTTCCAAACTTTTGCGGACGCGCAACCATTATTAAACGCTTTAAGGCGAAAGTGGCCACATTCCGAAATGCGTAGCGAAGTCGCGCGCGCGGAATGCAAGGCCAATTTCATGGATGATCTTCTGCGTGAGTTCCTGACGGAAACCAACGAGAGCCTGGACACCGTCGACAATCAGCTGGTTCGATTCGAACAGGATCCGAACAACGCAAAAATTCTCGATAATATTTTCCGCCTGGTCCACACCATCAAGGGTACCTGCGGATTCCTCGGGTTGCCGCGCCTGGAAGCGCTGGCGCACGCCGCCGAGACGTTGATGGGCAAATTCCGCGATGGCATGCCGGTTACCGGTGAAGCCGTGACGCTGATCCTGACCACCATCGACCGCATCAAGGAAATTCTCAGCCGGCTCGAAGCTACCGAGGCCGAACCGGAAGGCGTCGATCAGGACCTGATCGATGAGCTTCACCACATGGTGGAGAAGGGCATGGCGTCGATGAACGCCGCACCGTCGGTCGCGGCCGTCGAAGCCGCGCCGCTTGTGGTGCCGACGCTGGAGCGCGAACTGCGTCCGGGCGAAGTATCGCTGGACGAGTTGGAGCGTGCGTTCCAGGAAACCGAAATTGAAGTCGTGCTGCCTGCGGCCGCTGCGCCGCCGATCGCGCCGACGCTGGCAGTGATCGAGAAGGCCGCGCCGAAGCCCGCGGCCAAGAAGTCCGTCGTCGAGATCGAGACCCCGGAAAGCGACAAGGTCGCCAACCAGTCGATCCGCGTCAACGTCGATACGCTCGAACACCTGATGACGATGGTCTCCGAGCTGGTGTTGACCCGCAACCAGTTGCTGGAGATCAGCCGCCGCCACGAGGACACCGAATTCAAGGTGCCGCTGCAGCGCCTCTCCACGGTCACCGCAGAGCTGCAGGACGGCGTCATGAAGACGCGGATGCAGCCGATCGGAAACGCCTGGCAGAAGCTGCCGCGCATCGTTCGTGATCTCGCCGGCGAACTCGGCAAGCAGATCGAACTCGAGATGCACGGCGCCGACACCGAACTCGACCGCCAGGTGCTCGATCTGATCAAGGATCCGCTCACCCACATGGTGCGCAACTCGGCCGACCACGGTCTCGAGACGCCCGCCGAGCGCGCCCAGTCCGGCAAGCCGGAGCAGGGTACGATCCGGCTCTCCGCCTATCATGAAGGCGGCCACATCCTGATTTGCATCGCCGACAACGGCCGCGGTTTGAACACTGACCGCATCAAGGCCAAAGCGATTCAGAACGGTCTCGCCTCCGAAGCCGACATCGAGAAGATGACGGAAGCGCAGATCCACAAGTTCATCTTCGCGCCCGGCTTCTCCACCGCAGCGGCTGTCACCAGCGTTTCCGGCCGCGGCGTCGGCATGGACGTGGTGCGCACCAACATCGACCAGATCGGCGGCACCATCGACGTCAAGTCGGTGGCCGGCGAGGGCTCCAGCGTCACCATCAAGATCCCGCTGACGCTGGCGATCGTCTCGGCCCTGATCGTCGAGGCCGGCGGTGACCGCTTCGCGATTCCGCAGCTCGCGGTCGTCGAACTGGTGCGCGCGCGCGCCAATTCCGAACATCGTATCGAGCGCATCAAGGACACCCCGGTGCTGCGGCTGCGCAACAAGCTGCTGCCGCTGATGCACCTCAAGAAGCTTCTGAAGATCGACGACGGCACGAATGCCGATCCGGAAAACGGCTTTATTGTCGTGACCCAGGTTGGCAGCCAGACCTTCGGCATCGTTGTCGACGGCGTCTTCCATACCGAAGAAATCGTCGTCAAGCCTATGTCCACCAAGCTGCGCCATATCGGCATGTTCTCCGGCAACACCATTCTGGGTGACGGCGCGGTGATCATGATCATCGATCCGAACGGCATCGCACAGGAACTGGGCGCTGCTGCTGCCAACCACGGCGAGATCGCCGAGGAGAACGCTGCGGCCCGTGCCATGGCTGCCGAGCAGCTGACTTCGCTGCTGGTGTTCCGCGCCGGCTCCGCGCAGCCCAAGGCGGTGCCGCTCGGCCTCGTCACGCGGCTGGAAGAAATCGGCGTCGACAAGATCGAACTGTCGAACGGCCGTTACATGGTGCAGTATCGCGACAAGCTGATGCCGCTGGTGCAGATGGAGAACGTCACTGTCCGCACTTCCGGCACCCAGCCGATCCTGGTGTTCGCGGATGACGGCCGTTCGATGGGCCTCGTGGTCGATGAGATCGTCGATATCGTTGAGGAACGTCTGCACATCGAAGTCGCCAGCGGCCGCGAGGGCATTCTCGGTTCCGCCGTTATCAAGGGCCTCGCTACCGAAGTGATCGACGTCGGACACTTCCTGCCGATGGCCTTTAACGACTGGTTCAGCCGCAAGGAAATGCGCGCCTCCTCCACCGCGCAGTCGATCCTGCTGGTCGACGACTCCGCGTTCTTCCGCAACATGCTGTCTCCGGTGCTGAAGGCTGCGGGCTATCGCGTCCGCGTCGCTTCCAATGCACAGGAAGGCCTCGTCGTGCTGCGTTCCGGCCAGGAGTTCGATGCGATCCTGACCGACATCGAAATGCCCGACATGAACGGCTTCGAGTTCGCCGAAACCATCCGTGCCGACTCCAAGCTGAACAGCACGCCGATCATCGCGCTGTCGGCGATGATCTCGCCCGCGGCCATCGAGCGCGGTCGCCTCGCCGGCTTCCACGATTACGTCGCCAAGTTCGACCGGCCCGGCCTGATCGCCGCGCTGAAAGAACAGACCACCGAAATCCACCAGGCGGCATGAGGGACGTAACGATGACCACCAAGACCCACAGCGCCGACGGCGCCATCACCGAATACGTCACCACCATGATCGGGGGGCAGCTGTTCGGCATGCCGATCTCGCGCGTGCAGGATGTGTTCATGCCGGAACGCCTGACCCGCGTGCCGCTGTCGTCCAGCGATGTCGCCGGCGTGCTCAACCTGCGCGGCCGCATCGTCACCGCGATCGATATGCGTTCGCGCCTCGGCCTGCCGAAGAACGAAGACGGCAAGCCGCCGATGGCGGTGGGCGTCGACCTGCGCGGTGAATCCTATGGTTTGCTGATCGATTCGATCGGCGAAGTGCTGAAGCTCGCGGATGAAAGCCGGGAAGTGAACCCGGTCAATCTCGATCCCCGCATGGCGAAGATGGCGGCCGGCGTTCACCGTCTGGACGGCCAACTGATGGTCGTGCTCGACGTTGACAAGATTCTTGAAATTTCACCGGACAAGCTTGCCGCCTAGGCTGGCGGCAAGTTGCGATGAAGACGTCCCTTGGGACCTAAAGGCAGAGGCTAACATGAAGACTTGTCTGGTTGTCGATGACTCCAGCGTCATCCGTAAAGTAGCTCGCCGGATTCTCGAAGGTCTGGATTTCGAGATCACCGAAGCCGAAGACGGCGAGAAGGCCCTCGATGTCTGCAAGCGCGGCTTGCCGGACGCCGTGCTGCTCGATTGGAACATGCCGGTGATGGACGGCTACGAATTCCTGCGCAACCTGCGCCGGATGCCGGGCGGCGACGTGCCGAAGGTGGTGTTCTGCACCACCGAAAACGACGTTGCACACATCGCGCGTGCGCTGCATGCCGGTGCCAACGAATACATCATGAAGCCGTTCGACAAGGAAATCGTGTCGGCGAAATTTCATGAAGTCGGATTGATCTGAGTTTTCCACCGAGCCACGACGTTCGCGTCTCGTTTCGACTGTGGTCAAAGTACTTTTGTTGCGTTCGTTGCGTCTGGTGAGTGATGAGTATTGCTGTGATGAATCCTCCTGCGTTGGAGTCGACGCGGTATGAGCCGCTGCGCGTTATGGTCGTCGATGACTCCGTCGTCATCCGCGGCCTGATCTCGCGCTGGATCGAAGCCGAGCCGGACATGACCGTCGTGGGCTCGCTGCGAACCGGGCTCGATGCCGTCAACCAGGTCGAACGCATCAATCCCGATATCGCCGTGCTCGATATCGAAATGCCCGAGCTCGACGGAATCTCGGCGCTGCCGCAGTTGCTCGCCAAGAAGCGCAACCTGATCGTCATCATGGCTTCGACGCTGACCCGCCGCAACGCGGAGATCTCGTTCAAGGCGATGTCGCTCGGCGCAGCCGATTACATTCCGAAGCCGGAAAGCACCCGCGAGATTTCCGCGGCCGACGTCTTCAAGCACGATTTGCTGCAGAAGATCCGCCATCTCGGGCTCAAGGTCCGTCGCCTGAAATCGGCCGCCGCTCCCTCGGTCGTGCCGGCGGCACCGCGTCCGCTGGCGCCGCTAGCGCCAGTGGCGGCGATGGCACAGCTCGTGAAACGCCCGTTCAGCCCGATCATGCCGCGCGTGCTCC
Organism: Tardiphaga sp.; assembly: GCF_028290495.1. Taxonomy (GTDB): domain Bacteria; phylum Pseudomonadota; class Alphaproteobacteria; order Rhizobiales; family Xanthobacteraceae; genus Tardiphaga. Next base: position 15,883 of record NZ_JAQGJT010000143.1, read on the forward strand.
TGATCGGCTCCTCGACCGGTGGCCCGCAGGCGCTGATGACGCTGGTGGCCGAGATCGGCAGTGTGATCGACCGCGTGCCGGTGTTGATCACCCAGCACATGCCGCCGACCTTCACCACCATTCTCGCCGAACATCTGGCGCGCGCGAGCAAGCGCCCGGCACGCGAAGGCGTCGATGGCGAGATCGTCAAGCCCGGCCAGATCTATCTGGCGCCGGGCGGCCGCCACATGCGCGTCGTCAAGCAGGGGCTCAACATCACCATCGCACTGGATGACGGCCCGGCGGTGAATTTCTGCAAGCCGGCGGTCGATCCGCTGTTCAACTCCGCCATCGATGCCTGGCAGGGCGCCATCCTCGCGGTGGTGCTGACCGGCATGGGCTCCGACGGCATGCGCGGCGGCAAGGATATCGTCGCCGCCGGCGGCAATGTGATCGCGCAGGACGAAGCCTCCAGCGTGGTGTGGGGCATGCCGGGCGCGGCCGCCAATGCCGGTATCTGCTCCGCTATTTTGCCGCTTAACCAGATCGCTCCGAAAGTGGTTCGGATCTTCTCGGGGGATCGTTCATGACGCCGGCCGACTACGACTTCCTGCGCAAGTTCCTGAAGGAACGCTCCGGTCTCGATCTCTCCGTCGACAAGCAGTACCTCGTGGAGAGCCGCCTGACGCCGCTGGCGCGCAAGGCGGGGCTCTCCGGGCTCGACGAGCTGGTGCAGAAGATCAAAAGCGGCGCGACGGCGCTTGGCGCCGACGTGGTCGAGGCGATGACCACCAACGAGACGTTCTTCTTCCGCGACAAGATCCCGTTCGACCATTTGCGCGAGGCGGTGATCCCCGAACTGCTGCAGGCGCGTGCCGCCCGCAAGAGCCTGCGGATCTGGTGCGCCGCCGCATCGACCGGGCAGGAGCCCTATTCGATCGCGATGTGCCTGAAGGAAATGGGCGCGCAGCTCGCCGGATGGCGGATCGAGATCATCGGCACCGATATCTCGCCGCAGGTGCTGGAGAAATCGAAGTCCGGTATCTATAGCCAGTTCGAGGTGCAGCGCGGCCTGCCGATCCAGTTGCTGGTAAAGTACTTCAAGCAGACCGGCGAGATGTGGCAGATCAACCCCGAGATCCGTGCGATGATCCAGTATCGCCCGCTCAACCTGCTGCAGGACTTCTCCCACATGGGTAAGTTCGACCTGATCTTCTGTCGTAACGTGCTGATCTATTTCGATCAGGATATGAAAACGCAGATATTCGGCCGGCTTGCCAAGACGATGGAGCCCGATGGTTTTCTGGCGCTTGGCGCCGCTGAAACCGTGGTCGGGCTCACTGATGCCTTCAAGCCGCACGTCGACCGCCGCGGCCTGTATCGTCCGAACGCCATGCGCGCCTCGCCGTCGATCGTGCCCGGCATGGGCGCGGGACTGAAGGTCGTCGGCGCGCGCTGAACTAATGAAGCGAGGGTGATCCTCGCTGTCATTCGGGGCACGCTCGGCCGGCGCAGCCGGCTGTAGCGTGAACCTGGAACCTCGAGTTGCTCATCACCCATCTCGGGATTCCCCGCCGCTCCAATTGGAGCGGCGGAGGCTCGCTCGCAACTGACGCTGCTCACGCCCCGGAATGACAATTCCGCTAAATAATCGCGTGCGGCACGAAGCGCGACAGATTGCCGGTGATCGGGGTATCGTCCTCGCGGATCGATAATCCGCAGGCGGTGTCGCCGACCAGCCAGCTGCCGAGCACCGGATATTGGCCGGCAAATTCCGGCAGCGGAATCAGTGCCTGGCGGATGAATCCTTCCGCGCCATACGGCCCCGGCTGCGCGTCGATCGCTTGGCCTCCGCTGACCAGCGTGACATTGGCGCCCTCGCGCGAATAAAGCGGCTTGCGCACGTAGGATGGGCCGAGCGCCGCTGCCGCGGGATCTTCGTCGAAGAAAGCCGGCAGCAGGTTCGGGTGGTTGGGAAACATCGCCCATAGCAGCGGCAGAATGCCCTTGTTGGACAGGATCGCCTTCCACGGCGGCTCGATCCAGCGCGTCGCAGTGCCTTTCAGCCTCGCGCCAAACGTCTCGCGGAACATCCACTCCCAGGGATAGAGCTTGAAGGCGAGTTCGATCGGCCGGTCGGCGAGATCGACGAAGCTGCCGTCGCCGCGTAGCCCGATCTCCGTGATGTCGATCAGCACCGGCTCAAGCCCGGCCTGTTGCGCGACATCGGCGAGGTAGCTCACCGTGCCGCGGTCCTCGGCGTTGTTCATGGCCGCGGCGAGATGAACCCGGGCGCCGGCGCTGATGCCGCGCCAGGCCTCGATCAGTTTTTCGTGCAGCATGTTGTACTGGTCGGCGCGCTTCGGCACGATCTGGCGGTCGATGGCTTGCTCCAGCCATGTCCATTGAAACACCGCCGCCTCGAACAACGAGGTCGGCGTGTCCGCATTGTACTCCAGCAGTTTTGCGGGGCCGCGCCCGCCAAAAGCGAGATCGAAGCGGCCGTAAAGGCTGCGATCGCCGCGTTGCCAGCTCGCGGCAATCAGCGTCCAGAACGTTTCCGGGATTTTCAGCAGCCGCAGATAGCGCTCATCCTTCACCGCGCGGCCGACCAACTCGCGGCACATGGCATCCAGTTCGCCGGTCGGTGCCTCGATCTGGCACTCGATCTCGTCAAGCGAGAAAGCGTAGTAGGCGCGCTCGTCCCAGTAGCGCTGGCCGGCCTCGCTGTGGAAGGCAAAGCCCATCGTTGCAGCCGCGGCCTGCCAGTCGTCGCGTTCGGGACAGAGGATACGTTGCATGCGGGGATCAGCCGCCGCCGGAAAAATGCGACATGAACGAGCCGAAGCCGCCGCGCGTGACGTGGCCGGCGTCGGTGGAAATAGCCGTGCGGCTGGAGGAGGTCTCGGTGCTGGCGAAATTGCTGCGCGCTGATGAACTGCTGCCGGAGCCGCCGTGGCCGCCCGACGAGGATGAGGGTTGCCGGCAATCGGCCGGCTGATCGGCGGCGAGGACAGGCTGGTTCGGATCGCAATTCTGGCGCGGCATCAGCGCATAGGCGCCGCCGCCGAGCGCCGCTGTGCCCATCAGCAATAGAGCAATATGGCCGGAGCGCTTCTTTGCCGCCGCCGGTGGTTCGTCGGGCGACAGCCGCGGCGGGCGCTTGCCGAACTCGTTGTTCGGCTTCGGCGTCATGGCGTGTACACCATCGAGGCAGCGTTCAGCACGCCGGCGGCGAGCGAGGCTAGGCCGAGCCAGATCGCCGGCGCCATCTCGCCCTGCGCGATGCGCTCCGACAGGTTTGGCACCGGAATTTTGACGACGTAGTACACCGCGACCTGCACGATCAGCGCAATCACGCTCCAGATCAGGCAATCCGGCACATTGGCGGAATGCACGATGGCGCTGGCCACCGGCAACACGAAGCCGAGCAGGCTCAAGCCTAGCGCGACCGAGGCCGAGGTCACGTCGTTGCGGATCAGGGCGAACTCGTCATGCGGGGTGATCCGCATATAGACGAACAGATACAGCATCACGGCGATGGTGCCGGTACAGAAATAGACCAGAAACGCCGGCAGGCCGGCCAATGACTGAAGAAGCATTCCACCCCCGGAAGCCGCAGCGTGACGACGGACGGTATTCCCGCACGCCCAGTTGGTCGGGGCAAGCGATGGTGAGGTTCATCTCAAACAAAAACCCCGCCGTTGAGGGCGGGGTTCAGTTTCGGGAGGCGCGAGCGACGGCTCGCGGAGATTGGCTCAGGCCGGGATGCGGATTTCTTCTTCGTGCGGCTCGCGCAGCACGTAGCCGCGGCCCCAGACGGTTTCGATGAAGTTGCGGCCGTCGGACGCATTCGCCAGCTTCTTGCGCAGCTTGCAGATGAACACGTCGATGATCTTGAGCTCGGGCTCGTCCATGCCGCCGTAAAGGTGGTTGAGGAACATTTCCTTGGTGAGCGTGGTGCCCTTGCGGAGCGAGAGCAGCTCCAGCATCTGATATTCCTTGCCGGTCAGGTGCACGCGCTGGCCGCCGACTTCCACGGTCTTGGTATCCAGGTTGACGACGAGGTCGCCGGTCTGGATCACCGACTGGGCATGGCCCTTGGAACGGCGCACGATCGCATGAATGCGGGCCACCAGCTCGTCCTTGTGGAACGGCTTGGTCATGTAGTCGTCGGCGCCGACGCCGAGGCCTTTGACCTTGTCTTCGATACCGGCCAAGCCGGACAGGATCAGGATCGGGGTCTTGATCTTCGACACCCGCAGCTGCTTGAGCACATCATAGCCGGACATGTCCGGGAGATTGAGATCGAGCAGGATAATGTCATAGTCGTAGAGTTTGCCGAGATCGACACCCTCTTCGCCGAGATCCGTCGTGTAGACGTTGAAGCTCTCGGACTTGAGCATCAGCTCAATCGACTGCGCGACCGCGCTATCATCTTCGATTAACAAAACGCGCATGCCAGTCCCCTTTAGTCGCCGCTCCGGGCGTCAGGTCGGCCGCACTTGCGGCACCAAAAAACGCCTTTGAACAACTGATTCGGATCCTGACGACATATGGTTAACAAAACCTGATTCCTCTCCGCAAGACCAAACCGTGCAATTTTTGTCGAATCGCCATAAGATATTGCGGTAAAGGCGTTTTTTGTTCCCGTTGTCGTTCAAGCTCCACATTAGGAGCCGGCGGTAACCGACTCCATCGACTCGCCCTTCATTCTGAAAAGCGGGTGCTCTCAGTGTCTCAGACAATGACGTAATGATTAACGATGCGGGTAAACACCAGGTTAAGAGCCAGCCAGCAATGCTTGGAAACTTAAGGGTTTCGCAATGAAGGCGCTCGCGGAACAGATTGCCGACCTCGACGGCGTCAACATTTACGGCCGGGTGGTCGGCGTGCGCGGCCTGATGGTCGAGATCGCCGGTCCCATCCATGCGATGTCGGTCGGGGCGCGGATCGTGATCGAGACCGGCACCAACCGTTTCATCCCGGCCGAGGTGATCGGCTTCTCCGGCGACAATGCGGTGGTGATGCCGTTTGCCGGGCTGGAGGGCGTGCGGCGCGGTTGCCGTGCGGTGATCGCCAATGCCGCCAGCCAGGTGCGGCCGTCGATGGCGTGGCTTGGTCGCGTCATCAATGCGATGGGCGAGCCGATCGACGGCAAGGGGCCGCTGTTGCAGGGACCGGTGCCGATGCCGTACCGCAATTCGCCGCCGCCGGCGCATTCGCGCAAGCGGGTCGGTGCGCCGCTCGATCTCGGTGTGCGCTCGCTCAACACCTTCCTGACCTGCTGCCGCGGTCAGCGCATGGGCATCTTCGCCGGCTCCGGCGTCGGCAAGTCTGTGCTGCTGTCGATGCTGGCGCGCAATGCCGATGCCGACGTCTCGGTGATCGGGCTGATCGGCGAACGCGGCCGCGAGGTGCAGGAGTTCCTGCAGGAAGATCTGGGCGAGGAGGGGCTGGCGCGCGCCGTCGTAGTGGTGGCGACCTCCGACGAACCGGCGCTGATGCGACGCCAGGCGGCTTACCTCACCATGTCGGTGTCTGAATACTTTCGCGACGAGGGCAAGGACGTCATGTGCATGATGGACTCGGTCACGCGCTTTGCGATGGCACAGCGTGAGATCGGCCTTTCCGTCGGTGAGCCGCCGACCGCCAAGGGCTATACGCCGACCGTGTTCACCGAATTGCCGAAGCTGCTGGAGCGGGCCGGGCCCGGCACCGATGAGGGGTCGATCACCGGCATCTTCACGGTGCTGGTCGATGGCGACGATCACAACGAGCCGGTCGCCGACGCGGTGCGCGGCATTCTCGACGGGCATATCGTGATGCAGCGCGCGATCGCCGAGCGCGGTCGTTATCCAGCCATTAACATTCTCAAATCGGTATCGCGGACGATGCCGAAATCCTGCGATCCGGTATTCCTGCCGACCATTACGCGCGCGCGCCAGATCATGGCGACCTATTCCGACATGGAAGAGCTGATCCGGCTCGGCGCCTACCGCGCCGGTTCCAGTCCGGAGGTCGACGAGGCGATCCGGTTGCACGAGCCGCTGGAGACCTTCCTGCGCCAGCGCAAGGAGGAAGTCTCGAGTTTGGGCGACGGATACAGGCAACTAGAGCAAATCATTGGTAGTTTGGAAACGGAACGCTAACTTTGTCAGGCCATCATCAATCTCAGAGTAGAGTTTGTACCGGAATGTCCCTTGCGGGAGGCCGGTGGTGTCCCGCGTACAATTTGGGACTTCTGGGGAGTACGAGTCGATGAAGTCACGTGACACGCTGATCCGTTTGAAGAAGTTTCAGGTCGACGAGAAGCGCCGCCGGGTCAACCAGATCGAGGGCATGATTGCCGATTTCCAGCGCATGTCGGTCGATCTCGAGCGCGAGATCCAGACCGAGCAGGACCGCGCCGGAATCCAGGACCCCGCGCACTTCGCCTATCCGACCTACGCCAAGGCTGCGATCCAGCGCCGCGAGAACCTGACGCGCTCCGCCGACGAGCTGCGCATCCAGCTCGAGGACGCCAAGAGCTTGCTCACCGAAGCCTTCGAGGAACTCAAGAAGGTCGAACTGCTCGACGAGCGTGACCAGGCCCGCGAACGCGCCGAGGAAAGCGCCCGCGAACAGGCAGACCTCGACAGCATCGGCCTGATGCGCGCCCGCATGGGCGCCGTCGCCTGAGCCGGCTGGCTTCTCCGGTTGCAACGATATCGAGCCCCGACCGCGAGGTCCGGGCTTTTCTTTGCGCGCCGTCCTCAGCCTGTGTTGCGCCATGGCCCGATACCGCAAAAGTATGTTACGAAGGCTGTAACCGCGTCCGGACGCAGGCAAATAGCGGTGGGATTTCTTGAGGTTGAGGGTAGTTGATGCTGACGCCGGCTGAGCTGGTCTGGTTGATCGCTGCAGTTGCAAAGGGGGACGAGGTCGCTTTCGAGCGCCTCTACGCCGCAACGCGCGCGAAACTCTTCGGCGTGGTGCTCCGTATATTACGCAGACAGGATCTCGCGGAGGAAGTCATCCAGGAGGCCTATGTCAAGATCTGGAACAGCGCCGGACAGTTCAATCCCGGCCTAGCTTCGCCGATCACGTGGATGGTATCAATTGCCCGCAATCGCGCGATCGATGTCGTGCGCAAGAAGAGCGAAGTATCGATCGAGGAAGAGCCGGCCGCGATGGAAGTCGCCGCCGATACACCCGATCCGCTCGCGCGTCGGGAAATGACCGAAGAGTTGAAGCGCTTGCTGGAGTGCGTGGGACGGCTTGAGCCGGACCGCCAGAAATTGGTGCTGCTTGCTTACTACAATGGATGGAGCCGCGATCAGCTCGCGGTCAAGTTCGAGGCCCCTGTTAATACGGTGAAGACATGGCTGCGTCGCAGCATGTTGGACATCCGGGAGTGTCTGGGAATCGCATGATGGCCTATAGCGAAGACCATATCGCGCTCGCTGCGGAATATGTGCTCGGCACTCTCGATGCTGACGAGCGCGCGCAGGCCGACGCCATGATGGCCGTCGACAAGGATTTTGTCGCGCTGGTCGATGCGTGGTCGCGCAAGCTCGATGTGCTCAACCAGATGGTCGGACCGGTCGAACCCGGCCCCGAAGTGTGGGAGCGGATCAGGGTCGCAGCCGGTCTGTCCGGCGTGCAGCAGGCGCTGGTGCTTCCGGCGATGCCGGAGCCGGCGGTCGTTGCGACTGACTCTACCGAACAAGGTTCGTCGGCCGGTTCCTCGAGTGATAGTTCGAACGTCATCGCGTTTTCGCGAAAGGCCAGCCGCTGGCGCAATATCGCCACCGGCATGACGGCGATCGCTGCTGCCCTGGTCGCGATGATCGGGCTGCAGGCCACCCGCCCGGATTTGCTGCCCGAGGGCTTGCGTCCGAAGACACAGCAGGTGGCGCAGCTTCGGCCGCCGGCACCGCTTCCGTCCGTCGCACAGGCGCAGTACGTCGCATTGTTGCAGACCGACGCCACGTCGCCGGCGTTCATTCTTACGGTCGATGCCGCCACCAAGAATTTCACCGTGCGCAAGGTCGGCGCAACGCAGCAGCCGGGCAAAGACTATGAGCTCTGGATCGTGTCCGACAAATTGCAGGCGCCGCGCTCGCTTGGCGTGATCGGCAGCCACGACTTCACGACGGCGGCAGCGTTGGCGGCGTATGATCCGGCAATGGTCAGTCAGGCGACCTACGCCGTCACCGTGGAGCCCGAGGGCGGTTCGCCGACGGGCAGCGCGACCGGTCCGATCGTGTTCACCGGCAAGCTGATCGAGACGGTGCCGCCCCCGGCACGGTAGTAGGGAAACACTCTCGATTATCGCTGGCCTATCAGCCGTCATTGCGACGAAGCAATCTAGCTCTCACGGCGCATGCGGCTTTCTGGATTACCGCGCCGCTTTGCTCCTCGCAATGACGGGGAAAGGCTGGTGAAAAACTGCCGGTCGATCGTAGTCGATCGGCGAAAGCATCCACGCAAAAGAAAAACGCCCGTTGGGGAGCGGGCGTTTTCCGTTTGAAGTCCACCCGGGGGGAAGTGGAGCTTCGGTAGATTCACACAGCGACCTTGGGGGACATCGCCGCGCGAATGGCTGAATGAGTTAGCGGACCAGACTGACGTTCGTGGTGCCCACCGCCACCGGCTTGCCGGCTTTGATGACCTTCGCCGTCTGCGTGTAGCCTTCGTCCGAATTCATGCGGGCGCTGACGCCCAGACCGGCCACGAAAATACCGGCGATCAAAGCAACGACCACCACCTTCAGGTGGGTCATGCGATCGGCACTGTAAATCGAATGGTTCATCGAACGCTCCCTGTCGTTACTCTGCCTACGCCCGTTGGTGTCGGTTGCGGTCGGGCAGGTTCAACATCTCATGGTAAAGAACGTAGGTGCGCGGCCTTACGTTCCAAAGATGCGATCACAAGGCAGTGAAAAGACTTGATCGGACGCGATCAAGCGGCGGCGCGGTCTGCCGAATATTGAAATTTAGTACGTTAAATCAATGATATATTCGCCTGTCGGGAATTCTGCGTGCCATCGGCGCGGGGTGCGACATTCTGTCAAACTGCTTGTCTGTGGCGAATATGCATCGCGTTTGAGCAGCCTGGGGCCGGCTCAGACGCTGCCGACGGTCTTCAGGCGGGCGCGGGGATGGATTTCGGCCTGCGACAGCACTGTGGTCTGGGCGCGGAAGCGCTCGACCAGAGAGCGCACGAAGGGACGGATCGCAGCAGAGGTGACGAGCACCGGCGCTTCGCCTTCGCGGGCCGCCTGCTCGAAACGATCGCGCACGGTGGTCATGAACTCCGACAGCCTGGAGGGCTGCATCGCCAGGCTGCGGTCTTCGCCGGTGCCGATGATCGACTCCGCAAAGGCCTGCTCCCATTTTGCCGACAGCGCGATCAGCGGCAGGTAGCCGTTGTACGAGGTGTTCTGCGCGCAGATCTGGCGGGCGAGGCGAGCGCGGACATGCTCGACCACGGTGGCCGGATTGCGCGAGAACGACAGCGCGTCGGCTATGCCTTCGAGGATGGTGGAGAGATCGCGGATCGAGATCCGCTCCGCCAGCAGCAATTGCAACACGCGCTGGATACCGGACACGGTGATCAGGCTCGGCACGATGTCCTTGATCAGCTCGCCCTGTTCCTTCGGCAGATCCTTGAGCAGCTTCTGGACTTCGCCGTAGGACAGCAGGTCGGCGGTGTTGCCCTTCAGCAGTTCGGTAAGATGGGTCGACAGCACGGTGGCGGCATCGACGACGGTATAGCCCTTCATCGTTGCCTCTTCCTTCAAGGCGGCGTCGACCCAGGTGGCGGGCAGGCCGAAGGTCGGCTCCGTGGTGTGGATGCCGGGCACGTTGACCTGCTGGCCGCCGGGATCCATGACCATGAACTGCGCGGGCCAGATCCGGCCGGTGCCGGCGTCGACTTCCTTGATCTTGATGACGTAGGTGTTGGCCTCGAGCTGCACGTTGTCGAGGATGCGCACCGACGGCATCACGAAGCCCATCTCCACCGCCAGCGACTTGCGCAGCGCCTTGATCTGGTCGGTCAGGCGATCGGTGCCGTCCGGGCCGTTGACCAGCGGCAACAGTGCGTAGCCCAGCTCGATCTTGAGGTCGTCGATCTTCAGCGAGGCCGAGATCGGCTCCTCCGCCGCGGCAGCGGCCGCTGCGGCTACCGCGGGCGCCGCGGCTTCATGGGCTTCGGTCGCCTTGGTCGCCTTGTTGCGCTTGCTGGCCTTCCAGGCGAGCCAGCCGGCGCCGCCGCCGAGCGCCAGGAACGGCAGCATCGGAATGCCAGGCAGCATCCCCAGCATCAGCATCACGCCGGCCGACATGCCGAGCGCCTGAGGATAGCCGGAGAGCTGCTTCATCAGCGCCTTGTCGGCGGCGCCGGAAATGCCGGCTTTCGACACCAGCAGGCCGGCGGCGGTCGAGACGATCAGCGCCGGCACTTGGGTGACCAGGCCGTCGCCGACGGTCAGTAGCGTGTAGGTGCGCGCGGCCTCGCCGAACGACAGGCCCTGCTGGGCGACGCCGATGATGATGCCGCCGATGATGTTGATGAACACGACGAGCAGGCCGGCGATGGCGTCGCCGCGCACGAACTTCGAGGCGCCGTCCATCGCGCCGAAGAAACCGCTTTCGTCCTCGAGGTCCTTGCGGCGCTTCTTGGCGGTGGCTTCGTCGATCAGGCCGGCGGACAGGTCGGCGTCGATCGCCATCTGCTTGCCGGGCATCGCGTCGAGGGTGAAGCGCGCCGCGACTTCGGCGATGCGGCCCGAGCCCTTGGTGATGACGACGAAGTTCACGATCACCAGGATCGCAAACACGATGATGCCGATGACGAAGTTGCCACCCATCACGAAATTGCCGAACGCCTCGATGACGTGGCCGGCCGCGGCGGTGCCCTCGTGGCCGCGCGACAGGATCAGCCGGGTCGAGGCCATGTTCAGCGACAGCCGCAGCATGGTCGAGATCAGCAGCACGGTGGGGAACGACGAGAATTCCAGCGGCGTCTGGATGAACAGCGCCGTCATCAGGATCAGGATCGACATGGTGATGGAGATGGCCAGGAACAGGTCCAGCACCATCGACGGCAGCGGCATGATCAGCACGACCAGGATGGTCAGTACGCCGAACGCCAGCGCCAGATCGCCGCGCAGCACCATTGTGCGCAGATCGGTGAAGGTGAAGCCGCCCTTCGGCGCCTGCAGACCCGAACCCGCCACCAAATCCGTCATCTTTGTCGCTTCCCCTCGCGATTGTCGCCCGCGAGCGCCGAACGTTTTCGCGGCGGCCGAAAGGCCGCCGGTTCGCAGATGAGGCACCGTACTGGCGTCCACGGGCACTCTCCCGATCGGCTGACGACACGCGACTCCACTCGGCAATTTTTGCCGTGCTTATGGTTAGCAAA
>NZ_JAQGJT010000189.1 GCF_028290495.1 Tardiphaga sp.
CCCCATCACGCTCGACGATTTCGAGAAGACCGACTTGCTGTTTTTCGGCCAGAATGCAGGCACGAACAGCCCGCGGATGCGCAGCTGGATGGTCCTGCTGATGAACAAGGGGGACGTCGATCGGCTGGGACTGTCTGCCGTTCAAGAGATCACACTTTTGAAGGAGAATGCGACGTGGTCGGATCGCCTTTTAGCTCGCGACCAGTGTCTGCAGGCCAGCCCACATCAAAGGGGCATTCTGCAGTTCCTCCGGCGCGACACGGACGATCCGGCCGCATCGCGAAGGGCGGTGTTACGTTGCTCACCTTCCTTCTTTGCGTGGCCGTGCAAGCGTCTGCCCAGGAGCAGCCGGCGACGTCTGCTCCTGCACTGGTCGCTCGCGGCGAATACCTGGCGAAAGCGGCTGATTGTGCCGGTTGCCATACGGCACCGATGGGCGGTGCGCCGTACGCAGGCGGCCTCGAGATGACTTCGCCGTTCGGCACCATCGTGAGCAGCAATATCACCCCCGACAGGCAATTCGGCATAGGCGCCTATAGCTACGCGGATTTTGCGCGGGCGCTGCGCGAAGGTATCGCACCGGGCAACAAGCGTCTTTATCCGGCTATGCCGTATGTGTCCTTCTCCAAGGTCCCGGATGGCGACATGCGCGCGCTCTACGCTTACATGATGAATGGCGTGCAGCCCGTGGCGAAGCCGGCTCCGCCCACCCACGTGCCCTTCCCCTTCAACCAGCGCTGGGCGCTCGCATTCTGGGACCTCGTGTTCGCGCCATCCGGGCAATTCCAGCCGCGTTTCGATCACGATGCCCAATGGAACCGGGGGGCTTATCTAGTGCAGTCGCTTGGCCATTGCGGCTCATGCCACACCCCGCGGGGGGCGGGTTATCAGGAACGCGGCTACGACGACTCTTCGAGCAATTACCTGGCGGGCGGCGTCAACGATAACTGGTATGCGCCGAACCTCAGAGGCGACACGGGCTCGGGCCTCGGACGTGGCAGCCAGGACGAACTTGCAGCGTTCCTGAAAACGGGACACGGCGCCGGTATTGCCGTTTTCGGCAGCATGGTCGAGACCGTCGAAGGCAGCCTGCAATATTTGAGCAATGACGATCTGCATGCTATCGCCCGGTATCTGAAGACGCTACCCGCCACCGGAGCCGCCGACGGGCAGTACAAACCGTCACCGCAGTCAGGAACGGTTGAAAAAACGCGGGCTCCAGACAAGCCGTCCGCGACCGGAGCGGCAGTCTATGCATCGTTCTGCGCGCAATGCCATCAAGCCAACGGTACAGGAATTCCGCAGACGTTTCCCAAGCTCGCCGGCAATCAGGCGGTCATCAGCGAAGATACGACTTCGCTGATTCGGTTGTTGGTTGAAGGTGGTAATAGTCCAGCGACAGCGAACGGGCCGCCGCGCCAGGCAATGCCTGCTTTTAGCGGCATTCTGACAGATGGGCAGATCGCCGAAGTCCTGACGTTTATCCGGGGGTCCTGGGGCAATGACGCGCGCCCGGTGACAACAAGTAACGTCGCTTCGTTGCGCAGTAAATTGCACAAGTAGGGGCGAGCCGCACTACTGTCTGTCTCCGGACGAGTATCAATCCGCAGGTCGCAGTTTCGATAAGACTGGAGAACAGAAGTGAGAATCGAGGCGACGCGGTTCGTGGTGACGGGCTCACTGCTGATCGGCTGGGGAGGGTTTGTGCATCCGGGCCGCAGGGACTGCGTCATGTCTCTTGGAAGCTCGCTCGAATGCCCTTTTCATCCTTGATGTCCCGCTGATCCCTGGCCCACTTTTCGAGCGTATTTTTGGGCCAGCGATCCGAGCAGGAGTGCAGCTACGCCCGCTAGCAGCATCGTAGCCGTGCGCTTATTTGTGACCCTCTCCGTGTAGACGCTGCTTTCGAACGCGCGACCATCCAGGTAGCGCTGCCGTCGTCGGCGCCAGGCGGGTTCGGCGGTGCACAAACTTCGCGCGATGTAGTTCATTCAACGCGAGTGGCTTCTCGAATCACGGCTGAGGCACTATCAAAATTGCGGTCGGACATCCTGCGCAAGACCGCCATAATTTCGCCGTCGGCACCATTTGCCTCTGCCGTGCGCAATAGGCCGTCCTTGCGCGAAGGATAATGCGCACCTTTCAAGGCTTCTTCGATTTCTTCGGGACGGGGTTCATCGGGATGCCGGTGATTTTGAGCATGCGCGGGATGTTGCGCCATGACGTCTCCCAGAGAACAAGATAGAAATCAATGACTAGCAACGTCCGTTCCTAACGATTGCATAGTGTTGAGAGCGATTGTTGCAACCAATGCGCCCAATCACGACTCCCTGATCGGGCGCAAGTCAATGGGTCGTTTTCAGCAGCCGAAAGCCGCGCCATTGGCCCAGCAGGGTTAACAGATCAGGGTCATCAAGCGATGACGCTCGATGTCCGATCTGCCGAACGCGACTGCGTACTGATACGCCTCTGCTTCGGTCTCGAATGTTCCCAATATGCCGGAGCCTCGCCTTTCACGTCCGCACTCGGCAATGATAACCATACAGGTAAATCCGGATGCGCTGCGCGTGACGAGTGGGTGAATCGTCGCGCCCATATAAACCACGAACGGCGGCTCCATTACTACCTCCTGCGTTCAAAATAACCCAAGCATTAAAAGCCTAGTCTATAGCCACGCGGCACGAGCGTTCGTTCACTGTCCGTATGCGATTCATTTTGGACATACGGCGTTAGTTCTGCGTGACGTTTATATGCCACTTATCCATCGACTATGGACCGAGTCATACCGGTCACGCTAAGCCGGCTTTCTGATTCGAGCGATACGACCGGAACAACGTCGTCGCTTCGCTATTTACCGCGACGCGCGAGCTGCGTGAAAAGCGACCGCGAGCGAAGCAGTGCCGAGTAGAGAAAATACATTGCTATAGCGATGGTCCCCGCCACTTTCCCTTGGAGCACCCCATGGCCGCAACCGTAAGTGACTTTCTCGTCGATCGTCTCTATGCGTGGGGCGTACACCGCATCTTCGGCTATCCCGGCGATGGCATCAACGGCGTGTTTGGCGCGCTTAACCGGGCCGAAGGAAAAATAGAACTCGTCCTGGTACGGCGCGAGAGCCTCAGAAAACGAAAACGCTCTCTGGTCTTCCCAGGACAAGAACCCCTCCCTTCAGGGTCGACCGCAGACTGAGGGTGCCGTGTCCAGGCTGATCGACTGGCC
>NZ_JAQGJT010000103.1 GCF_028290495.1 Tardiphaga sp.
CGCTGCCGCCGCGTCCGAAGCCGCCGAAGGCCGCCAATGACGGGCAGATGCTCGTGCAGGCGACCGAGGTCGATTACGACTACAACAATTCGCGCGTCTCCGCGGTCGGCAACGTGCAGCTGTTCTACAACGGCACCAGCGTCGAGGCCGACAGGGTCATCTACGACCAGAAGACCAAGCGGCTCCATGCCGAAGGCAATATCCGGATGACGGATGCCGACGGCAAGATCACCTATGCTGAGATCATGGATCTCTCCGACGATTACCGCGATGGTTTCGTCGATTCGCTGCGCGTGGACACCGCCGACCAGACCCGCATGGCCGCGACCCGCGCCGACCGCTCCAGCGGCAATTACACGGTGTTCGAGAACGGTGTCTACACGGCCTGCGCGCCGTGTAAGGACGATCCGAAGAAGCCGCCGCTCTGGCAGGTCAAGGGTGCCCGCATCATCCACGACCAGACCGAAAAGATGATGTATTTCGAGGACGCACGCCTCGAATTCTTCGGTACGCCGCTGGCCTACCTGCCGTATTTTTCGACCCCCGATCCGACCGTGAAGCGCAAGACCGGCTTCCTGATGCCCGGCTTCAGCCAGGTGACCAATTACGGTTTCGGCATCGAGACCCCGTTCTATTGGGCGATTGCGCCGGATTACGACGCCACGATCAGCCCGCGCTACACGACCAAGCAGGGCCTCTTGCTGCAGGGCGAGTTCCGGCAGCGGCTGATGGACGGCGCCTACTCGATCCGCGCCTACGGCATCAACCAGATGGACCCGAAGGCCTATGCCGGAACGGTCGGCGAAAAGGATTTCCGCGGCGGCGTCGAGTCCAAGGGCCAGTTCGCCATCAACGACAAGTGGGTCTGGGGCTGGGATGCGGTCGCGCTGAGCGACTACACCTTCCTGCAGGATTACCGGCTGTCGCTGTACAAGGACCCGTTCGCGTCGTTCATCAACCTGCCGACCGAAGCGGTCTCGCAGCTTTATCTGACCGGCGTCGGCAACCGCAGCTTCTTCGATGCGCGCACGATCTATTACCTGAGCTATTCCGGTGCGCAGAGCGAAGTGCCCGTCGTGCTGCCGGTGATCGACTATGCCAACGTCATCAACCGCAACATCCTCGGCGGCGAGTTCAGCTACAAGACCAACTTCACCAGCCTGACCCGCACCACGGCCGATTTCGACGCGATCTCGACGCTCGGCGCCGCGAGCGCGCTGTGCAACACCACCTCGGCTGATCCGGCCGCACGCACCGTCGGCAACTGCCTGCTGCGCGGTATGCCCGGCACCTATACCCGCCTGTCCGCGCAGGCAGAGTGGCGCCGGTCCTACACCGACCAGTTCGGCCAGATCTTCACGCCGTTCGCGATCATCCGCGCCGACGCGATCGACGCCTCGATCTCGAACCAGCCGGGCGTTTCGAACTTCATCCAGCCCGGCGATAGCCAGGCGCTGCGGGTGATGCCGACCATCGGCATGGAATATCGCTATCCCTTCATCAACGTGCAGCCTTGGGGCACCACGACGATCGAGCCGATCGCGCAGGTCATCATTCGCCCGAACGAGACCTATGCCGGCAAGCTGCCGAACGAGGATGCCCAGAGCCTGAATTTCGACGCCAGCAACCTGTTCAGCGTCGACAAGTTCTCCGGCTATGACCGCGTCGAAGGCGGCGGCCGCGCCAATGTCGGCGTCCAGGCGACCACCCAGTTCGACCGCGGCGGCTCCGTCAACGTGCTGTTCGGCCAGTCCTACCAGCTCTACGGCCTGAACTCCTACGCGGTCGCCGACGTCACCAACACCGGCGTCGATTCCGGCCTCGCCAGGACGCGCTCCGACTACGTGGCCCGCGTGAACTATTCGCCCAACCGCACCTATACGTTCTCGACCCGCGCCCGCTTCGACGAAGAGACGCTCAACGTGCAGCGCTTCGAGGCCGAAGGCCGCGCCTCGTTCGACCGCTGGTCGGTCAGCCTGATGTACGGCAACTACGCGCCGCAGGCCGATCTGGGCTACCTGACCCGTCGCGAGGGCCTGCTCGGCACCGGCTCGATCAAGCTGGCGTCGAACTGGGTCGTCACCGGCGGCGCGCGCTGGGATCTGGAAGCCAACAAGATCAACCAGTACACGCTGGGTGCGGGCTACGTGGACGACTGCTTCGTGCTGGCCGTCAATTACGTGACGTCCTACAACTACGTCACGAACCAGGCCACGCCGCCGGTGCTGAACCACGCGGTGATGCTGCAGATCGGACTGCGCACGCTCGGCAGTTCTTCCGGCACCGGCGCCGGCGGCGGCATTCAATAACGACGCACCGCCGCGAATTCTCCGTTTTCTGCGTGCATAGGCGGACCAGTTTTCGAGATGTGTGACACGGCGGTTTGACAATGACTCCCATGATTTCCCGGCGCCTTTCGCAGGCCCTGATGGCGGCGGCGCTGATCCTGATCTGCGGCGCAGCGCCGCTGCGCGCCCAATCGGTTGCGGTGATGGTCAATGGTGAGGTGATCACCAATTTCGACGTCGATCAGCGCATGAAGCTGACCGGGCTGTCGGGCCAGAAGAGCCCGAACCGCAAGGACGTCATCGAGGAATTGATCAACGAGAAGGTCAAGATCAAGGAAGGCAAGAAATTCAGCGTCGATCCCGGCGCCTCCGAAGTCGATGGTGCGTTCCAGAGCATGAGCGGGCGGATGCGCCTCTCACCGGAACAGCTGGTCGCGCAGTTGGCCACCAAGGGCATCCGGCCGGATACGCTGAAGAGCCGCCTGAAAGCCGACATGGTCTGGAACGCGCTCGTCCGCGGCCGTTTCAAGCAGAGCCTGCAGGTCGGCGAGAAAGAGGTCGAGGCCGTGGTGCTGAACAGCGGCGGCGACAGCAATGTCGAGGCGTTCGAGTACCAGATGCGCCCGGTCGTGCTGGTGGTGCCGCGCGGCGCCGGCGCCGGTGCGGCAGAAGCCCGCAGCAAGGAAGCCGAAGGCCTGCGCAGCCGGATCCAGACCTGCGACGAGGCCAACAGCACCTTCAAGTCGATGCAGAACGCCACCATCCGCGACACCGTAATCAAGACCTCGGCCGATCTGCCGCCGACGTTGCGCGAACTGCTCGACAAGACGCCGATCGGCCATCTCACGCCGCCGGAAGTCACCCGCCAGGGCATCGAGATGGTGGCGCTGTGCTCGCGCAAGCCCACCAAGATCGATACGCCGAAGAAGCGCGAAGTCCGCGACAAGATGTTCGCAGAAAAATTCGAGGCGAAGTCGAAGGCCTACCTGCAGGAAGTCCGCAACGGCTCGATGATCGAGTATCGCCAGCAATAATCGGCTCCGGCCGCGACCGGCTGAAGGGCCCGCATGGCAACACCTCTTGCGCTAACACTGGGCGAACCGGCCGGCATCGGCCCGGACGTCGCCATCGCCGCATGGCGGCGCCGCCATGAGCTGGACCTGCCGCCGTTCTATTTACTCGGCGACCGCGACTGCATCCAGGCCCGCGCGAAGCTGCTCGGTATCGACCTTCCGATTGCCGACGCCACGCCCGAAAGCACGGCTGCGGCGTTCGCTGACGCGTTTCCCGTCGTCTCCACCGGCCACAACGTCACCGCGCAGCCCGGCCGTCCTGACGCCTCCAGCGCCCCCGCCGCGATCACGTCGATCCGCCAGGCCGTCGCCGACGTCGAGGCCGGCCGCGCCTCCGCCGTAGTGACCAACCCGATCGCCAAAAGCGTGCTGTACCGCGCCGGCTTCCTGCATCCCGGCCACACTGAATTTCTGGCCGAGCTCGCCGCCCGCAATGGCAAGACGCCGATGCCGGTGATGCTGTTGTGGTCGCCGACGCTCGCCGTGGTGCCGGTGACGATCCACGTCTCGCTGCGCGACGCCATCGAGCAGCTCACCAGCCACCTGATCACCGCGACCGCACGCGTCGTCGTCGCCGACATGAAGACCCGGTTCGGAATCCGCCGGCCGCGCCTCGCCGTCTCCGGCCTCAATCCGCATGCGGGCGAGGACGGCACGATGGGCGACGAGGAGCAGACCATCATCGCGCAGGCGATCACCGTGCTGCGCAACGAGGGCATCGACGTAACGGGCCCGCTACCCGCCGACACCATGTTCCATCCGGCGGCGCGCGCAAAATACGACTGCGCGATCTGCATGTACCACGACCAGGCGCTGATCCCGATCAAGACCATCGCCTTCGACGACGGCGTCAACGTCACACTCGGCCTGCCCTTCATCCGTACCTCGCCCGACCACGGCACCGCCTTCGGCATCGCCGGCACCGGCACAGCCAATCCGTCGAGCCTGATCGCGGCGCTGAAGCTGGCGGCCCGCATGGCCGCGGCGCAGCCGTCATGAGCGGCATCGACGACCTGCCGCCGCTGCGCGAAGTCATCCAGAAGTTTGATCTCTCGGCGCGCAAATCGCTCGGCCAGAATTTTCTGCTCGACCTCAACCTCACCGCAAAGATCGCGCGGGCCGCGGGACCGCTCGAAGGCGAAACGATCGTCGAGATTGGTCCGGGACCGGGCGGCCTGACCCGCGCGCTGCTGGCGCTGGGCGCTGCCCGCGTCATCGCGGTCGAGCGCGACGAACGCGCCCGTCCCGCGCTCGAACAGATCTCGCAGCATTATCCCGGCCGGCTCGAGATCGTGATCGGCGACGCCCAGACCTTCGACCCCAGGCCGCTGCTCGCAGGCCAACGCGCCAGGATCGTCGCCAACCTGCCCTACAATATCGCGACGCCTCTGCTGATCGACTGGCTGTGCACCGAGCCGTGGCCGCCGTGGTACGACATGATGGTGCTGATGTTCCAGCGCGAGGTCGCCGAGCGCATTGTCGCGCGCGAGGATGATGAGGCCTATGGCCGGCTCGGCGTGCTGTCGAACTGGCGCGCCGAAACCCGCATCCTGTTCGACATTCCGCCGACCGCCTTCGTGCCGGCACCCAAGGTGACATCGTCAGTGGTACGCCTGACGCCGCGCGCCGCGCCCGAGCCGTGCGAACGCCGGATGCTCGAACAGGTCGCCGCCGCCGCCTTTGGCCAGCGCCGCAAGATGCTGCGGCAGAGCCTGAAGGCGCTCGGCGTCGATCCCGAGATCCTCGCCGCCGCCGCCGGCGTCGAAGCCACGCGTCGCGCCGAGACGGTCCCGGTATCCGGCTTTGTTGCCATGGCCCGTGAATTGGCGGATATACGAAAGATAAAAAACGCCACCTAGGGAGAGCTATTCATGGCGCTGATGCGACGCCAATCGCTGGTCAAGTTCGATGCTCCGCTGTGCGAGACCATCGTCGATACGCCGAAACCTGTTGGCAACGAGGTTCTGGTCCGTATCGAACGCTGCGGCCTGTGCCATTCCGACCTGCATATCCAGGACGGCTATGCCGACCTCGGCGGCGGCAAGAAGCTTGATACCACGCGCGGCATGACCCTGCCCTTCACGCTTGGCCACGAGATCGCCGGCGTCGTCGACGAAGTCGGCCCCGATGCCTCGAAGGATCTGATCGGCAAGAAGGTCGCCGTATTCCCCTGGATCGGCTGCGGCAAGTGCCGCGACTGCCTCGCCGGCGACGAAAACCTGTGCGCCCGCAACCGCTATCTCGGCGTCGCGCTCGACGGCGGCTTCGCCAGCCACGTGCTGGTGCCGGATGCGAAGTACCTGCTCGACTACGATCCGCTGCCGGTCAATATGGCGGCGACCCTGATGTGCTCCGGCGTCACCGCCTACGGCGCGTTGAAGCGCCTCGTCGATCGCCCGCGCCAGCGCAACATCCTTCTCATCGGCCTTGGCGGCGTCGGCATGATGGGCCTGGCCTTCGCGCAGGCGATGTTCAAGCAGCCGATCTCGGTCGCCGATCTCAGCCCGGCGGCGCGCGAGGCAGCACTGAAGAACGGCGCAGCGTTCGCCTATGATCCGGCCGAACCCGATGTTGCCCGACGCATGGTGAAGGAAACCGATGGCGGCTTCGACGGCGTCATCGATTTCGCGGGCAATGACAAGTCGATGGGCTTTGCCGTATCGACGGTGGCGCGCGGCGGCAAGATCGTGGTGTCCGGCCTGATGGGCGGCAACTTCTCGCTGCCGATGGTGCAGTGGATCTACAAGCGCATGACCATCGAGGGCTTCATGGTCGGCACACTGGCCGAAGCCAAGGAGTTGATGGACCTGGCGCGCGCCGGCAAGATCAAGCCGACGCCGATGAAGGAAGAACCAATGGCCGACGCGCAGAAGTGGATCGAGGAATTGCGCGCTGGCCACGTGGTCGGCCGCGTCGTGCTGACGAACTGAGGCGCGAACTACATGTCCCGGACGCGGGGCAGCGCATTTGCGCTGCTCCGCGGAGCCGGTGCATTTCCAGCTACAGCTGCTGTCGCAGTTTCTGCACGAAGGCCGTGACGCCGACCTGACGCTCCAGCTTGAGCTGTTCGGCGCGCAAAATCGATTTCACCGACTCGAAGGCAATGCCGATGTTGTCGTTGATGACGATGTAGTCATAGGCGTCATAATGGCTCATTTCGTCGCCGGCCTTCTTCATCCGGCCGCGGATCACCTCGTCGGAATCCTGCGCACGGGTATGCAGCCGCTGCTCCAGCGCCTGCACCGAGGGCGGCAGGATGAACACGCTGACGACATCCTTCGCCGCACGGCCGCGCAGTTGCTGCGTGCCCTGCCAGTCGATATCGAACAGCACGTTGTGCCCGGCCGCCAGCGCGGCCTCGACCGGCGCGCGCGGCGTGCCGTAGCAATTGTCGAACACCCGCGCCCATTCCAGCAATTCGTCCTGCGCCACCATCTCGTCGAACCGCTTCTGGTCGACGAAGTAGTAGTCGCGGCCATCCACTTCGCCGGGGCGCATCGGCCGCGTCGTCACCGAAACGGACATGGTGAGATCGGGGGCCTCGGCGATCAGCATCCGGGTGAGCGTGGTCTTGCCGGCGCCGGACGGCGACGACAGCACGAACATCAGGCCGCGCCGCTCAACGCCTTCGGATGCGGGATTGCTGGAATTCGTCATTCGAGATTCTGAACCTGTTCGCGGAATTGCTCGACCACGTTTTTCATCTCGAGGCCGGTGTTGGTCAGTTCCAGATCGTTGGATTTCGAACAGCAGGTGTTGACCTCGCGGTTGAATTCCTGCGCCAGGAAGTCGAGCCGGCGGCCGACCGGTCCGCCCTTGCCGATCATCTCGCGCGCCTGCGAGATGTGCGAGGCGATGCGGTCGAGTTCTTCGCGGATGTCGGCCTTCGCCGCCATCATCAGCGCTTCCTGGTTGAGCCGGTCGGAATCGAAACGATCGGACGACTCCAGAAGCGCCGCGATCTGTTCGGCGAGCCGCGCGCGGATGGCTTCCGGCTTGCGGCCGGGCGCCGCCTCGGCCTTCTTCGTCAGCGACTCGATTTCACTCATGCGCTGCGTCAGGATCTCGCCGAGCGTGGCGCCCTCGCGCTTGCGCATCGCCACCAGCGCGGTCAGCGCCTCCTCGAAGGCGGCCGCGACGGCGATTTTGGCGGCCTTGTCCTCGGCCTCGTCGGCCTCCGGCTCAACCACTTCGATCACGCCTTTGATGGCCATCAGCCCGTCGACGGAGGGCGCCACCGCGTCGATCTTGCCGGCGAGATCAGCGGCGATCCGCAGGATCGAATTGAGCACCTCCTCGTTGACCCGCACGGTGGACAGCGCATTGCCGCGCTTCACGGTGAGGTTGGCGTAAACGGTGCCGCGCGACAGGATCTCGGTGGCGCGCTTGCGGGCGATGGTCTCGATCTCGTCCCAGCCCGGCGGCAGCCGCATCCTGAGGTCAAAGCCCTTGGCGTTGACGGACTTCAATTCCCACTCGAACGCATACGGCCCACTGGTGCCGTGGCTTCGCGCAAAGCCGGTCATGCTCGACAGCGCCATCGCGTCACGTCTCCGAAAATGCGAGCGAGATTCGCGTAACCGCAAACCCCGCTCAGGTTAGAGCCTTTTCAGGCCAAAGAGAATTAGGCGCCAAGGCCAGCGCGGCGCCGGGCGGCGACGTCTATCGCTGGACCACGGGCGGCGTGGTGGTGGTCGTGGTCTGCGCCGCACCCTGGCGGGCAGCGGGCGCCGGTGCGGGCGCTACGTTGCGGGCCCGCTGCTTGGCCGGTGCGGGCTTGGCCGGCGTCGTGCCGGTGGCGGCATTGGCATCGGCCGGTGCGGCCGGAGCCGCAGCCTCTTCCGGCGGCTCGACGGCGTCGTTCTGGATCGCCTTCTCCATCACGCGGAGCTTCGCGACGTTCTTCTGATGCGCGTCGTAGGTTTCAGTGAACGTATGGCCGCCGGTGCCATCGGCGACGAAGAACAGGTCGCGGGTGCGCGCCGGATTCGCCGTGGCTTCCAGTGAGGCACGGCCGGGATTGGCGATCGGCCCCGGCGGCAGGCCTTCGACGACATAGGTGTTGTAGGGCGACGGCTGCTGGATCTCGCTGCGCTTGATCGGGCGGCCCAGCGTGCCCTTGCCGCCGACGATGCCGTAAATGATCGTCGGATCGGATTGCAGCTTCATCTTCTGGCGCAGGCGATTGACGAATACCGAGGCGACGCGGCTGCGCTCGTCCGCCTTGCCGGTTTCCTTCTCGACGATGGAAGCCAGCGTCACCAGTTGCTCCGGCGTCTTGACGGGAATATCGGCGTTGCGGCGTTCCCAGATCTCGGCAAGCACGCGCTTCTGCGCCTGCTGCATGCGCTGGACGACCTGTTCGCGCGGCGTGCCGCGCGGGAATTTGTAGGTCTCCGGCAGCAGCGTTCCCTCGCGCGGCATTTCGCGGATCGAACCAGTGAAGATGTCGTTCTCGGTCAGCCGGCCGACGATCTGCTCGGAGGTCAGTCCTTCCGGAATGGTGACGGAGTGCTGCACGACCTTGCCTTCGACGATGGTGCCGATGACGTCGCGCAGGTTGGCGTTCTTCTGGAACAGGTACTCGCCGGGCTTCAACTCGGAGCTGGCCTTGAGCGCGAACACGCTGCCGATGAACACCCAGCGATTGGCGTCGATCACGCCTTCGCTCGCCAGCTTCTCGGCGATGTCACCCTTGCCGGCGCGGGCCGGGATGTTGACGATCTTGTCTTCTTGCAACGGTCCCGGCGCATCCAGCGCCTGGCGGCCATAAACATAGAGGCCGCCGGCCCCGATCATCGTGACGATGATAATCGTGAAAATGGCATTGCCGGCCACCACCAAGGGATTGCGGGCACGGTCCGAACGCTTCGGCGGCGGCGGAACCTGCTCCGGCTCCAGCGCGGCGCGCGGGCTCCTGGGCGAAATGGGCGGCCTCTCACTCATCGATACAACCTGATCCTGTCGGTACAACGCTCACGGGGGGCGAACCGACCCCGTCAATAGCACGCGCCCGAAGTAGGAATTAGAGCGGAATGCGGCGAAACGGTGGAGGCTATCTAATTGGCAACGCGCTGCAGGACCAACGAAGCGTTTGTACCGCCAAATCCGAATGAATTCGACAGTGCAATGTTGATCTCCCGCTTGCGCGGCTTCAGCGGCACCAGATCGATCGCGGTCTCCACCGACGGATTATCGAGATTGATCGTCGGAGGCGCGACGTTATCCCGAATCGCCAGGATGCAGAAGATGGCCTCAACCGCGCCGGCAGCGCCGAGCAGATGGCCGATCGACGACTTGGTCGAGGACATCGACACCTTGGAGGTGGCATTGCCGAGCAGGCGCTGTACGGCGCCCAGCTCGATTTCGTCGCCGAGCGGCGTCGATGTCCCGTGCGCGTTGATGTAGTCAAGATCGGCCGCGGAGATGCCGGCGCGCTTCATCGCAGCGCTCATGCTGCGGAACGCGCCGTCGCCATCGGGCGTCGGCGATGTGATGTGATAGGCATCGCCCGACATGCCGTAGCCGACGATCTCGGCATAGATTCGTGCGCCACGCGCTTTGGCGTGCTCGTACTCTTCCAGCACCACAACGCCGGCGCCCTCGCCCATGACAAAACCATCGCGGTCCTTGTCGTAGGGACGCGACGCCTTGGTCGGATCATCGTTGAATTCGGTCGATAGCGCGCGCGCCGCGCAGAAGCCGGCCATTGCCAGCCGGCTGATCGGCGATTCGGTGCCGCCCGCGACCATCACATCGGCATCGCCGAGCGCGATCAGGCGGCTGGCGTCGCCTATCGCATGCGCGCCGGTCGAACACGCCGTCACCACGGAATGGTTGGGGCCCTTGAGGCCGTGCGCGATCGAGACGTAGCCGGAGGCGAGATTGATCAGGCGGCCGGGAATGAAGAACGGCGAGACCTTGCGCGGTCCGCGCTCCTTCAGAAGCAGCGCCGTATCGGCAATACCCGACAGGCCACCGATGCCGGAGCCGATCATGGTGCCGGTGGCACACTTGTCGGCTTCGGTTTCCGGATGCCAGTTGGCGTCGTCGAGCGCCTGTTTGGCGGCGCACATCGCATAGATGATGAAATCGTCGACCTTGCGCTGGTCTTTCGGCTCCATCCACTGGTCGGGATTGAAGGTGTCGTTGCTGCCGTCGCCGCGCGGAATCACGCAGGCGATCTGACTGGTCAGATCCGACACGTCGAACGTATCGATTCGCTTGGCGCCGCTTTCGCCGTTCAGAATGCGCTTCCAGGTCGGCTCGACGCCGCAGCCCAGGGGCGACACCATGCCTAGGCCTGTGACGACCACCCGCCTCATCGCCGATCCTCCCACTGATCCCTAGCTTGTCACAGCAAGAAGCCGGTGGATCGCAGTCGCGATCCGTCCGGCTTCAAGTGTGTCGCGCGAAGGCGTCAGCTTTTTGCGTTTTTCTCAAGAAATTTGGTGGCGTCGCCGACGGTCAGAATCGTCTCGGCGGCGTCGTCCGGGATTTCGCAGCCGAACTCTTCTTCGAATGCCATCACGAGCTCGACAGT
>NZ_JAQGJT010000197.1 GCF_028290495.1 Tardiphaga sp.
ACGGGGCTCGCACTTTAAGGACGGGCAGTTCAGCCGAGCGGCCATCGAGACGCACTGGACTCACGGTCGGGCAACGGCCAAAGCAGCGCTCGAACAAATGAATGGGAAGGTCTGACGCGATGGGCAGTGTTGAGCCGTCCGCCGCGTAGATTTGTCAAACGCCTTGAACCTGCCGGTAGTCCTAGGCAAGGAACGCGTGATTCCGGGCGTCCCGGCGAAGGTCACATTCGTCGTGCGGAACCCGTGTGGCTGCGATTTCGAGGTGGTAAGCAGCGCATTCGAAATCAAGCGGACCTACATCGGCGCGCGTCACGCGCTGCCCAAAGCCGGATGGTGTTACGCCGTCACAGATGCGGTGGAGCGCGGCACTCTTTTGCCAGCGCACAGCCAACTATGGACCACATTCCAGGCTGACACCCGCACGACGTTCCGCGGCGCCGTTCCAGCGAACGCACCGTCCGAGTCGGAACCTCATTTCTATTTCTCGGGACGTCTGCTTTATAGGCGCTTTCGAGGCGAGTTATTCGAGACAAGCGTTTACCGTCGCCTCTCCTATCCCGACTTTGAATGCTCGATCGTAGAGCCGGGCGACGCTGAGCTGAACAACGCGGGAAGCGTCGTATTCAAGTCCGATTTCCGTACCCCTGCACGCACTCCCAGTAAACGAAATTCGTTGGACTAGCACGCGGTTAGCTAGACTCGAAACACGGGATTGACTGGAGTCCCGGAATGGCCGTCTAGGTGGGCCTCCGCTGGCCGGGTGATCTCCGGGCATCTGACGGTTAGAGTCAGGCTACAGTCCGAACAGGCGGGCGAGCAGTCCCTTCTTTGTCTGCGTCGGGCTCATATCCCACGCACTCGACGGCGTTTCCGTTTCAAATTGATCGGAGGGCACGGCGCGCGGGGGCAGCGCACCGGATGCGACTAGTTGAAGTGCTTTGGCGGAATAGTCGTATTTGTCTCCGCCTGCCACCCAAGTGTCGATGGGCGGCCACATCCAGTCACGAAGTAATAGGCGAGTTTTCGCGGATCGTACCAGTGGTTGCTCGCGAACTTAACCAGTTCCCAATAGCGCGTGCTCGCGTAGGGTGTTGCAACATTGTCATTGCGGCGGCAGCGCCATACCGCGTCATCGCCCTCATTCCCTGCATCGCAGTCAATACGTGTAAGGCTGCGATTCTGGTCGGGCGATGTGAACGGGAGCGGCCCGTGGCACTGCGGCTCGCAGCGGCTGAAAAAAAAGCCGACACATTTGGTCGGCTTCAACGTCTGGCATTCCGAGGAGGAAGCGCCGGACCTGAGAGAGCTGCAGTATAGAACGCGCAAACGTTCACGAAAACATTTATCAGATGATTTGTGCTCTGCGAGGCAATCGCCTGCTTTTTGCTAGCAAATCCGAGTCGTGAGAGGCACCGAACAGTTTTTCCGCTGCGGCTTCCACGCGGTTCCTTCACGGCAGCAGCGTCCACGAGGCACGTCCGCGCGGCGGCAGCTTAGAATTTCCTCCTGGTAAGCGCGATGAGCGCTAAACCCGCGCCCAGAGCCGCATATATGGGTAGGAATGAGCGCGGCGGCATGTGTGCCTCGAAGCCAGGCGTAAACCTTTCGGGGACAACGTGATAGTCCACGGCGTAAGCCATGACCGCCGTAGCCGCAGCGGTTCGAACGATACGCGCCGGCGACGAACGGCGGCCGAGTAGCGTTTCAAACAACACCCCCCAGAAGATGCCTGCGCCCCAGTATATGAAGGCGCCGGTGCCAGTCAACCGAACACTGGGCTGCTCGTCGAGAAACGCTTCGGCGGGCCATAGGCAATGCGAGACCGCGTTAATCGGCGCCACGCCGCTTGCTCCGTTGTTTAGGGCTTCACGGGAGGCGACTACCGCCGAAATGACCGCTGCGCCTGTACCCGACGCAAACGCGCGCGCCAGCAATTTTACGATTTTCATCACTTTCTCCTGTGGGGGAAATAACTGTCGCAAGGAACGTTCTTCATGCGCCGTTGCCCGCCAGAAAGTTGTGATGGCCGATCCCTGCTTGACACTGCTTGACCGTTTGCCAGCTATAACCGGTTCAGAGCGGCTACCGTGCCCGTGAGCGGGCAAAGCAAACAACAGTGGCTCACACGGCAGGAGGTTTTCGCGCGGCTTGACACACGATGGTGAGGTTTTTGCTTCACAGCTTTGATCACGCCGCTCAAAGCGCTTAGCGGCGAAAACACGAAGGAGACTTGATGGCTCCCCGTTCGCTAGCATCGCTCACGTTAAGTTTTGGCCTGGTATCCGTCCCCGTGAAACTGTTCAGTGCGACAGAGTCAAAATCCGGTGTTGGTTTCAATTTGATGCACAAGGACTGCGGGACACGGTTGAAGCAACAGCATGTGTGCCCGGCTGATAACAAGGTTGTCGAGCGCAGCGAAATGGTGAAAGGCTACGAGTTCGAGAAGGACAAGTATGTGATCTTCGAACCGTCGGAACTTGAAGCACTGGAAGCGAGTGCCAGCCACACTATTGATATCGTGGCTTTCATGCCTACCGACGCGATCGACCCGTTCTACATGGACAAGGCTTACTATCTCGCGCCTGACAAACGGGGTGGAAAGCCTTATCAGCTTCTTTTTCAAGCCATGCGCCAAAGCGGCACGTGCGCGCTCGCGAAATGGGTGTCCAGGGGAAGCAGCACATGGTTCAGGTTCGCGCAGGACACGACGGAATCATTCTGCAACAGCTACTTTTATGGCGATGAAGTT
>NZ_JAQGJT010000131.1 GCF_028290495.1 Tardiphaga sp.
CTCTATCTCGACGGCGTGCACGTCTCGTTCGACGGCTTCCACGCCATCAACAATCTGTCGCTGACGCTGGAGGCGGGCGAGATGCGCGCCATCATCGGGCCCAACGGCGCCGGCAAGACCACGATGATGGACATCATCACCGGCAAGACCAAGCCGGACGAGGGCGACGTCTATTTCGACGGCACCCACGACCTCACGCTGCTTGATGAGACCAAGATCGCCGAACTGGGTATCGGCCGAAAATTCCAGAAGCCGACGGTGTTCGAGAGCCAGACCATCGAGGACAATCTGATGCTGGCGCTGAACGTCGATCACAGCGTTCGCGGGACGTTGTTCTGGCGCAACACCCGCGACCAGCAGCAGCGCATCGAAAAGGTGCTGGAAACCATCCGCCTGACGGACTCCCGCCATCGCCTTGCCGGCAATTTGTCGCATGGCCAGAAGCAGTGGCTGGAGATCGGCATGCTGTTGGCGCAGGACCCAAAGCTTTTGCTGGTCGATGAGCCCGTTGCCGGGATGACCGATGTCGAGACGCACCAGACCGCCGAACTCCTGAAAGCCATCAACCGCGACAACAAGACCGTGGTCGTGGTCGAGCACGACATGACCTTTGTGCGCGAACTCGGCGTCAAGGTGACCTGCCTGCACGAAGGCACCGTGCTGGCCGAAGGCACCATCGATCAGGTGTCGACCAATGACCGTGTCGTCGAAGTGTATTTGGGAAGATGAATGCTCCGAATCCTTCGAGACGCGGCCAAGTGGCCGCTCCTCAGGATGAGGACACAGTTTGAAGCAGGAGTTTACCTCACCCTGAGGAGGTCCGGAGGACCGTCTCGAAGGGCGAGGTAAACGGAAGGTGGAATAATGCTGAAGGTCGACAATATCAGCCTGTATTACGGCGCGGCGCAGGCGCTGCGCGGCGTCACCGTGGCGGCGGAGCCGGGCAAGGTGACCTGCGTGCTCGGCCGCAACGGCGTCGGCAAGACCAGCCTGTTGCGGGCGATGGTCGGCCAGCAGGCGATCGCCGGTGGCTCGATCACTTTCGACGGCCAGGACATCTCGACGCTCAAGCCCTATGAGCGGGCGCGGCGCGGCATCGCCTTCGTGCCGCAGGGACGCGAGATATTCCCGCTGCTCACGGTGGAAGAGAATCTCAAGACCGGCTATGCGCCGCTGAAGCGCGCCGACCGCAACATTCCCGCAGATGTGTTTTCGCTTTTCCCGGTATTGAAATCGATGCTCGGCCGCCGTGGTGGCGATCTGTCCGGCGGCCAGCAACAACAGCTCGCGATCGGCCGCGCGCTGGTGATGCGTCCGACGCTGCTGCTGCTGGACGAGCCGACCGAAGGCATCCAGCCCTCGATCATCAAGGATATCGGCCGTGCCATCACCTATCTGCGCAGCCTCGGCACTATGTCGATCGTGCTGGTCGAACAATATCTCGACTTTGCTTGCGAGCTCGGCGACAACTTCGCCGTAATGGATCGCGGCGTCGTCAAGTTCGCCTGCGACCGCTCAACGCTCGATCCCGCCGAGATCAGCCGCCAGATGGCGCTGTAAACAGCGGCGACGCCGAGGAGAGCATGACAACGAGTTCGAACAGCGCCGCACAGGCAATCTTTGCAGCCAACCGCGCCCAGGGGTCGGTGACGTTCGACGTCCAACTGGTCGACGGCAAGACCCGTCGCCGGCAGCTACATGAATCAGGCTCGCTGCGCGTTCGCTTTCCCTCGCCGGAAGATCACGGCCTGTCGGCGATGTTCGTCAACACCGCGGGCGGCGCGGCCGGCGGTGATCGCTTCGATATCGATATTGCGGCAGGCGAAGGCACCAGCCTGACGGTGACCACCGCCGCCGCCGAAAAAGTGTACCGCTCGCACGGACCATCGGCCGAAATCAACATCGCGCTGAAGGCCGCGGCCAAGGCGCATCTTTCCTGGCTGCCGCAGGAGACCATCCTGTTCGACCGCTCGCGCACCTCGCGCCGCATCGATATCGACCTTGATTCCACCGCCTCGCTGATCGTCTGCGAGATCGTCATCTTCGGCCGCGCCGCGATGGGCGAGAAGATGCTGTCCGGCGCTTTCGTCGACCGCTGGCGGCTGCGTCGCGGCGGCAAGCTTATCTTCGCCGAAACCGTCCGGCTGGAAGGCGACCTCGGCGAGAAACTCGGGCAGCCCGCCATCGCCAAGGGTGGCCTCGCCGTCGGTACCGCGCTGATCGTGCCGGGCGACGAGGCGCTGGTCGAGCGTATCCGCGAGGCCGCGGAAAACTTCGGCGGCGAGGTCGGTATCTCCGCCTGGAACGGATTTGCAATGGCCCGCTTCTGTGCGCAAGATGCGGCGAAACTACGCGTCGATATGATGAACGTCCTGGCGCGATCCGGCGCCGCGTTGCCGCGGCTGTGGCTCAACTAACTTTCTAACCGAATTCAGAGTATACGATGAACCTGTCTCCCCGCGAAAAGGACAAGCTGCTGATCTCGATGGCTGCGATCGTCGCGCGCCGCAGGCTCGAGCGCGGCGTCAAGCTCAACCATCCCGAGGCGATCGCCATCATTTCGGATTTCATCGTCGAGGGCGCCCGCGACGGCCGCACCGTCGCCGAGCTGATGAAAGCCGGCGCCGAAGTCGTCACCCGCGCCCAGTGCATGGACGGGATCGCCGAGATGATCCATGACATCCAGGTCGAGGCGACGTTCCCCGACGGCACGAAGCTGGTTACGGTGCATGAGCCCATCAGATAAAACTCCGTCATGCCCGGCCTTGTGCCGGGCATCCACGCCAGCGCGGAACATCGTGGATGGCCGGGACAGGCCCGGCCATGACGTCGCGGCATACGAGGTGACACTATGATCCCCGGCGAACTCTTCATCCAGGACGGCGACATCGAACTCAATGCCGGCCGTGCCACGGTCACGCTGACGGTGGCGAATTCCGGCGACCGGCCGATCCAGGTCGGTTCGCACTATCATTTCTTCGAGACCAATCCCGGTCTGAAATTCGACCGCGCCAAGGCGCGCGGCATGCGCCTCGACATCGCTTCCGGCACCGCCGTCCGCTTCGAGCCCGGCCAGACCCGCGACGTGCAACTGGTAGAACTCGCCGGCAAGCGCGAAGTCTACGGTTTTCGCGGCGACGTGATGGGGAAGCTGTAGGATGACGACATATACGGGTGGCTGTCAGTGCGGCGACGTCCGCTACGAGATGACAGGTGACATCGGTGAAGTGATTGCCTGCAACTGCTCGCGCTGCGGCAAGCTGGGCTCGCTGCTGACGTTCGTCCCTGCCGCGAATTTCAAGCTGCTGGCCGGCGAGAGCGCCACCACTGAGTTCCTTTTCAACAAGAACGTCATTCATCACCGTTTTTGCAAGACTTGCGGCATCGAATCCTTTGCCAACGGCAAGGGGCCGGGCGGCAGCGAGATGGTGGCCATCAATGTGCGTTGCCTTGATGGGGTCGATCTCGAGGCCCTCCAGGTGAAACACTACGACGGCAAGAAATCCTGAGAGATCGATCATGTCCGTGAAAATCAAGCGCTCCGTCTATGCCGACATGTTCGGGCCGACTACCGGCGACCGGGTGCGGCTCGCGGACACCGACCTGATCATCGAGGTCGAGAAGGACTTCACCATCTATGGCGAGGAGGTGAAGTTCGGCGGCGGCAAGGTGATCCGCGACGGTATGGGGCAGAGCCAGGCGACCAACGCCGAAGGCGCCGTCGATACCGTGATCACCAACGTGCTGATCGTCGACCATTGGGGCATCGTGAAAGCCGATGTAGCCATCAAGGAAGGCTACATCTGCGCGATCGGCAAGGCCGGCAATCCCGACATCCAGCCCGGCGTCACCATCAATGTCGGCCCCGGCACCGACGTCATCGCGGGCGAGGGCAAGATCCTCACCGCCGGCGGCTTCGACAGCCACATTCATTTCATCTGTCCGCAGCAGATCGAGCACGCGCTAATGTCAGGCGTCACCTCGATGCTCGGCGGCGGCACCGGCCCGTCGCACGGCACCTTCGCCACCACCTGCACGCCCGGCCCCTGGCACATGGCGCGCATGATCCAGTCGTTCGATGCGTTTCCGGTCAATCTCGGCATTTCCGGCAAGGGCAATGCTTCGCGTCCGGCGGCGCTGGTGGAGATGATCAAGGCCGGCGCCTGCGCGCTCAAGCTGCATGAGGATTGGGGCACCACGCCGGCGGCGATCGACAATTGCCTGAGCGTTGCCGACGATTACGACGTCCAGGTGATGATCCATTCCGACACGCTGAATGAATCCGGCTTCGTCGAGGATACCGTGAAGGCGTTCAAGGGCCGCACCATCCACGCCTTCCACACCGAAGGCGCGGGCGGCGGCCACGCCCCCGACATCATCAAGGTCGCGGGACTGAAGAACGTGCTGCCGTCCTCGACCAATCCGACGCGGCCGTTCACCCGCAACACCATCGACGAGCATCTCGACATGCTGATGGTGTGCCACCATCTCGATCCCTCGATCGCGGAAGATCTGGCGTTCGCCGAAAGCCGCATCCGCAAGGAGACCATTGCGGCGGAAGACATTTTGCATGACCTC
>NZ_JAQGJT010000213.1 GCF_028290495.1 Tardiphaga sp.
CGTGAATCACGGATGCTGTAGCGGCCAACCGCGCAAGCATCCCCTCATCTGAAGCAAGCTGATCCGCGTGAGTGGCGACCAGCGCCCCGAGGATGCCGCCGAGCGCGTCACCCGCACCCCCCGTGGCCAGCCACGAAGGCGCGACGCTCGCGGAGAGGCGGGTGCCGTCCGGGGCGGCGATGTACGTCGTGTGTCCCTTCAGCAGAACCGTGACACCGAGGGATTGTGCAGCCCTCGCCGCGGCGCCACCCGGATCTTTGGCGATCTCGGCCGGATCGCCACCGACGACGCGCGCAAGCTCGCGAAAGTGGGGCGTAATGATTGTCGGCCCGGTGGCCGAGGCGATGAGGTCGAACGCCCCGCCGTCGAGGATGACCGGTACGGACTGCGCAACGGCATCCCGCATCGCGTCGGCCGAGTCGCCGCCGCCTGCCGTGGCATCCATTCCCGAGCCGATCAGCCACGCCTGCACTCGGCCGTTGCCGGTGACGACTTCGGGGCGCCTTGCCAGCACCAGGTCGCTGGCGCGTTCCGGCCCGATGTACCGCACCATCCCGAGCCCCGTGCGAAGCGCGGCCTCGACACCGAGCACGGCTGCTCCCGGGTACTGCACGCTGCCGGTGATGACGCCGAGCACGCCTCGCGAGTACTTGTCGTCATCCTCCGACGGAACCGCAATGTGTGCTGCCGCATCAGTCACTGACCAGGCGGTGTACTGCGTTCCGGCGTCTTCGCTCATGTTCTCCACGGTAGCTTCTCGGGCCCGCGCGGTCACCGGTCTGGGCGAGCTTCTCGCGGTAACTTGGATGTCGTGCCCCTGTACATCCCGAACCGTGTTGTCGTCTTCGACTATGGCGAGGTGATTTCGCTCTCGCCGACCCCGGCGGACCGAAGTGCGCTGCTCAGCGTCGCCGATGTCGCGGCAGAACCTTTCTGGGCGGCCTACGACCGACACCGCGATGATCTCGATCGCGGAACCCTCGACGTTCCGGCCTACTGGCAGCGGGTCGCGGACGACGTGGGGGCGGCATGGAGCGCCTCAGACGTTCACCGCCTGTGGGCCGCCGATTTTCGCGGGTGGATCAGCGTCGAACCGGGAACGCTCGACCTCATCGTCGAACTCCGGGATGGCGGAACCAGGCTCGCGATCCTGTCGAACGCGGGGTTCGACTTTGGCAGCCCGCTGCGTTTCTCGCCGATGGGACGCTACTTTGAGCGCGTATTCGTCAGCGCCGAAATGGATGCACTCAAGCCCGAGCCGGCGATTTACCTCGAAGCCGCAGCACAACTCGGCATCGCCATGGAGGACATGGTCTTCATCGACAACAAGGTCGTCAATACGGATGCCGCTGCCGCTCTCGGCGCAACCGCCCACCATTTCACCGGGGTCGCTGAGTTGCGCGAATTCCTGTCCGGGCTCGCTCGATAGCCAAAGCTCGCCGGGTGGCTATGACCGACGAGTCGCATCCTGCACTTCGCCGACGAGCTCCTCGATGATGTCCTCGAAGAAGAGCACCCCGCGGGTCGCCGCCTCCTCGTCGAACACCCGGGCAACGTGCACCCCGGTGCGTCTCATGGTCGCCAGCGCATCTTCGAGATCGACCGTGCGGTAGATCGAAATCAGTTGCCGGATGCGCTTGGGCGGCACGGGTTCCAGGTATTCGTCTTCATCCAGGTCGATGACGTCTTTGAGGTGCAGGTAGCCGGTCGGGTCGCCATCCTCGTTGACGAGCACGTAGCGCGAGAAGCCCCGCTGCGCGACCGCGTGCTCAACGTCTGCCGGTGTTGCGTCCTCCGGCAGGGTGACCAGATTTGCCATCCCGACCGCGACATCCTCGGCCCGCTTGGTGGAGAACTCGAACGCGGCGCTCACGGTGCCGGACGAGTCCCTCAGAACGCCCTCCCGCGTCGACTGGGCAACGATATTGGCCACCTCGTCGACGGTAAAGACACTCGTCGCCTCACTCTTCGGCTGAATTCGAAACAACCGCACAATCCCGTTGGATGTGGCATTCAGCGCGACGATGATCGGCCGAAAGATGGTCGCGAAGAATACAAGCGGGGGTGCCAGCAGCAGCACGGCGCGCTCCGGAACGGAGAACGACAGGTTCTTAGGCACCATCTCGCCGACAATCACGTGCAGGAAGGAGACGATCAGCAGCGCGACGATAAACGAAATCGTGCCAACGACCGCTTCGGCCCAGCCGAGCAGATTGAGCGGTTGAGACATCAGGTCGTGGATGGCCGGCTCGGACACGTTGAGGATGAGCCGCGACCAGACCGTTATCCCGAGTTGGGTCGTCGCGAGCCTGAGCGTGGCATGCTCCATGGCCCAGAGAGCGGTTTTCGCGGCGCGGGAACCCCGATCCGCGCGCGGCTCGATCTGCGAGCGCCTGGCCGAGATGATCGAGAATTCGGCGCCGACGAAGAACGCGTTCACCAGCAGCAGGATGGCGAGCCACGCGATGCCCCACCAGTCGCTCACTGGGCATCACCGCCGTTCTCATCGGAGGCCTCTGGATGATTCGGCGTATACCGGACGCGGTCTATGCGACGGCCATCCAGCCTCTCGATGCGGAACTGGCCGCCGTTCACGGTGACGACATCCCCGACAACGGGCAGCCGGCCGAGCTCACTCATCAGCCAGCCCGCCACGGTCTCCCACGGGCCGTCCTCTGGCACGTTCACATCGGTGCGCTCGAGCAGTTCATCGGGCCGGAGGATGCCCGGGAACGTAAACCAGTCCCGGCTGCGCACCACATCCGGTTTTGAACGGTCGTGCTCGTCTGAGACTTCACCGACCAGCTCTTCGACCAGGTCTTCGAGAGTCGCGACTCCCGCCGTGCCGCCGTACTCGTCGACCACGACAGCCATCTGGTACCCGCGACCGCGCAGTTCACCGAGCAGGACGTCGAGGCGCATCGTCTCCGGAACTCGCAGCCCATCCCCCTGCAACGCCGAAACGGGAACGTCGCCGCGCTTCTCGCGCGGAACAGCGACCGCCTGCTTGACGTGCACAAGGCCGACGACGTCGTCGATGCTCTCGTCGATCACCGGAAACCGCGAAAAGCCGGTGCGCATCGAGAGAAGGACCACGTCGTGCGCAGTCTGGGTGCGCTCGATGCTGGCGACCCGCGGGCGCGGCGTCATGACATCCTGCGCGGTCAGGTCTGAAAAGGCGAGCGTGCGTGCGAGCAGGGTCGCCGTGTCGCGGTCGAGACTGCCTTCGCGCGCCGAGCGACGAACGAGCGACGTGAGTTCCTCGGCCGTGCGCG
>NZ_JAQGJT010000191.1 GCF_028290495.1 Tardiphaga sp.
TAGGCGGGGACAGCATTTTGTCGATGCAGGTGGTGGCGCGGGCGCGTCTCGCCGGGGTGGTTTGTCGGCCACGCGATGTCTTCGTCGAGCAGACCGTGGCCCGGGTGGCCCGGGTGGCCCGGCCGCCCCGGGTGGCCCGGCTGATCCAGGCGGCCGCCGCTGCGGGTGCCACGTTTGATGAGGGCGTCGAGAAGGCGGTGGCGACCCCGATCATGCGCTGGCTCCACGAGGTCGAGGGTCCGGTTGATCAGTTCAATCAGACGGTGGTGCTGCAGGCTCCCGTCGGCGTGACCGAGTCCGATGTGGTGGTGCTGTTGCAGGCCTTGCTGGATCGGCATGCCATGCTGCGGGCGCGCGCCGACGATGAGGGTGGCAGGGGCTGGTCGTTGACGGTGCCCGAGGCGGGTTCGGTGCGTGCGGGCGGGTGCCTGCAGTCGGTGGAGACGCTGTCTGATGCGGCGGTGGTGGATGCGCGCTCGCGGCTGAACCCGGCCGCTGGTGCGATGCTGTCTGCGCTGTGGGTGGGCGCCACTAGCCAGTTGATGTTGATCATTCACCATCTCGCCATCGACGGGGTTTCGTGGCGGATTCTGCTGGAGGACCTGAACATCGCTTGGGTTCAGCATCGCGGCGGGCAGCCGGTGGTGCTGTCGGCGCCCGGTACGTCGTTTGGCCGGTGGTCGTCGCTGCTGGCCGAGTATGCACGCGAACCGGAAGTCGTGGACCAGGCGGACGTGTGGCGGCAGGTGGCGGCGGCACCGACGGTGTTGCCAGCGGTGGAGCCTGGTGTGGATACCTATGCCAGTGCTGGGAAGCTGTCGGTGGAGTTGGATGCCGAGACGTCCCGGATGCTGCTGGGTGTGGTGCCCGCAGCGTTTCACGCTGGCGTGCAGGACATTTTGTTGATCGCGTTCGGCTTGGCGGTGGCGGAGTTCCTGGGCGCCGGTGCTGCGCCGGTTGGTATCGATGTGGAAGGTCATGGGCGCCAGGAGGAATTGGGCGCCGATGTGGACTTGTCGCGCACGGTGGGCTGGTTCACCACCAAGTACCCGGTGTCGTTGGCCGTGGGTGGACTGTCGTGGGCGCAGGTAGTGGCCGGTGAGGCGGCGCTGGGTGCGGTGGTCAAGGATGCCAAGGAGCAACTGCGGGCGCTGCCGGACGGTTTGACCTATGGTGTGCTCCGCTATTTGAATCCCGATGTCGACCTGGCCGGGCCGGATCCGGCGTTCGGGTTCAACTATCTGGGGCGTCTGGGTGCTGCGGCCGCGGAACTCTCCGACGATTTCTGGCGGATCAGCCAACAAGGCGCGGCGGCTGCCGGCACCAGCCAGGCTGTCCCGCTAACGCTTGCGCATGCCATCGAGGTCAATGCCAGCACCGCTGACACCGACTCCGGCCCGCATCTGCAGGCCAACTGGGCGTGGGCGCCCTCGGCAGTTGAGCAGGAGCAGGTCAATCGGCTGAGCCGGCTGTGGTTCGAGGCCCTGGCCGGGATCTGTGTGCATGTGCGTCGCGGTGGCGGCGGTTTGACCCCCTCCGATATCGCGCCCGCACGGCTGAGGCAGCAGCAGATCGACGAGCTATGCCGGCAGTACCGGGTCGCTGATGTCCTACCGCTGACCCCGTTGCAGCAGGGGCTGCTGTTTCACGCCAGCGTCGCGCACGAACTCCACGACGATGTGTATGCGGTGCAGCTGGACATCGGGTTGAGCGGCCCGCTTGATCCGAACCGGCTGCGCGATGCGGTGCACACCGTCGTCAACCGCCATCCCAATCTGGCAGCCCGATTCTGCGACCGGTTCGATGAGCCGGTGCAAGTCATCCCGGCCGATCCCTCGGCGGCGTGGCAGTATGTCGAGCTCGACCCAGGCGTGGATGGCGAGGAGCAGATCCAGCAGCTGTGCGCCGCCGAACGCGCCGCGGTCTGCGACCTCGCCAACCCGCCGGCCTTCCGCGTCGCGGTGATCCGCACCGCAGCAGATCGCCACCGACTCGTGCTCACCAACCATCACATCTTGATGGATGGCTGGTCGCTGCAGATCCTGCTGCGGGAGATCTTCATCAGCTATTACGGGCATCGGCTGCCCGCGGCCGTGTCGTATCGCAGGTTCGTCAGCTGGCTGGCCGGTCGAGACACCGGTGGCGCACGCGCCGCGTGGCGTGAGGTGTTGGCCGGTTTCGACACCCCTACCTTGGTGGGTCCGCAGGATCGGCTGGGGATCGGGCCGCGAGACTTTCAGTCGTTCCGGGTGTCTGAAGAGGCCACGCGGGCGGTTAACGAGCTGGCGCGTTCGCACCACACGACAGTCAGCACCGTGCTGCAAGCCGCCTTCGCGCAGCTGCTGTGCTCGCTGACCGGCCAGCACGATGTCGCCTTCGGCGCCGTGGTCTCGGGTAGGCCGGCCGAGGTGACCGGCGCGGACTCGATGGTTGGCCTGATGATCAACACGGTGCCGGTGCGGGCGAACATCACCCCAACGACCACCACCACAGACCTGCTGGAGCAGCTGCAGAACGCCCACAACCACACGCTCGAGCACCAGCACCTGGCACTCAGCGACATACAGCGCATCGTCGGCCAGGAACGATTGTTCGACACGGTTTTCGTGTACGAAAACTATCCGACCGGTACCGCCAGGTTGGAGCGCGTCGACGAGTTGGTCATCACCGAGTCGAATGACCGCGACTATTACCACTACCCGCTTACGATCCAAGCCGCGCCGGGCCGCGAACTGGGACTTCGCCTTCAGTTCCGTACGGATGTATTCGACGCGGCCACCGTCGAAGAACTGATCGAGCAATTCAAGCGGGTGTTGGTGGCTATGACCTCCGATCCCACAC
>NZ_JAQGJT010000195.1 GCF_028290495.1 Tardiphaga sp.
CAAACCTGCTGCGCGGGCAGCGACCTGGGTGCCGGTAAACGTCTTGTGGAAAGTGATCCCGAGCGGGCCGACGAATGTCACCGTAAAGCTCGAGAAGGATGCGATGTGCCCGCTGGCCGGGGCCACCGCGAATCCGAGGTATCGGAGACTACCGCCTGCGAGCTGGTACGGCGTGCGACTGGCGACCTTCGTCCAGTCGGGCACCGTGCCTGAGGGATAGGACTTTGAGTCGCGCTGGGTTTCGATGAAGACCTGCGTCGGCGCGGTCGTGTGGGCGGCATCCGTCGTGACGCTCTCAATCGTCACCGGCCACGGGGCGGTGTTTCGCAACCAGCCGACCTGCGCGTAGAACGGCAGTGACTTCGTCGCGCCGCCCATCACTGTCGACTGACCGCCCGAAATGAGCCCCGTCGACGTGCCGAAATACAAAACTGCGAACCCGATACCGAGGATGATGCCGACGAGCAGGAGCGTCGTGATTGTTCTAACCGTTCTGCGCATGACCACTTCCGCTACGTCCTCGGCGCGTCGATCGCGCCGCCAAATCGACGATTTCTCGAAGCGTACAGCGCTACCGCTTCCCAGAGGTCCGTCCTCGTGAAGTCAGGCCATAGCGTGTCGAGGAACACCATTTCGGCGTACGCACTCTGCCAGAGCATGAAATTGCTGGTCCGCTGCTCACCGGAACTGCGCACGAAGAGATCGACATCGGGCAAATCCGGCTCGTAGAGTGCGCGCTGGATGCTCTTTTCGGTGATGCCGGAGGGCTTCAACCTGCCCGACGCGACCTCCGTTGCCAGCGTGCGGACGGCATCCGTGATCTCATTTCTGCCACCGTAATTGATGCACATGGTCAGTGTGAGGACTCCGTTGCCTGCTGTGAGCCGTTCGGCAAATTCGAGTTCTTTGATGACGGAAGTCCAAAGTCGTGGGCGACGCCCAGCCCAGCGCACCCGAACACCCCACTCGTTGAGTTGGTCGCGACGGCGGTGCAGCACGTCGCGGTTGAACCCCATCAGGAACCGCACCTCGTCAGGCGACCGCCGCCAGTTTTCGGTCGAGAACGCGTAGACGCTCAGGTGCTTCACGCCTACCTGAATCGCTCCCGCAACCACGTCGAGCAGCGCGGCCTCACCCGCTCGATGGCCCTCGATGCGTGGGAGTCCCTTGCCGTTGGCCCACCGACCGTTGCCGTCCATGACGAGCGCAACGTGATCCGGGACAGCGGATGCCGGCAACGCGGGCGGATAGAGGCCCGTCCAGTCCACAGGTTTGAAGTCGACCGCGTCACGATGGGTCTTAGCAACCGGACTCACCCGGTCACCCCAGCCCGCGCGGTGCGGTCGACGTGCTGCAGCGACCTCAGCCCGCGCTCGAGATGGAACTGGGTGTACGCGGCGACGACTCCGCTGGCCTGTCCGCGCTCGCGGTCGGCCGCGGCCTCAACCGTCGACCAGTCGCCCGCAAGGAGAGCCGCAAGCACGTCGAGCGTGCCAGCGTCGAGACGGGGTGACCCGGGTGGTGCGACGGCGTCGGCGACCACGCCGCCGAGCTGAACGACGAACGCGGAGTGTGGGCAGGGAACGCCCGTGACGGCGCAGTCGACGAAGCTAGGGTCCCAGCCGGCAATGGACAGCGACCGCAAAAGGTAGGAATCAAGGATCAAACCCGACGCGTGCTCGTGCCGCGAGAGCGAACGCAGGCCACCGACCAGAAGCAGATACTGCTGGAGGCTGCCGGAATCATCCGTAATTTTGTCAGCGGTTTCTACCATTGCCGTCGCTGCCGTGTAGCTCGAATAATCGCTTGCGATCTCGGCGCCATATGCGCCCACCGACTCGGCCTGGGTGATGATATCGAGGGACCGCCCCTCGTACAGCTGCACATCGGCGACCATGAATGGCTCGAGCCGTGAACCGAACTTCGAGGCCGTTCTACGCACGCCCTTGGCCACTGCGCGGATCTTGCCGTGCTGCCTGCTCAGCATCGTGACAATGCGGTCCGCCTCACCCAGCTTGTGGGTGCGCAGCACCACGGCTTCGTCACGATAGAGGGGCACGCAACCAGTATTGCCGCCATTCTGATGAACTACCTGACGCCTTTCCGGAACAGGCCAGAATGGTCTCGTGCAGGACACCTCGTTCGTCATCCCCCTGTGGGCCGATCTCACGGCCGTCGCCATCGGCGGAGTCCAGGGAGCGGTCTACGCTGCCCAGTTTCGCGACCGCAGGCTCGACCTCCTCGGCGTCGCGATTATCGGCATTGCCTCCGGACTCGGCGGCGGCCTCGTGCGTGACATCTTTCTGGGCAGGCTTCCGGTGGCTCTCACCGACAATTGGTATGTACCGGCGGCGGTCGTTGCCGCCCTGCTTGGGATGCTGCTCGAGCGGGTGTTCACGCGCCTCGCGACCGTCATTACCGTGCTCGACGCGCTCACCATCGGGCTATTTTGCGCAATCGGGACGTCGAAGGCGCTCGTCCTCGGATTGCCCGCCATCCCGGCGATCTTTCTGGGAACGATCTCCGCCGTCGGCGGCACGATCGTGCGCGACCTGCTTCTCAGCGTTCCAATCGCCTTCATGCACGTGGGGTCGCTGTATGCGGTCGCAGCGGGCGTGGGCGCGACCACACTCGTCATCCTGCACGCCGTGGGGGTGCCGATCTTCCTGGCCGCGATTATCTGCGTCGCCGTGACGTTTGGGCTGCGCGTGCTCGCGGTCTTCTTCAACTGGACCGTTCCCGAACAGCGTCGCCTCGAGCGCATCCCGCGGCTGCCGCGTCTGCGCCGCACGCGGCCGGAGTCGCGCTAGCCCCAGGTTGCGCCCGGCCGCGAACCCGGCCCCAAACGCTTCCCCCTTTTGGAAACTCAGGATTCTCGTCAGATCGGTTTCCGCCATCCCTC
>NZ_JAQGJT010000164.1 GCF_028290495.1 Tardiphaga sp.
TCCAGCGATAGACGCGAAACTCGCGCGTCTGCGTGGCGCCGGCCGGCTTCGGCCATTCCTTGCCGCCGGTGATCTTGGAATTCTTCGGAAGTGCGAACTCGACCATATTCTCAAGCCTTCGCTGTCATCAGTACACCCGCGCCTTGGGCGGGATGTACTGCACATCATTGGTCATCGTGTAATCGTGCACCGGGCGGTACTGGATGTTGGTCTTGCCACCACCATCGAGCCACGCCAGCGTGTGCTTCATCCAGTTGACGTCGTCGCGCGCCGAGAAGTCCTCGCGGGCATGCGCGCCGCGGCTCTCGGTGCGGTTCGCCGCCGAGTCCATCGTGACAACGGCCTGAACGATCAGGTTGTCGAATTCGAGCGTCTCGACCAGGTCGGAATTCCAGGTCAGCGAACGGTCGGAAACGCCGACATCGACGATGCCTGCATGCACCTTCTGGATCAGGTCCTGGCCTTCGGTCAGGATCTCGCCGGTGCGGAACACGGCGCAGTTGGTCTGCATCACATGCTGCATGTTTTCGCGCAGCTTCGCGGTCGGCGTGCCGCCCTTGGCGTAGCGGTAGTGGTCGAGGCGACCCAGCGCCAGTTCGGCGGAGTTCGCCGGCAGGTCGGGCTGCTTGGCGTTGGGCGTCAGCTTCTCGGCGCAGCGCAAAGCCGCGGCGCGGCCGAACACCACGAGATCGATTAGCGAGTTGGAGCCGAGGCGGTTGGCGCCGTGCACCGAGACGCAGGCGGCTTCGCCCACAGCCATCAGGCCCTGTACCACTGCGTTGTCATCACCGTCCTTCTTGGTGACGACTTCGCCATGATAATTGGTCGGGATGCCGCCCATGTTGTAGTGCACCGTGGGAACGATCGGGATCGGCTCCTTGGTGACATCGACGCCGGCGAAGATGCGCGCGGAGTCCGAGATGCCCGGCAGACGCTCCTGCAGCACCTTGGGATCGAGATGGTCGAGGTGCAGGAAGATGTGATCCTTCTTCTTGCCGACGCCGCGACCTTCGCGGATTTCGATGGTCATCGCGCGCGAGACGACGTCACGCGAAGCCAGATCCTTGGCGGAGGGCGCGTAGCGCTCCATGAAGCGCTCGCCTTCGGCGTTGACGAGATAGCCGCCTTCGCCGCGCGCGCCTTCGGTGACCAAGCAGCCCGAGCCGTAGATGCCGGTCGGATGGAACTGGATGAACTCCATGTCCTGCAGCGGCAGGCCGGCACGCAGCGCCATCGCGCCGCCGTCGCCGGTGCAGGTATGCGCCGAGGTGCAGGAAGCGTAAGCGCGGCCGTAGCCGCCGGTGGCCAGAATCGTGGTCTGCGCCTTGAAGCGGTGCAGCGTGCCGTCGTCGAGCTTGAGCGCGATGACGCCGCGGCAGACGCCCTGATCATCCATGATCAGATCGATGGCGAAGTATTCGATGAAGAACTCGGCCGCGTGGCGCAGCGCCTGGCCGTACATCGTGTGCAGCATGGCGTGACCGGTGCGGTCGGCGGCGGCGCAGGTGCGCTGCGCCTGGCCCTTGCCGTAGTCCAGCGTCATGCCGCCGAACGGGCGCTGATAAATCCGGCCGTCTTCGGTGCGCGAGAACGGCACGCCCCAGTGCTCAAGCTCGTAAACGGCGTCCGGTGCGTTACGCACCATGTATTCGATCGAGTCCTGATCGCCCAGCCAGTCCGACCCTTTGACGGTGTCGTACATATGCCAGCGCCAGTTATCCTCGTGCATGTTGCCGAGCGAGGCGGAGATGCCGCCCTGCGCCGCAACGGTGTGCGAGCGGGTCGGGAACACTTTGGTAATGCAGGCCGTGCGCAGGCCCGCTTCGCCGCAGCCGACGACCGCACGCAGGCCAGCGCCGCCGGCGCCGACCACGACGACGTCGTAGGTATGATCTTCAATCGGATAGGCCGAGATGCCCGTGCCGTTTGCGCCGTTGCCGTTCGCGGCCATGCGCTACACTCCAGATGACAATTTGAGGATGGCGTAGATCGAGGCCAGCGCGACCGCGGCCGAGAAGAAATTGTTGGCCATGATCGAGATCAGCTTCAGCTTCTCGTTGATCACATAGTCTTCGAGCACAACCTGCATGCCGATCTTCATGTGCCAGACGCTGGCGGCAATGAACATGATCAGCAGCAGCGCGACCAGCGGCGAGCCGAGTATCTGCGCTGCGCCGGCCTGGTTGCGGCCGAGCAGCATCATGATGATCACGATTACCGGGATCATCAGCAGGATCATCGCCACGGCGGTGATCCGCTGGCGCCAGAAATCAGAGGTGCCGGAATGCGACGAGCCGAGACCGCGAACGCGGCTAAGGGGGGTGCGCATCGACTTCGGGGGGTTGGTGTTCGGCGCGCTCATCGTCCGCCTCCAATGGCGTAGGCCACGACCCAGAGCAGGATCGTCAGGCAGATGCCGCCGATCAACGCCGCCCAGGTGAGCCACTCGCGCTCGCTGGCCTTGAAGCCGTAGCCGAGGTCCCACACGAGATGGCGGACGCCGGACAGCAT
The DNA here is from genome assembly GCF_028290495.1 of Tardiphaga sp. Lineage (GTDB taxonomy): Bacteria > Pseudomonadota > Alphaproteobacteria > Rhizobiales > Xanthobacteraceae > Tardiphaga. The sequence goes on from NZ_JAQGJT010000164.1 coordinate 2,512, forward strand.
GTGGTGCATCAGCGCCCAAGTGTAACCGAAGGCGATCAGCCGGCCGATAATGCTGCCGGTGAACGCCTGGACATGGGCATAGGCCGTCGGGCCGGACGCGGCGGCGATCAGCCACCAGACCAGCAGTATCGTGCCGAAATACAGGGCCACGCCGGTGGCGCGATGGACAATGGAAAGCGCCATCGTCAGCGTCCAGCGATAGACCTGAAGATGGGGCGAAAGGGGTCGTTCGATCCTGGCGGTCATTCAACAACTTTGACAGGTTGGCGGGCGCAAAACGGCCCGGAGGGGGATCGCGTAGAGCAATTCTATTTACGAACTCGAAACAGCTAGTGCAATCGCGAAATCGCTTGTATCGAATTTACGTTCATAGCTTGTAATCAGGCTTGCGTTTATGGGCGTTGACAGCTTTGGCGGGCGGTGCAGAGGACCGGCACTGAAGCAAGATTCACGAGGTTCCCATGCGGCAATTGCAAAAGGTAATCGACGCCGGCGGCCGTGATAGTGTTGCACGATACTTTGCCTGTAAGGAGGTCGCAGCTGCATGCCTCCGACCGGAATGATGATGGACCACGCCCCCCACAAGCACGACCACCGTGACGACCATGAGGGCCATGACCATCCGGCACGTGGGGTCGGCGGACACTCCCATGCGCCGGCCAATTTCGGCCGCGCGTTTGCGATCGGCATCACGCTCAACACCGCCTTCGTCATCGTCGAGGCGGTCTACGGCTTTGCCAGTGGTTCTATGGCGCTGGTCGCCGATGCCGGGCACAATCTGTCGGATGTACTTGGACTGGTAGCGGCCTGGACCGCGGCGATCCTGTCGAAGCGCGCGCCGACGCCGCGTTTCACCTACGGGCTGAAAGGCTCATCGATCCTCGCGGCGTTGTTCAACGCCGTCTTCCTGCTGCTCGCCGTCGGCGCGATCGCCTGGGAAGCCGTGCTGCGGCTGATCAACCCCGAACCGGTCGCCGGCGTCACCGTGATGGTGGTGGCGGGCATCGGCATCCTGGTCAATGGCGTGACCGCCTGGCTGTTCGCCTCGGGCAGCAAGGGCGACCTCAACATTCGCGGCGCCTATCTGCACATGGTCGCCGATGCCGCGGTGTCGGCCGGCGTGGTGCTGGCCGGACTGGTGATCCTCTACACTGGCTGGAGCTGGCTCGACCCGCTCACCAGCCTGGCCATCAGCGCGCTGATCGTCTGGGGCACCTGGGGTCTGCTGCGCGATTCCACCGCGATGTCGCTGAGCGCCGTGCCGCGCGGCATCGATCCGGCCGCCGTGCGCGGCTATCTCGAGCAATGCGAGGGCGTCACGGAAGTCCACGACCTGCACATCTGGCCGATGAGCACGACCGATATCGCGCTGACCTGCCACATGGTGATCCCCGCGGGCCATCCCGGCGATTCCTATGTGATGGACGTGGCGCAGCGGCTGCACCGCGAGTTCGGCATCGAGCACGCCACCATCCAGGTCGAGACTTCGGCTGCGTCACCATGTTCGCTGGTGCCGGGACACGCGGTCTGATCAACCTTGAAAACGCCATATCGCCACCGCCCTATGAAAGTACGATGAGACAGGCCATTCACAGCGCAAGGATTTCAGGATCGGGAAGCCGCCTGCGGCGGTTGCCGTTCGTGCTGGCGCTGACGCTTGGCCTGCTGCTGTCGCTGATCCACTGCGCCGGCGATGGCTTTGCTCTCGCGGCGGACGGCTCGGCCATCATCGCGATGAACGACAGCGGCGCCACGCCGAACGTGCCCGACGAGATGCTGCCTGCGCATAGCGGCCATTGCCTGTCGCACGTCACCGCACCCGCCACGACCCTCGTCAGCATGCCAGCCGAACTGACGCTGCGCGCGCCCGCATTCGCTGGAGCCGAGGCCCCCGCCTCGCTCGCCGGCCTGCCACTGTTCAAACCACCCCGCGCCTGATCCCTCCCGCGGCCCACTGAGGCCGAAGGCATGGCCGCTGTCGTAACGACAATGCGGCGGCCTGTTCGCATGGATATGGATCAACACGACACAGGCGCGTGGCGCCGGGTGCGGAATCAACTCACATGATCAGGATATTTCTGGCCGCAGCCCTGCTGCTCGGCACAATGCAGCCGTTACTGGCGCATGACGACAAGCCGGCGACCAAAGCGGGCCACCCCGACGAAGCCGCCATCAAGCTCAGCGCGCAACAGGTCGAGGCCGGCCGCTTTGCCATCGCGGACGTCCACGCCGGCACGATCGCGCGAAACATCACGGTGCCCGGCACCATCGTGCCTTCAGGCGATCACATTGCACGGGTCGCCGTGCGGCTGCTCGGCACCGTCGCGGAATTGCGCAAGCGACTCGGCGACAGAGTCACGGCCGGCGAAGTCGTGGCCGTCATCGAAAGCCGCGAAGTCGCCGACGCCAAGAGCGAATATCTCGGCGCGCGGCTGGTGTTCAACCTGCAACAGACCCTGTTCAACCGCTCGACCACGCTGTGGGAAGGCAAGGTGCTCAGCGAAAACGACTTCCTGCGCGCGCGCACCAGTTTCGAGGACGCCCGTATCAAGCTGGAGCTATCGCGGCAGAAGCTGTTTGCGCTCAGCCTCGATGCCGGGCAGATCGAGGCGCTGCCGCAGCAGCCGGTCGAGACGCTGCGCCGCCAGGAGTTGCGCGCGCCGATCGCCGGGCGCATCAGCGAGCGTCGCGTCGAACTGGGCTCGCTGGTCGGCCGCGAGGGCCAGGAGAGCGAGTTGTTCACCATCGTCGATCTCGGCGTCGTGTGGGCCGAGCTCGCGGTATCGCCGGCTGATCTCGCCGGCATCCGCGAGGGCCAGACCATCCAGATCGCCTCCGGCGCAGCAACCTCCCCCGCCACGATCAGCTTCATCAGCCCGCTGCTCGACAAGGACACCCGCTCGGCGCGTGTGATCGCCACGGTCGACAACGCCGCACAGGTCTGGCGGCCCGGCGCTTACGTGTCGGCGGAAATTCCTGTCGATCAGGGCGCGGCCGGCCTCGTGGTGCCGCGCGCGGCGCTGCAGACGATCGAGCGCGAGAGCGTGGTGTTCGTGCGCACGCTTGAGGGCTTCGAGGCGCGCCGCGTCACGCTCGGCCGGCAGGACGGCCGCGTGGCCGAAGTCACCGCCGGACTCCAGCGCGGCGAGCGCATCGCCACCGCCAACAGCTTCGTCCTCAAGGCCGACCTCGGCAAGGCCGCCGTCGAGCATCAGCACTAGAAGCCAACCAGCTCAGCCATCTGCGGTCGTCATTGCGAGCGTAGCGAAGCAATCCAGAAGGCCACAAGCGAAGACTGGATTGTTTCGGCGCAATGGCTCCTCGCAATGACGAACGCGAAGGTCGGCACAGCCGCATGAAAGACTTCAGATGATCCGCTTCATTCTCGCTCTCGCGATCCAGCGCCGCTGGCTCGTGGTCTGGCTCAGTCTCGCCGCCGGCTTGGTGGGCGCATGGTCGCTGATGCGGCTGCCGATCGACGCCGTGCCGGACATCACCAACAAGCAGGTGCAGGTCAACACGACTGCGCCGGCGCTCTCGCCGGCCGAAATCGAGAAGCAGGTAACGCTGCGGATCGAGACCGCGCTGGCGGGGATCGCCGGGCTGGAAAGCACGCGCTCGATCTCGCGCAATGGCTTCTCGCAGGTCACCGCGGTGTTCGCCGAGGCCACCAACATTTACTTCGCGCGCCAACAGATCAACGAACGCCTGATCGAGCTGCGCGCCACGCTACCCGAGCAGGTCGATCCGAAGATGGGCCCGATCTCCACCGGACTCGGCGAGATCCTGATCTGGTCGATTGCCTATGCGCCTACCGCACAAGGCGTCTACGTCACGCCGGAAGGCGAGCGGCTGACCACCGAGGTCGCGCGCGCCGCTTATCTGCGCACGGTGCAGGACTGGATCGTCAAGCCGCAGATCCGCAGCGTCACTGGCGTGGCCGGGGTTGATTCAATTGGCGGCTTTGCCAAGCAGTATGCGGTGCAGCCGGACCCGATCAGGCTGATCGCGCTGGGCCTGTCGTTCGCCGACATCACCCGCGCCATCGAAGCCAACAATGTCAGCCGCGGCGCCGGCGCCATCGAGCGCAATGGCGAAGGCATCGTGGTGCGCACCGGCGGGCGGCTGCAGAATATCGCTGATATCTCCAACGTCGTGGTGACGACGCGCAACGGCGTGCCGCTGGTTATCAGCGACGTCGCCCACGTCGAGATCGGTGGCGAGATTCGTACCGGCAGCGCCAGCATGAACGGCGACGAGGTGGTGATCGGCACCGCCTTGATGCTGATCGGCAGCAACAGCCGCACGGTGGCGAGCGCCGTGGAAACGCGCCTCGCGCAGATCCGCAAGACGCTGCCTGCCGGCATCGAACTCACCACGGTCCTCGACCGCACCGCGCTGGTCGATGCCACCGTGAAAACCCTCGCCTTCAATCTCGGCGAAGGCGCGGCTCTGGTGATCATCGTGCTGTTCGCACTGCTCGGCAATGTCCGCGCCGCGCTGATCGCCGCATTGGTGATTCCGCTGGCGATGCTGATGACCGCGGCCGGGATGCTGCAGGGAAAGATCAGCGCCAATCTGATGAGCCTCGGCGCGCTGGACTTCGGCCTGATCGTCGACGGCGCCGTGATCATCGCCGAGAACGCGCTGCGCCATCTCGCCGAGAAGCAACAGGCGGCGGGGCGCACCTTGTCGCTCGACGAGCGGCTGCAGACCGTGCAGGCCTCGGCGCAGGAGATGATCGGTCCGAGCGTCTACGGCCAGGCCATCATCATGCTGGTCTATCTGCCGCTGCTGACCTTCACCGGCGTCGAGGGCAAGATGTTCCAGCCGATGGCGCTCACCGTGCTGCTGGCGCTGGCAGCGGCCTTCGTGCTGTCGCTTACCTTCGTGCCGGCGATGATCGCGATCTTCGTCACCGGCCGCGTCAGCGAAGGCGACAACGCTGCAGTGCGCGGGCTGAAGAAGCTTTACGCGCCATGGCTGTCGCGCAGCATCCAGCGGCCGTGGGCGGCGATCTCCAGCGCGCTGGTGCTGTTCGGCATCGCCGTGCTGCTGTTCTCGCGGCTCGGACAGGAGTTCATCCCGACGCTCGACGAGAAGAACCTGGCGATGCACGCGCTGCGGATTCCCGGCACCAGCCTCACGCAATCGCAGGCGATGCAGCGCGATGTCGAGAAGGCCCTGCTGGCGCTGCCGCAAGTGGCGCGGGTGTTCTCCAAGACCGGCACCGCCGAAGTTGCCTCCGACCCGATGCCGCCGAATGCGTCGGACACCTTCGTCATGCTGAAGCCGCAGGCGCAGTGGCCCGATCCGAAACTGCCCAAGGACGAGTTGCTGAAACAGGTTGAGGCCGCGGTCGGGCAATTGCCGGGGAATCAGTATGAGTACACCCAGCCGATCCAGATGCGCTTCAACGAGCTGATCGCCGGCGTGCGCGGCGATCTCGCGGTGAAGATCTTTGGCGACGAGTTCGAGCCGCTGCAGGACGCCGCCAGCAAGATCGCCACGATCCTGCGCGCCACGAAGGGCGCGGCGGACGTCAAGGTCGAGCAGGCGGGCGGCCTGTCGATCCTCGACATTGCCGTCGACAAGGCCGAGATCGCGCGCCGCGGCCTCAGCCTCGCCTTGGTGCAGGAGGCGATCGGCACCGCGATCGGCGGCCGCCATGCCGGCGCGGTGTTCGAGGGCGACCGCGCCTTCGAGATCGTGGTACGGCTGCCGGAAGCCATTCGGGGCGACATCGAAGCGCTGAAGAACCTGCCGGTGTCGTTGCCCAATGTCGCCGTGACGATTCCGCTCGGCCGGCTCGCGACCTTCACCTTCAGCGAGGGGCCGAACCAGATCAGCCGCGAGAACGGCAAGCGCCGCATCGTGGTCTCCGCCAATGTCCGCGACCGCGACATCGCCTCGGTCGCCAATGAGGCGCGCACGAGGATCGATGCCGAGGTGAAACTGCCGCCGGGATACTGGACGACGTGGGGCGGCCAGTTCGAAAATCTGGCCGCGGCGCGCGAACGCCTTCTCTGGGTGGTGCCGGGCTGCTTCGTGCTGATCTTCCTGCTGCTGATGAGCGCGCTCGGCTCGGCGCGCGACGCCGTGCTGGTGTTCAGCGCGGTGCCGCTGGCGCTGACCGGCGGCGTGCTGGCGCTATGGGCGCGCGGCATGCCGTTCTCGGTCTCGGCCGCGGTCGGCTTCATCGCGCTGTCGGGCATCGCGGTGCTGAACGGGCTGGTGATGCTGACCTACGTCAAGCAACTGATGGCAGAGGGCCGCGCGCGGCTCGACGCGTTACAGGAGGGCGCGCTGACACGGCTGCGCCCGGTCGCGATGACGGCGCTGGTGGCCTCCCTGGGCTTCGTACCGATGGCGCTCGCCACCGGTACCGGCGCCGAAGTGCAGCGCCCGATCGCCACCGTGGTGATCGGCGGCCTGATCAGCGCAACGCTGCTGACGCTGCTGGTTTTGCCGGCGCTGTATGCGTGGCTGGGGAAGGATGGGGAGAAAGCAGCGTAGGCCGCTTTCTTCCTTCTCCCCTTGTGGGAGAAGGTGGCGCGGACGAAGTCCGCGACGGATGAGGGGGGTCTTTGCGATGGAGCTTGTAGCCACCCCTCACCCGTCTTCGCTTCGCGAAGCGACCCTCTCCCACAAGGGGAGAGGGGGAAGAAAGAAGATCCGCTACTTCGCGTAGATCTTCCCGTAGGTGTCGCGCAGCACGTTCTTCTGCACCTTGCCCATCGTGTTGCGCGGCAGGTCGTCGACGAAGAACACGCGCTTCGGCATCTTGAACTTGGCGATGCGGCCGTCGAGCGCGGCGATAATGCCGGCTTCGGTGAGGCCGGCATTCTTGTCCGACACCACCACCGCGGTGACGCCTTCGCCGAAATCGGCGTGCGGCACGCCGATCACGGCGGATTCGACAACACCCGCCATCGCGTCGATCTCGCTCTCGATTTCCTTCGGATAGACGTTGAAGCCACCGGAGATCACCAGGTCCTTGCCGCGTCCGAGAATGTGGACGTAGCCCTTGGCGTCGATCTTGCCGAGATCGCCGGTAATGAAGAATCCGTCGTCGCGGAATTCCGCCTTGGTCTTTTCCGGCATCCGCCAGTAGCCCTTGAACACGTTGGGGCCCTTGACCTCGATCATGCCGATGGTGTCGGGCGCCATCTCCTTGCCCGTCTCCGGATCGGTGACGCGCACGGACACGCCGGGTAGCGCCTGCCCGACCGCGCCGGGAACGCGCTCGCCATCATAGGGGTTCGACGTGTTCATGTTAGTCTCGGTCATGCCATAGCGCTCCAGCACGGCGTGGCCGGTGCGCGCAAACCATTCACGATGCGTGTCCGCCAGCAGCGGCGCGGAGCCGGAGATGAACAGCCGCATGTGCGCGGTGGATTCCTTCGTCAGGTTCGCGCTCTGCAACAACCGCGTGTAGAAGGTCGGCACGCCCATCAGCACCGTGACGCGCGCCATCAGCGTGATGATCCGCTCGGGATCGAGCTTCGGCAGGAAGATCATCGACGCGCGCGCGAACAGCGTGACGTTGCTGGCCACGAACAGGCCGTGCGTATGATAGATCGGCAGCGCGTGGATCAGCACGTCCTTGTCGGTGAAGCGCCAGTAGCTGACGAGGCTCAACGAATTCGACGCCAGATTGTCATGCGTCAGCATCGCGCCCTTGGAGCGGCCGGTGGTGCCGGAGGTGTAGAGAATCGCGGCGAGATCGCCGTCGGCACGCGCCACCGTCGCGAAGTCCGGCTTCTCCTTCGCCGCCGCATCGGTCAGCGAACCCTTGCCGTCGGCGCCGAGCGTCTCGACCTTGGCACCGACCTTGGCGGCGAGGCTCGCAAAGCCCTCGGCCCTGGAAGGATCGCAGACGATCAGCGACGGTTCGGCATCGCTGATGAAGTAATCCAGCTCGTTCAGCGTGTACGCCGTGTTGAGCGGCAGATAGACCGCGCCGGCACGCACCGTGGCGAGATATAGCACGAGCCCCGGCACCGACTTCTCGGTCTGCGCGGCGACGCGGTCGCCCGGCTTGACGCCGCGGGCGACCAGCACGTTGGCGATACGCCCGGCGAAAGCGATCAGATCGCCGTAGCTGATGTGATCGCCTTCAGGCGTTTCGATCGCCAGTCGCGCGGCGTCATCGAGATCGTCGAACAGGCGGGAAAACAGATTGGCGTTGGTGGTGTTCGTCATGAGATGTCACGCAGTTCCGGGCGGGGGTGCGATCCAAAACGATCGCGTCAATACGACGCGCATTTACTAGCAAGAATGCCCCCCCAAAGGCAATTTTCTCGCGCGCAACGCGGCGCGGCCACAAAAGTTTCAGGGTACGGCAAAATAGATTTCCTGAAACCGGGCTGAAACGCTGCCGTAACTCGGGCATCGGCGGCGCAGTCGGCTCCAAGCAGTCAGCGTCGCGGTGTGTAGCCACCCAACGCACCGGCATTGCGCCGGTCCAATTCAATCCAATGGGAGACGATCCATGTCCAAGCGCATCGCATTTTTGTCGGCCGTCGCATTCAGCACCCTCGCCCTCACCGGCGCGCTGCTGGCCCCCGCATCGGCCGAAGACAAGATGATGAAGAAGAGCGAGATGTCCGGCGAGAAGACCGTGATGGTCGGCGGCGCCCCGATGTATCCCTCGAAGAACATCGTCGAGAACGCCGTCAACTCCAAGGATCACACCACGCTGGTCGCCGCCGTAAAGGCCGCCGGTCTGGTCGATACGCTGTCCAGCAAGGGCCCGTTCACCGTGTTCGCCCCGACCAACGCCGCTTTCGCCAAGCTGCCGGCCGGCACGGTTGAGACCCTGGTGAAGCCCGAGAGCAAGGCCGCCCTGACCAAGATCCTGACCTACCATGTCGTCGCCGGCAAGCTGAACGCCGCTGACCTCAAGGATGGCCAGAAGCTGACCACCGTCGAGGGCGAAGTCCTCACCGTGAAGGCCGCTGACGGCAAGGTCATGATCGTTGATGCCAAGGGCGGCACCTCGACCGTCACGATCGCCGACGTCAACCAGTCGAACGGCGTGATCCATGTCATCGATACCGTGCTGATGCCGAAGGCCTAAGTTCGGCTTCCGAAGCGCGAAACACTTCGCGCATCCTGACTAGTCCCCACAGGGTGCGCGCGCGTCCCGCGGGCGCAAGGAAGCGAGTCGGGGCAACCCGGCTCGCTTTTTTGTGATAGGCAAGACTGGCCGCTGCGGTGTGGATGGTAACGAACGGCGAATTTTGCCGTATAGTTGACAGAGCCATTTCAAAACGGATCGTGCGATGTCCAGTATTCCTTTCAGCGACGCGCAGGCCCCCCCTGCCAAAACCAGAGTGATCCAGCCCGCTTGGGTGCGAATCGTGCACTGGATCAACGCCGTGGCGATGGTGCTGATGATCATGTCCGGCTGGCAGATCTACAACGCCTCGCCTCTGTTCAACTTTACCTTTTCGCCGATGCTGACGCTGGGCAGCTGGCTTGGCGGCGGCATCATGTGGCATCTCGCCGCGATGTGGCTGCTGGTCGCCAACGGCCTCGTCTATCTCGTCACCGGCCTCGCCACCGGGCGGTTTCGCAAGAAGCTGCTGCCGATCTCTGCCGCCGGCGTGATCGACGACACCAAGGCGGCGCTGACCGGCAAGCTCTCGCATGACGATCTCACCAAATACAACCACGTGCAGAAGCTGCTCTATGCCGGGATCATCATGGTCGGTATTTTCGTGGTGCTGTCCGGCCTGTCGATCTGGAAGCCGGTGCAGTTTCAGTATCTGACCGCTTTGTTCGGCGGCTACGACTTCGCGCGCTATGTGCATTTCACGATGATGGCGCTGATCTGCGCCTTCCTCGTCATTCACGTGGCTCTGGCGCTGCTGGTTCCGAAGAGCCTGCGCGCCATGATCATCGGGCGCTAGGGAGAACGAACATGATCGGCCGTATCCGTTCCCTCATCATCCCCGGCGTCGACAAGAATCTTCTGGTCAAGGACGCTGCCAGACTGATGCCCGACCTGTCGCGGCGCCGCTTCATCGCGTCGGGCGCGAGCCTGGGCGCATTGACGTTGCTGACCGGCTGCGACGTCACCGACAGTCTCTCTGCCGAAAACATGCTGGTGCAGATGTCGAAATTCAACGACGCAGTGCAGGCCGCGATCTTCAATCCGAACACGCTGGCACCGACCTATTCGGAAAAAGACATCAAGCGCCCATTCCCGTTCAACGGCTTCTACTCCGAAGACGAGGCGCCGGAGATCGAGGGCGCCGACTGGAAGCTCGAAGTCACCGGCCTCGTGCAGAACAAGAAACCGTGGACGCTGAAGGACTTGTACGCGCTGCCCGAAGTGTCACAGATCACCCGGCACATCTGCGTCGAAGGCTGGAGCGCGATCGGCTCCTGGCAGGGTACGCCGCTGCGCGATTTCCTCAAGCTGGTCGGCGCCGACACAACAGCCAAATGGGTTCACTTCCGCTGCGCCGAGGATTACGCCAGTGCGCTGGACATGCCGACCGCGCTGCATCCGCAAACGCAGATGAGCTTCAAGTTCGACAACAAGATACTGCCCCGCGCCTACGGATTCCCGATGAAGATCCGCGTGCCAACCAAACTCGGCTTCAAGAATCCGAAATATGTCGTCTCGATGGAAGTCACCAACGACTACAAGGGCGGCTACTGGGAAGACCAGGGCTACAACGATTTCAGCGGAAGTTGATGTTTTATCCTTCCCTCACCGCGTGTGGGAGAGGGAGGACATAGACAGCATCACCGCAAGGGCTTCTGAAACGCCGATCCGATAGCGCCCAGAGCCAGCGTCGCGGCGGAGACGACGAGCGCCGAGGTCAGGCTCCGCGTGGCGTCGCTGATCGCGCCGACGACGATCGGTCCAAGCGTCTGCCCTATGCCGAACGCAATGGTCACGACGGCGATCGCCTTCGGCCATGCCGGCGGCAAGTAGTTGAGGCGTACGAAGGCGGTCGTGGAGGCGACCACCGCGAAGAACGATACTCCGAACACCAGAGCGGAAGCGCCGAGCAGCAGCGGCGAATGGCCGAACAGCGGCATCGCCGCGCCGACCGCGTTGCAGCCGAGAATGATGGCCATCGCCGAACCGCTGCGGCCGCGCGCCAGCACGCCGCGCCACACCCAGGGCGAGGCAAATGCGCTGACACCGATCAGGCACCAGAACGCGCTCTGCGCCAGGGCATCGCCGCCGAAATCGCGGACATAGGCGATCATGAAGGTCATGTAGGCGATGTAGCCGGCGCCGAACATGAAATAGCTGGCGAGGAAAATCCATATCGGGCGCAGCGCCATCGGCGGCGGCGCGACGCTCGAGACGCCCGCCGACGCATCGATCGGCCGCGCCAGCAATGGCAGCGCGAGCACAGCGCAGACCGCCGCCAGCACCAGCCAGACGATCCACCACGAGCCCGGCCCGAACGCCTGCAGCAGGATCGGCGAGATCAGCCCGGACAGCAGGATGCCGACGCCCGGTCCGGCATAGAACAGGCTGAGCAGAAAACTCGAACGTTCCGGCCGCGATTGCCCGAGCGTCGCGGCCAGCGCGCCGCCGGCGACGAACGCCACCGCGGCGCCGAAGCCGGTCAGCAGCCGCGCGAAACTCAACACCGCAAAGTCGGCCGACAAGCCGCAGATCAGCAGCGAGACCACGCAGGCGATGGTACCGGCACGCAGCACGGCGAACAGGCCGAACCGCTGGCTCAGGCGTGCAGCGACCAGCGCGCCCGCCAGATAGCCGCCGGCATTGATGGTATTCATGAAGCCGGCTGACGAATACGACCAGTGCAGCGCGTCGCGCATGTCGGGCAGTACCAGCGAATAGGCGAAGCGGCCGACGCCGAGCCCGATCGCCGGCGCCAGCGAAAGAATCAGGATTTGCCGCACGAGTGCAGCGGGCGATGGGATCGGTTTTGTCACGGGAATCTCCGGCGGGCGCGCGGAGCATGGCAGGTCTTCGCATCCAGACAAGCCGTCGCGGGGCAGCCCTGCCTTGCCAATCCGGCACCGACGCCTTAGCACTCGCCGCAATCAAATCCCCCAAGGAAACAAGGGCAATCGATATGGCAACGCACAAACTGCTGCTTCTCCCCGGCGACGGCATTGGCCCCGAAGTGATGGCCGAAGTGGTCAGGCTGATCGACTGGATCGACGCGCAGGGCATCGCGCATTTCACGACCGAGAGCGGTCTGGTCGGCGGCGCCGCCTATGATGCGGATCAGCTTCCGATTACCGACGCGACGATGGCCCGGGCGGAAGCCGCCGACGCCATCATCTTCGGCGCGGTCGGCGGGCCAAAGTGGGACAGCGTGCCCTATGAGCATCGCCCGGAAGCCGGCCTGCTGCGGCTGCGCAAGGATCTCGGCCTGTTCGCCAACCTGCGCCCGGCGGTGTGCTATCCGGCGCTGGCGGAATCCTCCAGCCTGAAGCGCGAGGTGGTCGAGGGTCTCGACATCATGATCGTGCGCGAATTGACCGGCGGCGTGTATTTCGGCGAGCCCAAGACGATCACCGATCTCGGCAACGGCCAGAAGCGCGGCATCGATACCCAGATCTACGACACCTACGAGATCGAGCGCATCGCGCGCGTCGCCTTCGACCTTGCCCGCAAGCGCGGCAACAAGGTGACGTCGATGGAAAAGCACAACGTCATGAAGTCCGGCGTGTTGTGGAAAGAGGTGGTCACCCAGGTTCACGGCCGCGAGTACACGGACGTCAAGCTGGAGCATCAGCTCGCGGATTCCGGCGGCATGCAGCTGGTGAAGTGGCCGAAGCAGTTCGACGTCATCGTCACCGACAATCTGTTCGGCGACCTGCTCTCCGACATCGCGGCCATGCTGACGGGTTCGCTCGGCATGCTGCCCTCAGCCTCGCTCGGCGAGGTCAATGCCAACACAGGCAAGCGCAAGGCGATGTATGAGCCGGTGCACGGCTCGGCGCCGGATATTGCGGGCCAGGGCAAGGCCAACCCGCTGGCGATGATCGCCTCGTTCGGCATGGCGCTGCGCTATTCGCTGGAACTTGGCGACCTCGCCGACAAGGTCGACCAGGCCATGGCCGCCGTGCTGGCGAAAGGCTTGCGCACAGCCGACGTCATGTCGGATGGCATGACCGCGGTGAGCACGTCGCAGATGGGCGAGGCCGTGCTGACGGAATTGAAGGCGCTGCACGCCTGAGGGCGCTTGAATCTCTCCCATGTCGTCCCCGCGAAAGCGGAGACGACATGGGAGAAAACAAAAAAGCCCGGCGAGAGCCGGGCTTTTTCATAATTGAATATCGCTGCGCTCAGTACAGCGGAAAGCGCTCGGGGTACCCACCGAGGTCCCAGGAGGAATTGAGCGGCTGGCGGTCCAGCGGGCGGTTCAGGTTCTCGCGGGCGAAAGACTGGCCTGGCGGGAAGGCGTAATCGTTGAACTTGCGGTCGCCCGGCAGCACTTCGACGCCGGCATCGAGCCAGGAACGCTTGGTGATGTACACGCGGGTGCGCGGGCCGGCCTGGTAGGACACGTTCGGGCCGCGCTGACCGTAGGCGGCGTCGCGGTCATAGACCCGCGCCTTGCGCTTGGTCGCAGCATCGGCCGGCGAGGCCACGAGGCTGACCGCAAGCACGGCGACCGCCGAAAGCAGCACTGCAAACGTCTTCGCGGCGGAGAATTTCACGATCATCACGTCCTCATTGGCATTGAGATGGGCGAGCGAAGCACGCGCACCCCGATTTGGTTACAGTTTAGCTGTCGCAGACCAGTGGCCACAAGGTCAATCGGGCCACACCTGTCCAGATAATCTGCGCTTCGGCCGAATGTTGCATGCGGCTCAGCAAGTTAAAGGCATCCGGCCTCACAGGCTGCCGCGCAGCAGCGGGTTCTGCGCGCCAGTGACCCAATCGGCCGACATGGCCGGCAGCGCCGAACCCGCGGCGCAGGCGCCACGCTTCAGCTCGGCCCGGGCGAACAATTCCGCCAGCGGCGCGTCGTTGCGGGCGGCCAGCAACACCAGCCGGTTCAGCGTGCAGGCGATAGCTGCGCGCCGCGCCGGCAGGCTGTCGCCCTGGCACGACCAGCCGGAGATCCGCAGATTGGCGGAATCCAGATTCTTGAGGAAGCCGAGGCAGCGCTGGCCATCGCCCTGCCGGTCGGCAAAGCCAAGCAGCGCCACCGGGCCGAACTTGCTGTCGACGATGCCCTCGCCGGCGATCTCGCGCAGGCTGCCTTCGGGGTCCATGCGCCCGGCGATCTCGTCCGCTGGCGGGCCGGCGTGAGCGGCTTCGCCCCCCGGTCGGTACAACTCCAGCTCGGCAACCCGCCGCTCACCTGCGGCCGCCCAGCCCAGCACGTCCTTGCGGCCACCGTCCGGATGTCGTCGCACTTCATAACTTGCTGTTTTACCTGATGAATCGAACTGGCTGACGGCGAAGGCCGGCTGCACGCGATCAACGATTGCCCAGTCCTTCCGGGCCGAGGGCACGGCCGCGAAGTCCAGATCAAGACCGTCGAACACCCGCACCGTGCCGATCGCGATCAGCCCCAGCACGCCCGCGTAGGCCAGCAAGCGCACGGCGAGCGCACCACATTCGTCCGCAAAACTTTGCAGCGCCGGGTGAATTCCGGTCTGTCGGGGGTGGCGCGAAGCCGGAATTGAACGCATCTAACACACGGTAGGCGTGAAGTGGCCGCAGGACGTTGTCTTGGCAGCGTTTCTCGCATAAAAGCCGTGCCTCTTCCCCTTCCGCGCCACGCGGGGGCGAAGCATTTTTCTTCGGAGAGTGAACGATGGGTTACAAAGTCGCGCTGGTCGGAGCGACCGGCAATGTCGGGCGTGAAATGCTCAACATCCTGGATGAACGCAAATTCCCCGCTGACGAGGTGGTGGCGCTGGCCTCCCGCCGCAGCATGGGCGTCGAAGTCTCCTATGGCGACCGCACCCTGAAATGCAAAGCGCTCGAACACTATGACTTCAGCGACGTCGACATCTGCCTGATGTCGGCCGGCGGAGCGGTGTCCAAGGAATGGTCGCCGAAGATCGCCGCAGCCGGCGCCGTCGTCATCGACAACTCGTCGCAGTGGCGCATGGACCCGGACGTGCCGCTGATCGTGCCGGAAGTGAATGCCGACGCCGTCGCCGGCTTCACCAAGAAGGGCATCATCGCCAATCCGAACTGCTCGACTGCACAGCTCGTGGTTGCCTTGAAGCCGCTGCACGACAAGGCCGTGATCAAGCGCGTGGTGGTCTCGACCTATCAGTCGGTGTCGGGCGCGGGCAAGGAAGCGATGGACGAATTGTTCTCGCAGACCAAGGCCGTCTACACCAACAGCGAGCTGATCGCGAACAAGTTCCCCGTGCGCATCGCCTTCAACGTCATCCCCCAGATCGACGTCTTCATGGAGGATGGCTACACGAAGGAAGAGTGGAAGATGATGATGGAGACCAAGAAGATTCTTGATCCCAAAATCAGACTGACCGCGACCTGCGTGCGCGTGCCGGTGTTCGTCGGCCATTCGGAAGCCGTCAACATCGAATTCGAGCATCCGATCACCGCCGATGAAGCCCGCGACATCCTGCGCAATGCGCCGGGGTGTCTGGTGATCGACAAGCGCGAGCCCGGCGGCTACGTCACGCCGTACGAGGCGGCCGGCGAGGATGCGACCTATATCAGCCGCATCCGCGAAGATAATACCGTCGAGAACGGGCTGTCGCTGTGGTGCGTCTCCGACAATCTGCGCAAGGGCGCGGCGCTGAACGCGGTGCAGATCGCCGAGTGCCTGATCAACCGCAAGCTGATCAGCGCCAAGAAAAAGGCGGCGTAGGGGCTAGATGTCACCCCTCATGGTGAGGAGCGCGGCTTCGCGCGTCTCGAACCATGAGGCCCGCAGTAGCGCCCGTGGCCATCCTTCGAGACGCGCGCAAGAGCGCGCTCCT
>NZ_JAQGJT010000084.1 GCF_028290495.1 Tardiphaga sp.
GGATCAGGCTTGAACTGCGGATCCTTGGAACGGAACGACAGGATCTTGAATTTGCCTTCGGTCAGGAACGGCACGCGCAGATTATCCAGCGTCACGACCTTCTTGATCTCGTCGGGATACTGCTTGGCGAAATACATCGTGATGTCGCCGCCCATCGAATGGCCCACCATCGTCAGCCGGTCGTAGTCGGCGTTGGGCTGGACCTTCTTCATTTCGCCGACGGCAAAATGGATGTTGGCGACGCCGCGCAGGATTTGCGGCAGACGGCCGACATAGAGTTCGCCGACCTTGGTCACCATCGGCGGATCGGTGGGCAGGTCATGCTGCGGGCTGATCGACAAATAGCCGCGCGCAGCGAAGATGTTGGCCAGGAATGAATACTCGGAGTTCTTGACCGTGTTGCCATGGTTGAGGATCGCGACCGGCAGCTTGATCAAGCCGGCATCCGCCTGCATTTCCTTGTCGCGGCGGACAGCGATATCGACGGCGACGAGGCGGTCGTCGCGCGATGCGTCGTGGAACGCGATCGTCTCATGGCGGATCGCCCACTTGCTCGCGGTGAAATACGCGGCGGTGGTCAGTAAGCAAACCGAAAGCAGGATGAGGATTCCGCGCTTCATGTTGGTCCCTGGGGGCCTTCGCCCCTACAGCAATGGAAGTGATAGACTCTCCGATGGCTTCTTCAGCATATAGGTCACAACGATATGACAGGAAGGTCAAAATTTGTGAATTGCCCGCCATAATATTGTGCGACGCACTAGTTTATTGTGCAGATGCTCAATTTCGCCACCTTCCAGTACAGTCAATTTTAGAGAGATTCCTTATTCCCAAACAGGGATGAAACGTCCAAATTTACCGCAGGGATAACGGCTATCGACTGCGCTCGTTCCCTTTGGCAGGCGAATGATAGGCCGGGCGGGTGGCCTTCCCGTATCGGGGTTTGATAGGTTGGCGCCGGCCGCACGGCCGACTCGCTGTCATTTCCCACGGATCGAGCCGCAATGCCCCGTTCTCCCCTGATCGTCCGCACCCTCCCTGCCCTGCGCCGCGCCCTTGATGGCCTGCGGGTCCGCAAAGCTACCGTGGCGCTGGTACCGACGATGGGTGCGCTGCATGACGGCCACATCGCGCTGGTGCGGCTGGCCAAGCGCAGGGCTACCCGGGTCGTGGTGTCGATCTTCGTCAATCCCGCCCAATTCGCCCCCCACGAAGACTTCGGCTCCTACCCGCGTACCTGGAAAGCCGATATCGCCAGGCTGGCCGCCGAGGGCGTCGACATGGTGTGGAATCCCGACGTCAAAACGATGTACCCGGCGGGTTTTGCGACCAAAATCATCACCGAGGGACCTGCCACCGCGGACCTCGAGGATCGCTTTCGGCCGCATTTCTTCGGCGGCGTCACCACCGTGGTCGGCAAGCTTTTCACCCAGACCCGGCCGGACATGGCGTTTTTCGGCGAGAAGGATTTCCAGCAATTGAAGGTGGTGACGCGGATGGCCCGGGATCTCGATCTCGGCGTCAAGGTCACCGGCGCCACCACCGTACGCGAACGCGACGGTCTGGCGATGTCGTCGCGCAACGTTTATCTCAGCGCCGCCGAGCGCGCCGCAGCCCCCGTCCTGTACCGGACGCTGAAGGCCGCCGCGAAGCGGCTGCGCGACGGCGATGCGATCACCGCGACGATGGCCGCCGCCGCGGATGCCATCACCGAAGCCGGCTTCGAGCTCGACTATGTCGAGGCTCGGCACTCCGAATCGCTGGCGCCAGTGAAGTCTATCAAGGAAGGCCCGCTGCGCCTGCTGGTCGCAGCCCGGATCGGCAAGACCCGCCTGATCGACAATGTCGGCGTGTAGCCTCTACGCCGCGACCTTCTCGCGCGGCTGATAGATCGCCACATGCTGGCAATGCGCCACCGGCGTGGTGCCGTTGGCGACGACCAGCGCGTCCAGCTCAACGAAGCGATGGCCTTTCCTCTCGTAGTTGGCGGTGACCCGCGCACGCGCCACCAGTTCGTCATCGAGTGACGCCGCCGCCAGCAGTTGCATCCGGCTGCCGACATGGATCCACGGACCCAGGATGGCATTGTCGACCAGCACCTTGTTCATGACCCGCTGCAGCACGCCGGGATGCATCAGCCCCTCGCGCGCATAGATCGGATCGGCCTCGCGCACCTCGGCGAGATACTCGGCGGCGGCGTCCTGCGGCCAGCAGCGCGGCGCGCTGCCGAGCCATTTGTCCAGCACGTAGGAGGACGCATCGACCGGCGCCCGCACAGCCACCGGATCGATTTCCGGAAAGTCCGCCAACGCCAATTTTGGCAATTGCGACGTCAGCGACGCCGTCCCGGTGGCCCGGACGTCGCCACCGACAACCTGCAGGGCCAGCCCGTCGCCGGCCGGATCGGCCGTCACCAGCACGGTCTCGCCGTCATAGACCGGCTTGGTGAACCGCGCCTCGATTAGCCCGCGCTCCAGGAAATCGCGTCCCCAGGCCAGTACCGGCGGGTGGATCATATAGGCCAGCACATCGACGCCAGGCACCAGACCGCCGCTGAAGCCGAATTTTTGAGCGACGCGGTCGTCATGCATCTTGTTTTCGGACGCTTTGGCGGTATTGAACGCCTCCACACGGTACGATTCGAGCCGTTTGGTCATGATTCCTCCCGAAAACTGCGATATTTGATGTTCGCATTGCAACAAGATGATACGCCTCGCACCAGCCATGACAAGGCGGCACGCCGCGTGGCCCCCATCCCGACTGACCGAGCCGAGCACCTTCAACCCGTGAGCATCCGTATCTACATCGACGCCGACGCCTGCCCGGTCAAAGACGAGATTTACCGCGTCGCTGCCCGGCACCGGCTGCCTGTCAGTGTGGTGGCGGGCCAGTTCATTCGGATACCCGTGGATCCCTCAATCGAGCGGATCGCCGCCGGTTCCGGCATGGACGCCGCCGACGACTGGATTGCGGAACGGGTTGGAAAGGGCGATATCGTGATTACTTCCGACGTACCGCTGGCCAGCCGCTGTGTGAAGGCAGGCGCCGACGTGATCGCGCCGAACGGCAAACCGTTCTCGGAAGCCTCCATCGGGATGACGCTGGCGGTGCGTAACCTGATGACCGACTTAAGGTCATCGGGCGAAATCACCGGCGGACCCAAATCATTCGCGCCGCGCGACCGCTCGGCGTTTCTCTCGGCCCTGGATCAGACGATCCGCCGTATCCAGCGCGCGCAGGCGACTGCGCCCGCGCCGAAACCAGATTGAACGAAATTCCATGGCTCCTCCGCTGATCCAGCTCAAAGAAATCAACCTGACCTTCGGCGGCACCCCGCTGCTGAACGGCGTCGAACTGTCAGTGTCGCAAGGCGAGCGCGTCTGCCTGATCGGCCGCAACGGCTCCGGCAAGTCGACGCTGCTGAAGATCGTCGCCGGCCTCGTCGACTACGACAAGGGCAGCCGCTTCGTGCAGCCCGGAGCGACCGTGCAGTACCTGCCGCAGGAGCCCGACTTCACAGGCTTCGCCACCACGCTGGCCTATGTCGAGGCCGGCATGGGACCGGGCGACGATCACTATCAGGCACTGTATCTGCTGGAGCAACTCGGCCTCACTGGCGAGGAAGATCCCAACAACCTGTCCGGCGGCGAGGCGCGCCGCACGGCGCTGGCGCGCGTGCTGGCGCCGGCGCCCGACATCCTGCTGCTCGACGAGCCGACCAACCATCTCGATCTCACCACCATCGAATGGCTGGAAGGCGAACTCGCCAGCCGCCGCTGCGCGCTGGTGCTGATCAGCCATGACCGCCGCTTCCTCTCCAACCTGTCGCGCGCCACCGCCTGGC
>NZ_JAQGJT010000012.1 GCF_028290495.1 Tardiphaga sp.
TGGGTCCCTGCGTTCGCAGGGACGACAAGTTTGGAGCGTTCGAACCTATCCCCCCGGCGCGCCCTGCGTGTTGACATACAGCGCGTAGATCGACTGGCTCGCGGCCATGAACAGCCGGTTGCGCTTCAGGCCGCCGAAGCAGAGGTTGGCGCAGCGTTCGGGTAACGCGATGCGCCCGATCAGGACGCCGTCGGGGGCGTAGACCACGACGCCGTCGAGCTCGGGATCGCCCATGCCCCAGCCGCACCACAGATTGCCGTCGATGTCGCAGCGCATGCCGTCCGGCGTGCCCGGGCCGGCATCGATCAGCACGCGCTTGCCGCTGATGCTCTTGCCATCCGCCGCCACGTTATAAGCCAGGATCTTGCGGTTCGGCGCGCCGCGGGATTCCACGATGTAGAGCAGCTTCTCGTCAGGTGAAAAGCACAGCCCGTTGGGGCCCAGCACGTCGTCGGCGACGATCGTGGGCTGAAGCGTCTCGCCGTCGATGCGATAGACGTTCTGCCCGATCTCGGACGACGCCTTGTTGCCTTCGTAGTCGCTCATCAGGCCGAACGGCGGGTCGGTGAACCAGATCGAGCCGTCGGATTTCACCACCACATCATTCGGCGAGTTCAGCTGCTTGCCCTCATAGCGATCCATCAGCACAGTGATGCTGCCGTCATATTCGGTGCGGATGACGCGGCGGCCGCCATGCTCGCACGAGACCAGGCGGCCCTGCCTGTCGCGCGTGGCGCCGTTGGCGTAGTCCGAGGGTTTTCGATAGTTGCTGACCGCGCCGGTCTCCTCGTCCCATCGGATGATGCGATTGTTGGGAATGTCCGAGCACAACAGATAGCGGCCGTCGCCGAACCACACCGGTCCCTCGGCCCAGCGCAGCCCGGTCGCGATGCGCTCGACCGCCGCGAGCTTGATCCAGTATTTCTCGAAGCGCGGATCGAGCGCGTGAATCGCGGGGTCCGGATAATACGTCGAAGGCGCCCAGCCAGGGCGCGGTGCAGGACTATCGGACATTTGCTGTTCTCGATTTCGTCGTTTCCTCTGACGTCGTTGCTAACATTGGTATGAACGGTCAGCAAGCGGACGGCCACCGCGACCTCAGTTGTCGTTGCCGGTCAAGCCGGACGATGACAGCGGAGAGGGAAGCTCTCTTGCCGCACCATCGCCACCGCGCCATACTCGCGGCAACACACCAAAAACACAGGGGACGCCATGCCAAGGATCTTGATGACCGGCGCGTCGGGGGGCGTCGGCACGCGGTTGCGCGAACTGTTGCCGGCGATCTATCCGGATCTCGTGCTGAGCGATCTCACGCCGCCGGCAAATCTCTCATCCAAAGAGAACTTCAGGCAGGCCGATCTGGCCGACCTCGCTTCGGTCGAAGCGATCTGCGAGGGCGTTGACGGCATCCTGCATTTCGGCGGCTTCTCGGTGGAGGGTCCGTGGGACACCATCCTGCAGGCCAACATCATCGGCACCTACAACCTGTTCGAAGCCGCGCGGAAGAAGGGCGTCAAGCGCGTGGTGTTTGCATCCTCCAACCACACGATGGGCTTCTATCCGCGCCACAGCCGGATCGGGACCGACGTCACCGCGCGGCCGGACAGCCGCTACGGCGTCAGCAAGGTGTTTGGCGAGGCGGTCGGCGCACTCTATGCGGACAAGCACGGATTAAGTGTGACCTGCGTGCGGATTGGCAATTTCGGTGACCAGCCGCTCGACCAGCGCCGCCTGTCGATCTGGCTGAAGCCGGAAGACCTCGTGCAGCTCTGCCGCATCGGGCTGGAGCATCCCGACATCCATTTCGAGGTGCTGTATGGCGCGTCCTATAACGAGCGCGCCTGGTGGGACAATTCCCGCGCCTACGAACTGGGCTATCGCCCGATCGGCCGTGCCGAGGATCACCGCGCGCACGCGATGGCCGAGCAGGCGAAGATGCCCGCCGATCCGGTCGCCGATTTTTATCAGGGCGGCGCGTTCTGCAGCCTCGAATTCGATGCCGACCAGAACAGTGTCTGGGCACCGGAATAGATCCCCTGTCCTCATGGTGAGGAGCGCGCCTCTCGCGCGCGTCTCGAACCATGGCGGCGTGTGGGGCCATCCTTCGAGACGCGGTTGAAGACAACCGCTCCTCAGGATGAGGATCCTGTGTACCGTGTTCAACGATTGACAAGGATTTTGGCCGCTTCATAAGAAACGTTCAAAACAACGAGCGACGGGATACGCGACATGGCCGACGGATTGCGCAAGGGACTCACCAGCTACGGCGACGCTGGCTTCTCACTGTTCCTGCGCAAGGCCTTCATCAAGGCGATGGGCTATTCCGACGATGCGCTGGACCGGCCGATCGTCGGCATCACCAACACCCACAGCGATTACAATCCCTGCCACGGTAACGCGCCGCAGATCATCGAGGCCGCCAAGCGCGGCGTGATGCTGGCCGGCGCGCTGCCGATGGTGTTTCCGACCATTTCGATCGGCGAGAGCTTTGCGCATCCGACCTCGATGTATCTGCGCAACCTGATGGCGATGGATACCGAAGAGATGATCCGCGCCCAGCCGATGGATGCGGTGATCGTGATCGGCGGTTGTGACAAGACGCTGCCGGCGCAGATCATGGCGGCGATCTCCGCGGATCTGCCGACGGTGGTGATTCCCGTGGGACCGATGGTGGTCGGTCATCACAAGGGCGAGGTGCTGGGCGCCTGCACGGATTGCCGGCGAATGTGGGGCAAGTTCCGTGCGGGCGAAATCGACCAGCAGGAGATCGACGCGGTCAATGCGCGCCTCGCGCCGTCGGTCGGCACCTGCATGGTGATGGGCACCGCGAGCACGATGGCCTGCATCACCGAGGCTATGGGCCTGTCGCTGCCGATGAGCGCGACGATTCCCGCACCCCATGCCGAGCGTTTTCGCTCCGCCGAAGCCAGCGGCCGTGTCGCCGCCGAGATGGCGAAGAACAAGGGCCCGAAGCCGAGCGAATTTCTCACGCCAGCCTCGTTCCGAAATGCGCAGGTCGTGCTGCAGGCGATCGGCGGCTCGACCAACGGCCTGATTCATCTCACTGCGATGGCCAACCGCTCGGTGCATCGCATCGATCTGGCCGCTTTCGACGAACTCAGCCGCGAAGTGCCGGTGCTGATCGATCTGAAGCCTTCAGGCGATCACTACATGGAGCATTTTCACCATGCCGGCGGCGTGCCGAAGCTGATGGCGCAGCTAGGCGACCTGATCGACCTCGATGCGAAGACGGTGTCGGGCGCGACGTTGCGCGAGATCGTCGCCAATGCCGAGGACGTGCCGGGGCAGGACGTGATCCGCTCGCGCAGCAATCCGATCAAGCCCGAAGGCGCGATGGCCGTGCTACACGGCAATCTCGCGCCGCGCGGCGCGGTGATCAAGCATTCGGCGGCCTCGCCGAAGCTGTTGCAGCACACCGGCCGCGCGGTGGTCTTCGAGTCCGTCGAGGACATGACACTGCGCTGTGACAGCCCCGATCTCGATGTCACGGCCGACGACGTGCTGGTGCTGCGCAATGCCGGGCCGAAGGGCGCGCCGGGCATGCCGGAGGCGGGCTATCTGCCGATTCCGATGAAGCTGGCGCGCGCAGGCGTCAAGGACATGGTGCGGATTTCGGATGCGCGCATGAGCGGCACCGCGTTCGGCACCATCGTGCTGCACATCACGCCGGAGAGCGCGGTCGGCGGGCCGCTGGCGCTGGTGCAAAACGGCGACATGATCCGGCTCGATGTCGCCGCGCGCAGCATCGACCTCCTGATCGACGACGCCGAAATGGCCAAGCGCCAGGCCGCATTGCCGGCGGCCGTGACGCCCGACTGGGCGAAGCGCGGCTACGCGCATCTGTTCCACAGCACGATCCTGCAGGCCGACGACGGCTGCGATTTCGACTTCATGACGCGCGAAGGCAAGGCGTAACGCCACAAAACTCCGTTGTCATCCCCGCGCATGCGGGGATCCAGTAAACACAGTCGCTCGTGATGAAGCACTGACGCCTGTGTTTACTGGATCGTCCGGTCAAGCCGGGCGATGACACAGGAGCGTGAGGTGGGAAAGTGTAGTTCTTCTTCATTCGCCCCTCTCCCGCAACGACGGGGGGAAAGACGAAGGCCTCATGCTCGGACTTCTTTGAGCACAGCCGTCACTTCAGCCGCGGTCGGCATCGATGGTCCTGCGCCGATCCGCTGCACGCAGATCGATGCGGCGGCGATAGCGTAGCCGAGCGCGCTCTGCAGGGGATCGCCCGCTGCCAACCGGGCGGCGATTGCACCGACAAAACAGTCGCCGGCGCCGGTGGTATCGATTGCGTCAACGACACGTGCCGGCTCAGTGAGGACCTGCCCATCGACCAAAGCGATCACGCCGCGCTTGCCCAGCGTGACGCAGATCGATGGCTTGCCGGCGATCTGCAGGCTTCGTGCCGCATCGATGAAGCGGGCGTCTTCGTCGGTGCTGCGCAATTCGGTCCCCGCCAGAATTCCAAGCTCGGTTTCATTGAGGATCAGCACATCGACGAACTCGAGCAGTTTGCGCTCGAAGGTCATCGCCGGCGCCGGATTGAGGATCGTCGTCGCTCCGGCGGTGCGGGCATGGACGAAGAAGGCGGTGACGGCGGGCAGCGGGATTTCGAACTGGCTCACGGCGACGTCGCCGGGCGCCAGCGTGACGGCGCTGACATCGGCGGGGCTGACCCGCGCATTGGCAGCGGGAATGACAACGATGGTGTTGTCGGCGGCGGCGACCGTGATGATGGCGGTGCCGGTAGCGACGCCGGCCACTTCGCGGATGTTTGCGAGATCGATGCCCTGCGCCGCGAGAAACGCTCGCGCTTCATGCCCGAAGGCATCGGCACCGGTACAGCCGATCAAGGTCGTCGTCGCGCCGAGTTTCGCGGCAGCCACGGCCTGGTTCGCACCCTTGCCGCCCGGGAAAAACAGCACCTCATGCCCGGCGATCGTCTCGCCGATCGCCGGATGGCGGTCGGCGGTGACGACCACATCCATGTTGATGCTGCCTGCGACGATGATTTTTCCCATCGCTTACGCCGGCGCGAATTCCTGGCGCACGCTCGCGATATCCGACAGCGTCGGTAATCCCGCTTCGTTGCCGAGTTTCTGGATCTTGTAGGTTGATGCCGCGCGGGCAAAGACGAAATGCTCGGCCCAGCTATGCGACGGATTGGCGAGGTACGAATACACGTAGGCGCCGTGGAACACGTCGCCTGCGCCATTGGTATCCAGCACGCGCGCGCGCGGGATGGCCAGCGCCGGCAGCGTGTGCACTGCGCCGGTTTCGTCGTACCACAGCAGCCCGCGCTCGCCCTGTGTGATGCCACCGACGCGGCAGCCGCGGCTCTTGAGATAATCCAGCATCTTCTCCGGCGTGAGGTCCATCTGCTCGCACAATCGCTCGGCGACGATGGCAACGTCGATGAATTCGAGTAGCTCATGGGTGTTGGTGCGCATGCCGCCGCCGTCGAGCGAGGTGAGGATGCCGGCTTCGCGGCACAGCTTGGCGTAGTGGATCGCGGCGTCCGGCTGATGGCCGTCAACGTGCAGCGCACGGCAATGGCCGAGGTTGAGCAGTGGGAAGGGGTGGATATGTTCGTCGTCGCGGCAGCGCACGATGGCGCGCTTGCCGTCCTTCGGCATAATGAAGGACAGCGACGAACTGGCGACCTTGCGCGGGTGAATCTCGATGCTGTATTTCGCCGACATATCCATGAACATGCGGCCGAGCCAGTCATTGGCCACGGTGGCGATCAGGTCGGGCACGATGCCGAGCTTGGCGCAGCAGAACGCGGCGGTGACGGCATTGCCGCCGAATGACACCGCGTAGTCCGTGGCGACGTGCTTCTCGTCGCCAGTCGGCATATGGTCGGTGATGAAGGTGACGTCGATATAGGTCTGTCCGATGAAGAGAGCCTGCATGTGCCTGTCCGTCTCCCGAGATGATGGCCCGATCCATCACGTTTCTGGGCCATCGCCGTGCCACTTTAGCAGCCGATGGGATGGCGGCTACCGAATTGTGCATCGCGGAAATTTTCCCCGTGCACGGCTTCAACCGCCGTGCCCGGCCGACATGACCTGTGCGACGTCCGATAAGCAATAATTGCACCAGAGGAGGCGGCGATGACGGTGTATTCCGGTCCGGTGTTCGAGATGGCGGTCAACCAGTTTGGCGTCATTGCCGACCATCTGGCGATCCCGATCGACGAGCGAGACCGGCTGCTGATGCCCAAGCGCGCCATCGTCGTATCGTGTCCGATCCATTGCGATGACGGCACCATCGCGGTCTATGAGGGTTACCGGGTGCAGCATCACCTCACCCTCGGTCCCACCAAGGGCGGCACGCGCTTCGCCAAAAGCGTCGATCTCGGCGAGGTCGCCGCACTGGCGATCTGGATGAGCTGGAAATGCGCGCTGGTCGGGCTGCCCTACGGCGGCGCCAAAGGCGGTATCGCGGTCGATCCGACGGCGATCTCGAAGCGCGAACTGGAGGCGCTGTCGCGCCGCTACATGCAGGAGATGATCCCGTTCGTCGGCCCGCATACCGACGTGATGGCGCCGGACATGGGCACCAACGAACAGGTCATGGCCTGGTTCATGGACACCTATTCGATGTATCAGGGCCGTACCGTCACCGAGATCGTCACCGGCAAGCCGGTGGCCTCCGGCGGCACGATGGGACGGCGCGAGGCGACCGGGCGCGGCGTCGCCCATCTCGCCCGGCGGGTGCTCAGGGAGCTGGCGATCGATCTCAACGGCGCCACCGCGATTATCCAGGGTTTTGGCAATGTCGGCTCCTATGCGGCGCTGGAGTTGCACCGTTTCGGGCTGAAGGTCATCGCGGTGAGCGATCACACCGGCGCGCTGTACAGCAAGACCGGGCTCGATATCCCCGCGCTGATGCGCCACACCGCGGAGCACGGCAGCATCAAGGGCTTCTCCACCGAATTGCAATGCGACCCGGCCGACATCTTCACGCTGGCCTGCGACGTGCTGGTGCCCGCGGCGATGGAGCGCGCCATCGATGGCCCGATGGCCGAGAAACTGCGCTGTCGGGTACTGGCTGAAGGCGCCAACGGCCCGACCACGCCCGAGGCCGATCTGGTGCTGGAAAAACGGCAGGATGAAATCTTCCTGCTGCCGGACATCCTGTGCAACTCCGGTGGCGTGGTGGTCAGTTACTTCGAGTGGGTGCAGGATCTGCAGCAGTTGTTCTGGGAAGAAGAGGAAGTCATGCGACGGGAATATCAAATCCTTGACCGCGCCTTTGATGCGATGGTGATGCGCGCCAAGGTCGATCGCATCCCGCACCGGACCGCTGCGATGGCGATCGGCGTCGAGAAGGTGCGCGCGGCCAAGAACACGCGTGGCCTGTTTCCATGATCACCGGACTGGATCACATCGTCGTCCTGCTGGGCGATCTCGATGCCGGCGTTGCCGCCTATCAGGCGCTGTTTGCGCGGACGCCGTCATGGCGCAGCCGCAGCGATGGCGCGGCCACGGTTCTGTTCACGCTCGACAATATGAGCCTGGAATTGATGGCGCCCGACGGCGAGGGGCCTGCTGCCGAACGCATCCGTACCGTGCTGAAAGCGCAAGGCGAGGGCCTCGCCAGCATGTGCTTTCAAACCAGGGATATCGGCAAGATGCACCGCCGGCTCGACCGGCTGGCGCTGAAGCCGGATGCCATTGCAGAGGTGGAAAGCCGCGATCTCGCCAGCGGCGCGTCGCTGTCGTGGAAGCGCACCCGTGCCACCACCGATGCGACTCGCGGCGTGCGCCATTTCTTTCTCGAACTGGCTCAGCCGCGTCCGCTTTCGCCGGCCAGTGGTGACGCGCCCGTCACGGGGCTCGACCACGTCGTGATCGCGACGCAGGATCCTGAGCGCGGCGCGGCGTTGTACGGCGCGCGGCTCGGTCTCGACATGGCGCTGGATCGTTCTCGTCCGGATTGGGGCCAGCTGATGTTCTTCCGTTGCGGCGACCTGATCGTCGAACTCGTGCACCGGCCAGACGCCGCGGCCGACAAGACGCGCGACAGACTGTGGGGCTTGAGCTGGCGTATCGAGAATGCCGAGGCGACACGCTCGCGCCTCGTCGCCGCCGGTATCGATGTCTCCGAGGTGCGCGACGGCCGCAAGCCCGGCACCCGCGTGATCAGCCTGCGCAGCGGCACTTGCGGCGTGCCGACATTGCTGGTGCAGCGCGCGGCGAAGGCCGTTCCGTAGTTACTTCCGCAATTCCACCACGCCCTGCCACAGCAGCAGCGAGATCACCAGCAGCAGCGCGTAGGCAATTTTGTAGAACAGCCCGGTCGGCGTGTTGCGGACCAGCCAGATGCCGGCGAAATTCGCGGCGATGGCGGCGGGCAGCAGCGCCAGCGACGTCGTGAAATTCGCCGAGGAAAATTGCCCGAGAAAAAAGTACGGCACGATCTTCAGTGCGTTGACCACCGCAAAGAAGATCGTGGTGGTGCCGACCAGCACCAGCTTCGGCAGGCGTTGCGGCAGCACGTAGACCTGGAACGGCGGGCCGCCGGCCTGTGTCATGAACGAGGTGAAGCCGGTCACCGTGCCCCAGAATGCGCCGGCCGCCGGTCCCATCCGCTGCGGCAGTGTTTCGGCGCGCTTGAGCCAGACGTTGAAGACGAAGGCCACGCCGATCAGGCCGATGGTAGCCGCACGGCATTGTCGGAAATATGCGAGGCCAAAAGCCACGCCAACGCCATGCCCAGGACCGCGCCGGGCAGCAGGATCTTCAGATTCGAGGCATCCCAGTCGCGGCGATAGACATAGATCGAGATCAGATCCTGGATGATCAGTACCGGCAGGATCAGGGCTGCGGCTTCCAGCGGCGGCAGGTACAGGGCCAGCAGCGGCGTCGCGGCAGTGCCGACGCCGGAAAAGCCGCCCTTTGACAGGTCGAGCAGGATGACCGCAGGGACCGCTGCGGCGTAGAACAGGGGATCAGCGATGAGGGCAGGCACAGGCGGTTCCGATTGAGTGCCGCAGTGATAGCGAGGATGCGCGCAAAAGGCCATTGCGCACGCCGTCCCGAGATCGCGCGTTCTCAACGCCGCGCCTGCGTGCTACATCCGACGATACTTCGCGTCGTCCAAGCCTATTATCATGCCTATTATCGAGCGACAGGTCACCGATTTGCCCAAAGTAAAAGCCGCATCGACCAAGAAGGCACTGAAGTGGCAGCGCGATCCCGAGGGCATGCGGATCCGCATCCTGCAAGCCGCGAAGAAGGAATTTTCCCGGCATGGACTGGCTGGCGCGCGGGTCGACCGGATCGCGGCGGAGGCGGGCGCCAACAAGCGCATGCTGTATTACCATGTCGGCAAGAAGGATGACCTCTATCTCGCCGTGCTGGAAGGCGCCTACGAGCAGATTCGCGTCGAGGAACGCACGCTCGACCTCGAACATCTCGATCCGCCCGACGCCATCGAAAGCCTGATCGCCTTCACCTGGAACTATTTTCTCCGTAACCCGGAATTCCTCGCGCTGCTCAACACCGAGAATCTTGAGCGCGCCAAGCACCTGAAGCGCTCCGACAAGATCAAGTCGATGCATTCGCCGTTCGTCGAAATGATCCGCACCGTCGTCAACCGCGGCGTCGCCAGCGGCGACTTCAAAGTCGCGATGGACCCGGTGCAGCTGTATATTTCGATCGCCGGGCTGAGCTTTTTCTATCTCTCCAACAACGCCACGCTGAGCGTGATTTTCGGCCGCGATCTGCTCGCCCAACCGGCGAAGGATGAGCGACTCGCACACATGGTGGCGCTCATCCTGGCGGCGCTGACCGGCCGGTCCGTTGCCGAGTTCCTGTTGCCGAAGCCGCCCGCGACACGCCCGCCGAGCCGGCAACCCGCCTGATATTGCTGCGTAATTTTTGCTAGCGAAGCGGCCAATTGACATTGGGAGCGGCATGGCTAGTATTTATCCAACAAGTTAAATTGCGACCGCAAAGACGGTAACCGGGAGAGAAGCGTGAGTGAGACCAAGCGCCAGGGAGCCGCAGCCAGGCTGCTGAATGCCCCGTGGCTTCGGCCGTTTTTTCTGCTGATCATGATCATCGTGGCGTGGGATCTGGCGATCCGGCTGTTCCACATCCCGGCCTATCAAATTCCGGCGCCCGGCGATGTCGTGAAGGTGCTGTGGACCGACTGGCCCGAACTGCTCAGCCAGACCTGGCCGACCACGCAGGCGACCATCGTCGGCTTCCTGCTGTCGGCGCTGTTCGGCATTCCCGTGGCGATGTTGATCGCCGGCTCGAAGACGGTGGAGAGCTACGTCTATCCGCTGCTGGTGTTCTCGCAGTCGATTCCCAAAGTGGCCATCGCGCCGCTGTTCGTGGTGTGGTTCGGTTTCGGCATCGTGCCGAAAATCATCGCGGCGTTCCTGCTGGGTTTCTTCCCGGTGGTCGTCTCCGCGGTGCAGGGCTTCAAGTCGGTCGATCCCGACATGGTCGATCTGGCGCGCGCGATGAAGGGCAGCCGCATCAGCGTGTTCTGCGCCGTCAACCTGCCGCACGCGCTGCCGGCAATCTTCTCCGGCCTCAAGGTGTCGGTCACGCTCGCCGTCGTCGGCGCGGTGGTCGGCGAATTCGTCGGCTCGAATTCCGGCATTGGCTACGTGCTGCAGCGCTCGATCGGCACCTTCGATCTGCCGACGATGTTTGCTGCGCTGGTTATTCTTGCGCTGCTCGGCGTCGTCCTGTTCTGGCTGGTCGACCGCATCGAACGCTTCGCCATTCCCTGGCATGTCAGCCAGCGCGCGGACTTCGTTCTCGCGGCTTAGGTCAGGTGCAAAAGCGTAAAACGTAAAACGCAAAACAAACGGTTCACTCAAGGGCCGGATCACTTTCAACGGGAGGCTAACATGCTGAAATGGGTTACCGCTTTATCGACCGCCTTGATCTGGACTTCGGTCGCCACCGTGACGCCGGCTGCCGCCGCCGACAAGGTCGTGCTGATGCTGAACTGGTACGTCTACGGCGAGCACGCGCCGTTCTATTACGGCAAGGCCAAGGGCATCTATGCCGCCGAAGGCATCGATCTTGAGATCCAGGAAGGCCGCGGTTCCGCCGCGACCGTCCAGGCCGTCGCCGCCAAGACCGTGGATTTCGGTTACGTCGACGTCCCCACCATGATGCGCGCCGCCGTCAAGGGCGCCCCGGTGGTGGCCACCGGCGTGCTGCTGCAGACCTCGGCGATGTCGGTGATGGGCTTCGTCGACAAGAACATCAAGAAGCCGGACGACATCAAGGGCAAGACCGTGGCGATCACGCCGGCGGATTCGATGACCCAGATCTGGCCGCTGTTCCTGAAGAAGACGGGCCTCAAGGAATCCGACTTCAAGACCGTCGCCGGCGATGGCCAGACCAAGCTCAACGCCGTCATCAACGGTCAGGCGGACCTGCTGCTGGGCTACGTGATGGACCAGTCGATGAAGATCAAGGACGCCACTGGCAAGGACGTCTACCCGATCAAGTTCGCTGATTACGGCATCCATCTGGTGTCGTCGGGCATCATCACCAACACCGACTACGCCAAGGCCAATCCGGACCTCGTGAAGCGCTTCATGTCGGCCACCACCAAGGCCGTGGAAGCCGCGGAGAAGGATGCCAAGGGAGCGGCGCAGTCGATCCTCGATGCCAACCCCAAGGGCGGCAAGATCGAGACGCTGACGCAGGGGTTTGAGTTGACCATTCCGCTGTACCGCACGCCGGAAACCAAAAGCCTCC
This sequence comes from Tardiphaga sp., assembly GCF_028290495.1. Lineage (GTDB taxonomy): Bacteria > Pseudomonadota > Alphaproteobacteria > Rhizobiales > Xanthobacteraceae > Tardiphaga. Next base: position 11,778 of record NZ_JAQGJT010000012.1, read on the forward strand.
GCCCGTTCCAGGTCACCGATCAGAACATGAAGGACTCGGTGGAACTGATGGTCGAATATGGCGGGCTCGAAGCCAAGGCCAAGGACAATCCGAAGGCGTTCTACACCAACGACTATCTGCCGAAGTAACCACCAACTCGTCATTGCGAGCCGACGAAACTGGCCCCGCCAGTTTCGTCGGGCGAAGCAATCCAGATGGCCACAAGCGAAGGCTGGATTGCTTCGTCACAAGTGCTCCTCGCAATGACGAATACGATTTCGAACTGACAGGACCGATTTGATGAACGCAGCGATGAAGGCCATGAGCGTGGAACCAGTGACCGCACATCTTCGCGTCGTGTCAGAGCAAGCTGCCGTCAACGATACGTCGGGGATCACCATCTCCGGCGTGTCCAAGACCTACCGGACGCGCGACGGCGACGTGCCGTCGCTGCGGCCGCTGGATTTCCATATCAATGATGGCGAGTTCTTCGTCATCGTCGGCCCGTCGGGCTGCGGCAAGTCCACGCTGTTGAAGATGATCTCCGGCCTGCTGGCGCCATCGACCGGCGAGATACTGGTCGAGGGCAAGAAGGTCACGGAGCCGCATGGCGATGTCGGCATCGTGTTCCAGAACGCGCTGCTGCTGCCGTGGCGTAATATCCTGTCGAACGTCATGCTGCCGATCGATATGAAAAAGCTGCCGCGCGAAAAGTTCCTCGACCGGGCGAAATCGCTGCTCAAGATGGTCGGCCTCGAAGGTTTCGAGAAGAAGCTGCCGTGGCAGCTCTCCGGCGGCATGCAGCAGCGCGCCTCGATTTGCCGTGCGCTGGTGCACGATCCCAAGATCATGCTGATGGACGAGCCGTTCGGCGCGCTCGACGCCATGACGCGCGAGAAGATGAATGTCGAGTTGTCGCGCATCCAGCGCGAGACCGGCAAGACGGTGCTCCTGATCACCCATTCGATTCCGGAAGCGGTGTTCCTCGCCGACAAGGTGCTGGTGATGACCGAACGCCCCGGCGGGATCGCCGCGATCTACGATGTGCCGCTCGGCCGCGAACGCAACCTGGATGCGATGGCGAATCCGGTGTTCACCGAACTGGTGGCGCGGATCCGCAAGCACTTCTTCACCCAGAGCGCGCTGGACTAAGGCAAACCGTCATGTCGGTTCCCCGCATCGCCCTGCGCGAGATCGCGCTGTATGAACGCCCGGTGGCGTTCGTGCGGCCGTTCCGCTTTGGCGCGGTGACGGTCCATGCGGCGCCGCAGGCTTTCGTGCGGGTGGAACTGGAGGTCGAAGGCAAGGGCGTGTTCACCGGCGCCAGCGCCGAGCTGATGGTGCCGAAATGGTTCGACAAGCGGCCGCATCTCGATATCGACGAAACCGTCGATGAACTCCGACAGTCGCTGCTGATCGCGCGCGACCTGTACCGCGCGCAGTCCGGTTTCATTTCGGCATTCGGCCTGCATGCCGCCTGCATCAATGACCAGATCGCCGCCTGCGCGAAGGCCGACATTCCGCCGCTGGCGGCGGCCTTCGGTCCTGCCGAAATCGACAAGGCTGTGCTCGACGCCTTGCTGCGCGGTCTCGGGCTGAACCTCTTCGACGGGTTGGCCGGCAATGTGGTGGGGCTCACCGCGCGGCTGGCACCGGATATCGGAGATGACGACATCGCGGCGTTTCTCACGGGCCGCCAGCCGCTCGCGCGCGTCGCGCTGCGTCACACCGTCGGCCTAGATGACCTCATTGAAGGTAAGGGCGGCGTCGCCGATAGCGAAGAGAACAGCGGCGCCCGCTATTTCAAGCTGAAAATGAATGGCGATCCGGAAGCCGACGCGGCGCGCCTGACAAGGATCGGCCAGGCGCTCACCGCGCTGCCCTATGACTATCAGGTGACGCTCGATGCCAACGAGCAATATGCTGACCTGAATGCGCTCGGCGCGCTGGTCGAGCGCCTGGACCACGATGCCGCGTTAAAGCCGATCGCCTCAAAGCTGCTGTACATCGAGCAGCCGATGCCGCGCGACACCACGCGGTCGTCGCCGCTGGGCCGCCTGTCATCGCGCAACTTCATCATCGATGAGGCCGACGATTCCTGGGACGCGTTCCCGGCGGCCAAGGCGCTCGGTTATCGCGGCATCTCGTCGAAGTCCTGCAAGGGATTTTACAAGTCGATCGTCAATGCCGTCCGGGCCGCGAAGTGGAGCGACGGCGGCGAACGCTACTTCATCACCGGCGAGGATCTCACCTGTCAGGCCGGGCTCGGTGTGCAGCAGGATCTGGCGCTCGGCGCGCTGATCGGCGTCACGCACGCCGAGCGCAACGGACATCACTATGTGGACGGCTTCGGTGAAGCGCCCGCAGCGGAGGCCGAAGCCTTCCTGAAAGCGCATCCCGATCTGTATGGCCGCGACGCCGACGATGTCATCCGGTTGAAAATTCACGACGGCGATCTCCTGACGGGATCGCTGACCTCTGCCGGATTCGCATCCGGCGCCCATCCGGACTGGACGGCGCTGTCGCCGCTCCAGCGCCCCAGAACAAAAATCCTGCAGGAGAACTGACTATGGCTGTCCACCGCCTCGGTATCATCATGAACGGCATCACCGGCCGCATGGGCCTCAACCAGCATCTGGTGCGCTCCATCGTCGCGATCCGCGCGCAGGGCGGCGTGACGCTGAAGAACGGCGACCGCATGATGCCGGATCCGATCCTGGTCGGCCGCAACGCCGAGAAGATCGAAGGCCTAGCCAAAAAGTACGGCATCGATCGCTGGACTACCGATCTCGACAAGGCGCTGGAAGACAAGAACGACACCATCTTCTTCGATGCCGCCACCACGCAGGCGCGTCCGGGTCTGCTCAACAAGGCGATCGCGGCCGGCAAGCATATCTATTGCGAGAAGCCGATCGCGACCAACCTCGCTGCGGCGCTCGACGTCATCCAGAAGGCCAATGCGAAGGGCCTCAAGCACGGCACCGTGCAGGACAAGCTGTTCCTGCCGGGCCTGAAGAAGCTGGCGATGCTGCGCGATAGCGGCTTCTTCGGCCGCATGCTCTCGGTGCGTGGCGAGTTCGGCTACTGGGTGTTCGAGGGCGACTGGCAGGAAGCACAGCGGCCGTCGTGGAACTACCGCGCCGAGGACGGCGGCGGCATGATTCTCGACATGGTCTGCCACTGGCGCTACGTGCTCGACAATCTGTTCGGCGAGGTCAGGGCGGTATCGTGACTGGGTACCACCCACATTCCGGGCCGGGTGGACGAGAACGGGCAGCCCTATGCGGCCGATGCGGACGACGCCG
>NZ_JAQGJT010000215.1 GCF_028290495.1 Tardiphaga sp.
TCCAGCCGCTCCTTGATGTTGACGGAGTAGGCGGTGTTCTGCAGCGACACGACCATCTGCTCGGCGATCGACATGAAGAGGTTGTTGAACACTTCCAGCATCACCGGGTCGGCATGCGTGCCGATGGCATAAGTGCGCTTGAGCACCCTGGTGCGGTTGAGCACCAGATGGTTCTTGGCCGTCAGTTCGGCCTGCCAGCCCGGCTCGACCACGATGGTCTGGTGCGGCTCGATGATGATGGCCGCGCCCTTGACCCTGCTGCCGGGCTTCAACTGGTCGCGGGTATAGACATTGGCCTTGTGCCAGGCGCCGTTCGAGAAGAACTGCGTGCGCCGCGCCGGCTTGGGCAATGCGGTTTTGGAGCGCCGCGCTGTCTTTTCGTTGAACTTGGCGCCGCCGCCGACGGCTTCAACCGAGACGGCTTCGATGACGAGTTGCTTGTTGCGGTCGATGAAGCCGAAGCGCGCCTTGTGTGCTTTCTCGAAGGCGCGCTGCATGGCGGGCAGGGTGGCGGCATTGACCGTCAGCGCCGTATCGGTGCCGGCGTAGCGAATATGCGCGCGCACGAAGACCTTGATCTTGGCCGCAGGTACGCCCTGGCCGGCGACTTCGTCCTTCACCACCTTGCCGATGCGCTTGGCGGTTCTGGTGAGCGCGGCCAGCGCCTTCGCCCCGTATGGCAGCTCGATAGCCTGTTCGCGCGTGGCGCGGATGTCGGCAAGGCCCATGCCGTAGGCCGACAGCAGCGACGAGAACGGGTGGATCAGCACCTTCGTCATGCCGAGCGCGTCGGCGACGAGGCAGGCGTGCTGTCCGCCGGCGCCGCCGAAGCAGTTGAGTGCGTAACGGGTTACGTCGTAACCGCGCTGCACGGAGATCTTCTTGATCGCATTGGCCATGTTCTCGACGGCGATCTTGATGAAGCCATCGGCGATTTCTTGCGGCTTCATGCCGACGTCCTTGGCGAGGTCGTCGAAGGCGCTTTTCACCGACGCTTCGTCGAGCGGCTGGTCCTGAGCGGGGCCGAAAATCTTCGGGAAAAAATCGGCGATCAATTTGCCCGCCATGACGTTGGCGTCGGTCACCGCCAGCGGTCCGCCGCGGCGATAACACTTCGGCCCCGGATTGGCGCCGGCGCTGTCCGGCCCGACGCGAAAGCGTGCGCCGTCGTAATGCAGGATCGAGCCGCCGCCGGCGGCGACGGTATGAATGAGCATCATTGGTGCGCGCATCCGTACGCCCGCGACTTCTGTCTCGAACGTGCGTTCGTATTCGCCATCGAAATGCGACACGTCGGTCGAGGTGCCGCCCATATCAAATCCAATAAGGCGGTCGAATCCGGCCTGCCGTCCGGTTTCCGCCATGCCGACGACGCCGCCGGCCGGGCCGGACAAAATCGCGTCCTTACCCTGGAACAGTTCGGCCGCCGTCAGCCCGCCCGACGACATCATGAACATCAGCCGCGCCTGCGAACTCTTGGCGTCGAGCGCGGTGTCGACCTTCGCCACATAGCGCCGCAGGATCGGCGAGAGATAGGCGTCGACGACTGTGGTGTCGCCTCGGCCGACCAGCTTGATCAGCGGCGACACTTCGTGGCTGACCGAGACCTGGCCGAAGCCCATCTCGCGCACGAGCTTCGCGATGCGCTGCTCGTGTTCAGGAAAGCGATAGGCGTGCATCAGCACGATGGCTACCGCATCTATGCCATCAACCTTGGCCGCTGCGAGATTGGCGCGCACCGCTTCGAGATCGGGCTCGCGCTCGACGGTGCCGTCGGCGCGGACACGCTCGTCGACTTCGGCGACACGCTCGTAGACGAGATCGGGCTTGATGATTTCGAGCGCGAAGATTTTGGGCCGCGCCTGGTATCCGATCTTCAACGCGTCGCGGAAGCCCTTGGTGATCAGCAACAGCGTGCGGTCGCCCTTGCGCTCCAAGAGCGCGTTTGTGGCGACAGTGGTGCCCATCTTTACCGCGCCGACGCGGCCGGCGGGGATCGGCTCGCCGGATTTCAAGCCGAGCAGGTCGCGAATGCCCTGCACGGCGGCGTCGGTATAGGCCTCGGGATTTTCCGACAGCAGCTTGTGCGCGGTCAGCCGGCCGTCCGGCGCGCGCCCGACCACGTCGGTGAAGGTACCGCCGCGGTCGATCCAGAAGTCCCAGAGTGCCGCTGATTTCTTGCCTGACTTCTTCGCCGCCATTGACCTAACGCCTCTCCGTGAGGCCGCACGATGCCGCCCTGTCAGCCTCAAGACAAGCCTGCTAAAGTTGTCCCAACAAACAAAACCGGCGCGCATAAAAGTGCCGGATCAGGGGAGGAATGCCCATGAGGCTTCGACGCCGTGATTTTCTGTCGCTTGCCGCCGGCGCCGCCGCGCTACCCGTATTACCGCGCTTTGCCAAAGCACAGGAATGGCCCGCCAAGACCATCAAGGCCGTCGTGCCGTTCTCGGCCGGCAGCGCCACCGACATTATCCCGCGCACCGTGTTCAACCAGTTGTCGGCCGATCTCGGCCAGACCATCGTCGTCGAAAACCGCACCGGCGCAGGCGGCACGCTGGGCGCCGCCGCCGTGGCGCGCGCCGAGCCGGATGGTTACACGCTGCTGGCGATCTCGTCGGCCCACACCATTATTTCGTCGGTCTATCCGAACATCGGTTACGATCCGGTGGCGGATTTTGCCGGCGTCATCCCGCTCGGCAATTTGCCGAATGTGCTCGTGGTTGCGCCGTCTTCCGGCTTCAAGACGGTCGAGGATCTGGTCGCCGCGGCCAAGGCCAAGAACGGAACGATGACCTATGCTTCCGCCGGCGCCGGCACCGCCACGCATTTCAGCGCCGAACGTCTGCGTCTCTCCGCTGGCTTTGAAGGCAGTCACATCCCGTTCCGCGGCGGACCGGAAGCCGTGACCGAAGTCATGACCGGCCGCGTCGATTTTTATTTCGCGCCGATGGCGCTGGTGCTGCCGCTTATCAACGACGGCAGACTGCAGGCGCTGGCAGTCAGTTCGCCGATGCGTGCGTCCGCTTTGCCGCATGTGCCGACCACGCTCGAAGCCGGCTTTCCCAATTCCGATTACCTGTTCTGGGTCGCCGTCTTCGTGCCCGCCAAAACGCCGCAAGCGATCATCGCCAAATTGTACCAGCAGACGCAAAAGACGCTTGCCACCGCCAGCATGAAGGAAAAACTCGCCAAGCTCGGCGTCGAGCCCATGGCGATGACCTCGGCCGAACTCGACGCGCTGGTCAAAGCGGAGATCCCGGTGAACGCGGCCATCGTCAAGGCGGTCAATCTCAAAGCCGGGTGAGCAGGGGAGCTTTGCCATGACGCTTCAACGTCGCGACTTTCTGGCGCTTGCGGGCGCCGCCGCGGCCGTTTCTG
>NZ_JAQGJT010000231.1 GCF_028290495.1 Tardiphaga sp.
GAATGGACCTGCCGGGTTGGACTGGTCGATGACCACGAGATTCTGTCCATCGCCATCGCATCCACGGTAGAGAAGGTGGAGGGACTGATCTTCGTTGGGGCTGCGTCCACCGTCGATGAATTGCTGGCCGCCACACCCGACGTCGACCTGGTAGTTCTCGATCTGCGCCTGGCGGACGGGTCATCTCCCGCCAACAACGTCAAGCAAATCATTCAAGCCGGGGCTCAGGTGTTGGCTTACACCTCCGGTGAAAATCCGTACATGGTGCGTCTCGTTGCGCGATCCGGTGCCCTCGGTGTGATCCGCAAGTCAGAACCACTGACAGTCCTCGTGGACGCGCTCGACGATGCAGCACATGGCCGGCCCGTCGTCTCCACCGACTGGGCGGCAGCCCTCGACTCCGATCCTGCCTTGGGAGACGCGCACCTGAGTCCGCAGGAACAGAAAGTTCTGACGCTATTTGCCGACGGCAACAAGGCACAGGTCGTGGCGAGTCGAACCGGATTGGCTCTGGGGACTATCGAGGACTACGTCAAACGGATTCGGATCAAATACGCCCGAACGGGCAGGCCGGCTAACACGAAGATCGATCTCTACAAGCGAGCGCTCGAAGATGGTTTTCTGCCAATGCCCGAGCTAGACCGATGAGCGCTGCGCGAGTTCCACCCGGACCTTCTCTGACCCGCATATTGCGGATTGTCGCTCGAGTCTTCGCCGTGGCTTCGATCGTGTTCGGCGCCCTCCTTCTGCCCGCCATTTTCGCGCAAGCTGAATTTCTTCTTGGTTGGTGGGATGCGGCAGCGCTGTTCCTGGTCTTCGGACTGCCCCTCATCATGGGTCTGATTGCGAACTGGTGCAGCGGCGTGGTCATCCGCAGGATTGCCGGCGGAATCGCGCTGGGACAGCTTCTTGTAATGGCGACGTGGCTGGTGGCTATGACGGGTCGAGCATTGCCCGGCGATGCTGATTCCGCGTGGGTGCTGGGCGCGACGGCGATCGGAACTACCGCGGCTGGCCTTGCATGGCGGGCGCGGTTTGTCTGGATCTACCTGGTGGCCACGTGCATGCTCCTTATCGTGATCCGATACCTTGCCTCTCCGCAGCCGTTCGCGATCCCCCTTCAGGATGCTCTGTACACGCTGATGTTCGACTCCATTTTCGCGGCGCTCGCGGTGGTCACCGTCCGAGCAGGCTTCAATCTGGACAATGTGGCGGATTTGGCGAGCGCAAACGCAACGCGAGTAGCCATGACACGCGCGCAGGCTCAGGAACTCTCCCGCGTTGACGCGCTCATGCACGATGGCGTGCTCGCAACACTCCTCATAGCTGCTCAGGACGGCGCTGAATCGCGCGAGGCAGCCACCCACCAAGCCCGCAAGACTGTCGCACAGATCACCGACTTCACTGCTGATCCGACGCCAAGAAGCACGATTACCGTATTGGACTTCATCTGGCGACAGCAGGCCACGACCACTGAGATAGACCCGGAAGCGGAGTTCAACTACGTGCTCGACAATCACGATGCCGTTCTGCCGGCGGAGGTTGGCGGCGCGTTCGGTGAATCTCTCGCAGAGGCGCTTCGGAACGTGCTTCGGCATGCGTCCGCGCCAGGGGAAGAACTCCACAGAGCCGTGCGCGTGAGCGTCCACGGCAATCACATCGAGGTCATGGTCCTTGACGACGGTCGTGGCTTTGATCTTTCACGCATCGCGCCGAGCCGGCTCGGAATCGCGATCAGCATCCGCGCTCGCATGGCCCGACTGCCCGGCGGTTCATCAGATGTGGTGTCGCGACTCGGGCACGGTACGCGAGTCGTCCTGCGCTGGGAGCGACCGTGAAGAATAGTCGGACCGGTACGCCCAGAACGGATGTTGCGCAGCTCCTGAACCTCACCGGGCCGGCAACTCAATTGCTGGTCGCACTTTTCGCCATTACGCAGATAGTCCTCTTCGCGAGCACGTCATACGTCGTGGCTAACCCGTGGGTGTGTGGGATCGCGCTCGTTCTGGTGATCGGCATCATCATCGCGTCAACGCGACCAGGACCGTATCCGCTCAGGCCGAGCCTGACCTATCTGACGGTCGCGGTGGTTGCGGCGAGCACGGCGCTGGTCTCCTGGCAGCTTCCGACGAGCGGCTGGCCCGGCTACGCTTCCTGGCACCTGGGGGCCAACACCTTCCTGCTTCTCGGCATCAGCCTTCGCGGCAGATCGGGCTGGGCGTGGATCGGCATGGCCATCATGTTTGCACTCACTCTGCTGTGGACTGTTACCACCGGACAGGGGGTCCTTGCAGGAATCGGCCTCGTTGATCGGCAAGCCGGAACTCTACTCATCGGGACGATCTTCGCAATCGGGCTCTCACGGACCGCACGGCGGATCAGTGAGTTCAACCAGGCAGAAGCCGCGCGCGCGGGCGAACTAGCGGCACTTCAAATGTCTATCGACGAGCGAAGTAGACAAGCACGCTACCTTCACGACACGGTCCTGCCGGTACTCACGCTCATTGCCGCCCCGCAGCACTTGACCGTGCCACAGCGAGAGGAGTTCTTGATACTCGAA
>NZ_JAQGJT010000045.1 GCF_028290495.1 Tardiphaga sp.
CCACGCCTATTCGAATTTTGAAAAGAAGGTCGCCGAATCCATTCGCGAGCAGGCAAAACAGCGCGGACTGGAAGAATTGTTCGAGCAGGTGCTGGTGCCGACCGAAAAGGTCACCGAGGTACGCCGCGGCCGCAAGATCGACGCCGAGCGCAAGTTCTTCCCGTGCTACGTGCTGGTAAAGATGAAGCTGACCGACGAGGCGTTTCATCAGATCAAGAACAACCCTAAGGAGACCGGCTTCCTCGGTGCGGAAAACAAGCCGATGCCGATCTCGGAGCCCGAGGCGATGCGCATCCTGCATCAGGTGCAGGAAGGCGTGGAGCGCCCGAAGGCGTCGGTATCGTTCGAGATCGGCGAGAACGTCCGCGTGGCCGATGGCCCGTTCGCATCGTTCTCCGGTGTCGTCGAGGAAATCGACGAGGCGCGTTCGCGCGTCAAGGTGGCGGTGTCGATCTTCGGTCGCGCCACGCCGGTCGAACTGGAATTCGGTCAGGTCGAGAAGGTCTGATCGCAATAGCGCAGAAGCAATTCTGCGTTTGAAAGTGCGAAGCACGTCTTCGCAAAAGGCTGTGGGAGGAAGAGGGCGGTCGCCAGCCGCTTTTCGACCCAACCACGGAACCTGCAACCGCCGGCCTGGCCGGCACAACAGGAGTGACACATGGCAAAGAAAGTGACCGGATACCTGAAGCTTCAGGTGCCGGCCGGCGCGGCGAATCCTTCGCCCCCGATCGGTCCCGCGCTTGGTCAGCGCGGCCTCAACATCATGGAATTCTGCAAAGCGTTCAACGCGCAGACGCAGAAGGAAGAAAAGAACACCCCAATCCCGGTGGTGATCACGATCTTCGCCGATCGTTCGTTCACCTTCGCCCTGAAGACCCCTCCGATGTCCTTCTTCATCAAGAAGGCCGCCGATCTGAAGTCCGGCTCCAAGCTGCCGGGCCGCGACAAGGCGGGCTCGGTGACCAAAGCGCAGGTGCGCGAGATCGCCGAAACCAAGATGAAGGATCTGAATTGCGACACCATTGAATCGGCCATGAAGATGGTTGAGGGCTCTGCCCGTTCGATGGGCGTCGAGGTGGTGGGGTAACGATCATGGCAATTGGAAAACGTTTGAAAGCCGCCCGCGAGGGCATCGATCGCGAGAAGCTCTACACGATCACCGACGCGATCAAGATGATCAAGGAACGCGCCAAGTCGAAGTTCGACGAGACCATCGAAATCTCGATGAACCTCGGCGTCGATCCGCGTCACGCTGATCAGATGGTTCGTGGCGTCGTCTCGCTGCCGAACGGCACCGGCCGCACCCTGCGCGTCGGCGTGTTCGCCCGTGGCGCCAAGGCCGATGAAGCCCGTGCCGCTGGCGCCGACGTCGTCGGTGCCGAGGACCTGGTGGAAAAGGTGCAGGCTGGCGAAATCAACTTCGACCGCTGTATCGCTACCCCCGACATGATGCCGCTGGTCGGTCGCCTTGGTAAGGTGCTCGGTCCGCGCGGCATGATGCCGAACCCGAAGATCGGCACCGTGACTATGGACGTCACCTCGGCCGTCAAGGGTGCCAAGGGCGGTTCGGTCGAGTTCCGCGTCGAGAAGGCCGGCATCGTGCAGGCTGGCATCGGCAAGGCCTCGTTCTCGGAAGAGAAGCTGGTCGAAAACATCAAGGCGCTGGCGGATGCCGTCGCCAAGGCGAAGCCCACCGGCTCGAAGGGCACTTACGTGCAGCGCGTCGCGGTGTCCTCGACCATGGGTCCGGGCATCAAGGTCGAACCGAGCACCGTGCTCGTCTAAGCCTGAAGCCAGACTGGCGATATGGGGGCGGAATCGGGATGACCGGTTCCGCCCCTTTCGTTTGACCAGGCCGTGTGTCGCCAAATGCGATGAAACTCTTAAGGCTCCCTTAACCAAGCGGTCCGAAGCTTGATCCACGCGTGTCGACTCTCGGCGCGTCGGAAAGAGCAATTGGAGCCGTGTCATGGCTGAAATTCTCGCCTTCGTCAGGAATGAACAGCGTCCCGCGCGGACCGGGCCGTCCGCCGCGCGTTCCAGGGAGGTCCTGGTGTTTCCGGGCACCGATATCCGCGTGCTGCAGGAACTTCTGGGGTTGCCCGAGGACGAGCGGGCCATTGCAGGTCTGGACGCCCGCGCCGACAACTGATCGCGACGCCGGAAAGGCCTCGCGATACCAAGGTCGCGCTGCCGCATGCCGAAAGGTCGGCGCGCGAGAGCAGGGCGGCGCTCGACGATCCCCGCCGATATTGCCGCGGTCGCCTGACCGCAATAGCGGCCGCTTTCATGTCGTTCGCAGCAAGCCCTGCAAACCTGTCGCCCCGCCATGACGGCTGCGCCACATGCTTTCGCGCCCGAAACCCCGTAGACACATCAAGAGCGAGAACGAAGTCTGTCGGCGCACGACGCTCCGACAGACTTCGTTCAACGCGTTGAAATTAGCGGGAGCGATCCCCGGGGAATCCTACATGGCCGACAAGGTTCTGATCTATTCGCGTTTCCCGAAGGCCATGATGAAGCGGATAGGCGATCGCTTCGACCTGATCGACGCCGCCGGCAAGAAGCCGGCCGAGGCGTTCTCCGCGGATGAACTCAGGGACGTCCGCGCGCTGATCACCGCCGGCGGGCAGGCGCTGAAGGGCGACGTGATGGATATGCTGCCGCAACTCGGCGCGATCATCTGCTACGGCACCGGCTATGACGGCGTCGATTTCAAGGCCGCGGCCGAGCGCAAAATCCTGGTCGGCAACAGCCCGGGCGCCAACGCGGCGTCGGTCGCCGATCTGGCGCTGACCCTGATGCTGGCGGTGACGCGGCGTATCCTGCCGGCGGATCAGTATCTGCGCGAGGGCGGCTGGTCTCAGGCCAAGCCATCGCCGCTGATGTCGCCGCAGCCCGGCAATCCCGGCCGCAAGGTCGGCGTCTACGGCATGGGCGAGATCGGCCGCAAGATCGCGGCGCGCGTCGCCGCCTTCGAGACCGAGGTCGCCTATTACAGCCGCAGCAAGCACGACGTGCCGTACCGGCATATCGAGAGTCTGGAGGCGCTGGTGGAATGGTGCGACGTGCTGATGGTCGCAGTGCGCGCCGGGCCGGATACCCAGCACATCATCAATGCCGACATGCTGAAGAAACTCGGCCCGAACGGCTACGTCATCAACATCTCGCGGGGATCGGTGATCGACGAGGCGGCGCTGGTCACCGCGCTGACCGACAAGACCATCGCCGGCGCGGGACTCGATGTGTTCGAGACGGAGCCGCATGCGCCCGGTGCTTTGACGACGCTGCTGAACGTGGTGCTGACGCCGCATGTCGGCGGCCACACGCTGGATTCCCATGTCAGCATGCAGGACTGCGTGATCGCCAATCTCACGGCCTATTTCGCGGACAAGCCGCTGCCCTATCCGGTGGCCTCCTGACAGATCCGGCGCGGCGCGCGCAAACAATCCTCGCCCGCCGTTCCGCAAGTCCGACTTTCGTTCCCGGCCGGTACAAAAATAAGTGAGTGTCTGAAATCGCGATCCCGTTGTAATTGTCCTTGGTGATTTAGAAGCAATCGAATGTAGGCGTACATTCGATACATCAAGGACATCAGCGATGGCTGCGTTCGCCCTCAAGATCAATGGTCAGACCCATCAGGTCGACCTCGACCCCAACACCCCCTTGCTCTGGGCGATCCGCGACGGCGCGGGTCTGATGGGCACCAAATACGGCTGCGGCGTCGCGCAATGCGGTGCCTGCACGGTCTATCTCGATGGCCAAAGCATCCGTTCCTGCTCGCTGCCGGTGTCGGCAGTCGGCAGCAGCGAGGTCACCACCATCGAAGGCCTCGACAGCAAGGAGGCCAAGGCGGTGCAGAAGGCCTGGGTCGCGCTCGATGTGCCGCAATGCGGCTACTGTCAGTCCGGCCAGATCATGAGCGCTACGGCGCTGCTCAATCTCAATCCCGCTCCCAGCGACAACGACATCGACCTTGCGATGAACGGCAACATCTGCCGCTGCGCCACCTATGTCCGCATCCGCGCCGCTATCCATAGCGCCGCCAAGACGTTGGAGGGTTGAGCCATGACCGTTCATGACAAGGCCACCACTTCGCTGTCGCGCCGCTCGCTGCTGAAGGCCGGCGCCGGCCTCGCCATCGGCGCCTATATAGCGCGCGGCGGCAAGGTCTTCGCGCAGGCCCCGGCCGCACCGGCCTACAACATCGCGCCGAACACCTTCGTCATCATCAAGCCCGACAATACCGTGACGGTGCTGTGCAAGGGCATCGAGTTCGGGCAGGGCCAGTGGACCGGCATGGCCACTCTGGTCGCCGAGGAACTGGATGCCGACTGGTCGCAGATGCGTGCCGATCACGCGCCGTCCAATCCGGCGCTCTACAAGAACCTCGCGTTCGGCCTGCAGGGCACTGGCGGGTCGACGGCCATCGCCAATTCCTTCATCCAGATGCGCCAGGTCGGCGCCGCTGCCCGGCAGTTGCTGGTTGCGGCTGCTGCCGAGAGCTGGAAGGTGCCGGCGTCCGAGATCACCGTCGAGAACGGCATCCTCAAGCATGCGTCCGGCAAGCAGGGCCAGTTCGGCGAATTCGCCGACAAGGCGATGGCGATGCCGGTGCCGACCGATCCCAAATTGAAAGACCCGTCAAACTTCAAGCTGATCGGCAAGGAAGGCGTCGTGAAGCGCCTCGACAGCGCCGACAAGACCGACGGCAAGGCACTGTACACGGTCGACATCCACGAGCCGGACATGCTGACCGTGGTCATCGCGCGCTCGCCGAAATTCGGCGGTACCGTGCAATCCTTTGACGCGTCCGCAGCGAAAGCCGTTGCGGGGGTCGTCGATGTCAGGCAGGTGCCGACCGGCATTGCGGTCTATGCCCGGGGCTTCTGGCCGGCGAAGACCGCCCGCGACGCGCTGAAGATCGTCTGGGACGACAGCAAGGCGGAGACCCGCGGATCGGCGCAGCTGCTCAGCGAATTCCGCGCGCTGTCGAAGACGCCTGGCAAGGTCGTGAAGGCCGAGGGCGACTTCGAGGGATCGATGGCCAAGGGCGGCCGCGTGGTCGAAGTCGAATACGTTTTCCCTTACCTGGTCCATGCGGCGATGGAGCCGCTCAGCGCTTACCTGAAGTGGGACGGCGACACCGTCCACGCGCGTTATGGCTGCCAGTTTCCGACCCCGGACCATACGGCCATCTCCAAGGTGCTCGGGCTACCGATGGAGAAGGTGAAGATCGACGTCCTGCTTGCCGGTGGCAGCTTCGGCCGTCGCGCCCAGCAGACCACGCATCAGGCCATCGAACTCGCCGAAGTGGCCAAGGCCATCGGGCCCGGCAAGTCGATCAAGCTGATGTGGACCCGTGAGGACGACATGCGCGGCGGCTACTATCGCCCGTACAGCATCCACCGCATGCGCGGCAGCGTGCGCGACGGCAAGATCGAAGCCTGGAGCGATACCATCGTCTCGCAGTCGATCATGAAGGGCTCCTTTTTTGAGGCTGTCATGTTCAAAGATGGTCTGGACCCGACCTCCTACGAGGGGTCGAACGAGATTCCCTACGACGTCGCCAATTTCAAGATGGACATGCACCAGGTCGATGTCGGCGTACCCGTATTGTGGTGGCGCTCGGTCGGTCACACCCACACCGGCTACGCCGTGGAGGCCTTTGTCGACGAGCTGCTGGAAGCCGCCGGCAAGGACCCGGTCGAGGGCCGCATCGAACTGATGAGCAGGAAGCCGCGCCATGTCGGCGTGCTGAAGGCGGTCGCCGAACTCGCCGACTGGAAGAACTACAAGGTGCCGGATGGCCGCGCCCGCGGCGTTGCGGTGGTCGAGAGCTTCAACACCTTCGTGGCGCAGGTCGTCGAGCTGTCGATCGGCGCGGACGGACCGAAGGTGCACAAGGTCTGGTGCGCCGTGGATTGCGGCGTCGCCGTCAATCCCGACATCATCCGCGCGCAGATGGAAGGCGGCATCGGCTTCGGCCTCGGCCACATCCTCTATGCCGAGCAGACGCTCGACGCAGGCCGTCCGGTCAACGGCAATTTCGACACCTATCGCTCGTTGCGCATCAACGAGATGCCTGAGATCGAGGTAGTGGTCGTGAAATCCACCGAGAAGCCCACCGGCGTCGGCGAGCCCGGCGTGCCTCCGCTCGGACCGGCGGTGGCCAACGCGATGGCGAAACTGGGCGTAGCGCGTCCCCGGCAATTGCCTATCGTGCCGGGAGCATCCGCATGAGCCTGTTCAAGCAATCGATGCTGGCGCTCACCGCCGGCGGTCTCGCGGTCGGGCTGCTGGCCTTCGCAGCCCCGAGCTTCCAGGCCGATGCGGCGACCGATTCCGCCGCCGATGCCGGCAAGCTGCAGCCGGTCTCGGCCTTTGCCGGGATCCGGAACGATAGCGAACGCTCGTTGGCGCTGTTTCAGGAAGTCGGCAAGGTGATCCAGTCGCCGCGCTGCATGAACTGCCATCCGGCCACCGAGCGTCCGACCCAGACCGACCGGATGCGTCCGCATATCCCGCTGGTGGTGCGCGGCGAGGGCGGTATGGGCGCTGCAAGCGGACTGGCCTGCACCACCTGTCACCACGAGGCCAACTTCGATGCGGCCAACGTTCCCGGCAATCCGAAATGGGCGCTGGCACCGATCGAGATGGCCTGGCAGGGCAAGACGCTCGGCCAGATCTGCGTCCAGATCAAGGACAAGGAACGCAACGGCGGCAAGGACTTGGCGGCGCTGGTTCAACATATGGCTGAGGACGAACTGGTCGGCTGGGGCTGGAACCCCGGCGGCAATCGGACCCCGGCCCCGGGCACGCAGAAGCAGTTTGGCGAGCTGTTCAAAGCCTGGGCTGATTCCGGCGCGGTGTGCCCGAAAGGGTAGGCCGTTCCCCGGACGCGACGCAGCACGAAGTGCTGCTTCGCAAAGCCGGTTTCCTGGTACCTTAGCAGCCGGGATCCGGATTCGCGGAGCGGCATAAGAATGCTGCACCGCGCCTGGGAAACTGATCCCTTGCATAAAAGATGCCGCGGAACAAAATGTCCCTTGGCAATCTCCCCGCGACTCGTTAAACAACCGGCTTCCGGGCGTGCTGGCGACAGCTGGTACGTCTGTGTTCGCATCCGACAACCCACATCGTCAGGAGACCATTTCTTTCAGGCTATCCGCATGGATCGCTCGAAGGAAAGGCCAACGCGACGCGGATTGAACGAAGCGAGCAGGGGTCTCTCATTAGCCAGCGATGGCCGATCAGACGATCTCGATCCTGTCCAAGACTGCTGGCGCCCGCGACAAATGAAAATTTGTTCAACGGCTTAATCCTAAAGCCAGCATAGACGGGTGAAGACCGGATGTCGTCAGCGTCGCGTCAAGCGGCGGGCAGCGTATCCAGTTCGAACCTCGACACTCCCCTGTCTTTGCTGGTTTTCCAGTGATGGCGCGGGAAGGGCAGGCTTTTCAAATATCGTCTCGCTCGACGTGTCTGAAGACCGTGTGTCTTGAGGTCAGGTTTAAAGCGGGGCGGTGGGTGTAACCCGGCGGTCCTGCTTCATGCAGAGGCCGCCAACCGGAGAGAGCTTGCTGTGGAAAGAGCGGCAAAAAAGGACGCGGTCGAAGCGCTGAACGGTCTGTTCAAGACCACCAGCGTTGCGGTCGTCGCCCATTATTCCGGCCTCACCGTTGCCCAGATGCAGAACCTGCGTACGCAGATGAAGCTGGCCGGCGCATCGGTCAAGGTCTCGAAAAACCGTCTCGCCAAAATTGCTCTTGAAGGCACGGACGTCGTTGCCATTGGGTCCCTTCTGAAGGGTCCCACCGTGATCGCCACTTCTGACGATCCGGTAGCGGCACCGAAGGTTGCCGTCGAATTCGCCAAGCTGAATGAGAACTTCGTCATTCTTGGTGGTTCGATGGGTAAAACCGTCCTGAACGTCGACAGCGTCAAGGCCCTGGCCGCGCTGCCCTCGCTCGACGAACTGCGCGCGAAGATCATCGGCCTCCTTGTGGCGCCGGCGACCAAGATCGCTCAGCTGTCGACTGCACCTGCGGCCAAGCTCGCACGTGTTGTTCAGGCCTATGCCTCAAAGAGCGAAGCGGCCTGACGCCCTTCGCATTCAACCCTGGTTCGAACTAGATACGCTTAAGGAAACAAGACAATGGCCGACCTCAATAAGAT
>NZ_JAQGJT010000222.1 GCF_028290495.1 Tardiphaga sp.
GTTTGGCCAGATATGCCGCGTTGAGCAGGTCGGCCGCCTTGACTTCCGTCATGCGATCCACGTCGCCCACATATTCATACAGGTCGGCGAACGCCAGTTTCATTGCCTCGATCTTCAGGTGGGTCGCCTGCACGCCATCCTGGTCCATGCTCTTCAAATCGAATTGCTCGAGCATGCCGAGCGCCATCTGCGCCGCAATGCCCTGGCCGTTCGGCCCGATCTCATGCAGTTCGACATCCCTGTAGCGGATGCTGATCGGCTCGACCCATTCGGATTTGTGCGCGGCGAGGTCGGCTTCGGTGAGCGCGCCGCCGGTATCGCGCGCGTGTTGCGCAATCGCGCGCGCCAGTTCGCCATGATAGAAATCGTCGCCCTTGGTGCGGGCAATCCGCTCGAGCGTGTCGGCCTGTCCCGGGCAAATGAAGCGCTCGCCCTGCAGCGGTGCCTGTCCAGTCGGCGCAAACGCTTCGCGATAGCCGGGCTGGCCGATCAGTTCCTTGACCTGCTTTTGCCATTGATTGTGGACGTTGTGCGACACCATGTAACCTTCGCGCGCATAGCGTATCGCCGGCTCGAACAGGTCTTCGAACGGCAGGCTGCCAAAGCGCTCCCAGACGGCGCGCCATGCCGACACGGTCCCTGGCACGGTGACCGAGTCCCAGCCGCGCTTCGGCATTTCCGTGTATTTCGAAAAATACGCGCGGGTCCATGCTGCGGGTGCGCGGCCCGAGCCATTCAGGCCGTGCAATTTCTTGCCATCCCAGATCAAGGCAAACACATCGCCGCCGATGCCGTTATTGCACGGCTCGACCACGGTCAGGGCGATGGCCGTGGCCAGCGCCGCATCGACCGCATTGCCGCCGCGCAGCAGCATCTGCAGGCCGGCCGAGGAGGCAAGCGGCTGCGACGTGGTGACGACGTTGTCGGCGACCAGCGGCAAGCGTTGCGAAGTATAGGGGAAGGTCCAGAAAGCGTTTTGATTCGATTCCATGTTATCTCGATGTAAATAGCGGCCGGGCGCGAAGCCCGCCTGCGACAAGCCGTTCAGGTGAATACGGCGCTGGGTTGGCAAAATGTGGACGCGGTCAATTGCTTCCACGGGAAAATGGGCCTGCAAACCGGTAACCGGCTGGCCCTTATTTATGACGGGGATCGAAGGCGTCGCGCAAGCCGTCGCCCAACAGGTTGAGCGACACGACCAGCAGGAATATCGACAGCCCCGGCCAGATCGCCATCCAAGGGGCACTGTCGACATAATTTTTGGCGGTGTTGAGCATGCTGCCCCAGCTCGGCGCCGGCGGTTGTTGGCCCAAGCCAAGAAATGACAGGCTGGCTTCGGCGATGATGGCGGCCGCGATCGCCAGTGTCGACTGCACGATCAAGGGCGGCAGGATATTTGGCAGCACATGGCGCAGGGCGATGCGCCAGTGTGGATTGCCGACGGCGCGCGCCGCTTCGATGAAATCCTCCACTTTCACCGTCAACACTTGCGCGCGGGTCAGGCGGATGAACACCGGGGTTGCCGACACGCCGAGGGCAATCATGACGTTGGTGAGATTTGGACCGAGAAATGCCGCCATGGCGATGGCCAAAATCAAGAACGGCACCGCCAGCATGGCGTCGGTCAGGCGAGAAATAATGCCATCGGTCCATCCGCCGGCATACCCGGCCAACAGCCCGATCGGCACGCCCAGCATCATGGAAATGCAGACCGAAAACAATCCGACCAGCAGCGACGCGCGAGAGCCCCATACAACGCGTGAAAACACATCGCGCCCGAGTTCATCGGTGCCGAACAGAAAAGCTGGCGAAGGCGGCTTGCGCACTGCGCTCCAACTGGTGGCAAGTGGGTCGTTGGGTGCAATCCAGGAAGCACACAGGGCGACGACCGCAAACAGCAGCACCACGCATAAGCCCACCATCGCCCCGCGCCGCCGCGCAAGCCGCCGCAAGGCACGGCGGGCAGGTGTCGCTTCACGCGGCGATGCCGCCGGCTTGGCTGCGCTGCTCGCGTCGGGCGCAATTCCCGTATCGATGACTTTCATAAATTAGCCCCGCAGACGTGGATTGACAAAGAAATAAGCGAAGTCCGCCAGCAGATTCAACAGGATATAGACGGTCGATGTAAACAACACCACGCCTTGCACCACCGCGTAGTCGCGATTAAACACCGCGTCGACGATCAGCTTGCCGAAACCTGGGATCGAAAACACCTGCTCGGTCAACACCGCCCCCGACAGCAAGGAGCCGAATTCGAGCGCACCCAAGGTGATGATCGGTGTCAGCGCATTGCGCAGGGCGTGCTTCAGCACAACTGTGCGCTCATTGAGACCCTTGGCCCGCGCGGTACGCACGTAATCGGCACTCAATACCTGCAGCATCGCGCTGCGGGTGTGGCGCATCAGCACTGCGGCAATGGCATTGCCCAGCACGAAGGCCGGCATGATCATCCCAGCCAGATTGGCGCGCAGGTCGACCAACGGGCTGACATAACCGGACGCCGGGAGCCAGCCGAGGGAGACGGAAAACAGCAGGATCAACAAGATGCCGAGCCAGAAATTGGGCGTCGACAAGCCCCATAAGGCAACGGCATTCGCCAGGTAATCCCAGATCGAATTCTTGGTCACGGCCGAGACGATGCCGGCCGGAATGCCGATGATCAGGGCGATGCACATCGACAGCGCCGCCAGCTCTGCAGTCACTGGCAGCTTCGCCTTGATCAGGTCCAGCACCGGGCTTTGAATGCGCATCGATTCGCCCAGGTCGCCCCGCGCGACGGCGCCGATCCAATAGCCGTACCGCACCGGCAGCGGTTCGTCGAGATGCATTTTCTTGTGCAGATATGCCACCACATTCTGGTCTTGGTCTTCGCCGGCCAACACGACTGCGGGATCGCCAGGAAGCAGTTGCTGCAGACAGAAGATGATGATCGTGACGAGGAAAATCGTCGGAATCACCGCAGCGAGTCGTTTCAGGAAGTAAGCGAGCATGGATAATTTTTCGGAAGCGATCTGGAGCCACTACAGCCCGGGGCGCCGGCACATTCATCGCTGTGCCGGCATGGTTATGCCTTACATCTTCAGGCCTTGCACACGGATCAAGCCGTCGGGGATGGTGCGCACGCCGGTCAATTTCCTGTTGTAGGCCCACAGCCAATCGCGGTGGTACAGATAGACGATCGGCCGTGCCGCCAGGATTATGTCGGCAACCTGGTTGTACAGTTTGCGGCGCTGCGCGACATCGACCGTGGCGCGCGCCTGGTCCATCAGGCCGTCGACCTTGGGATCGCAGTAGCCGGGATAATTCATCGACTGCTTGCAACCGTAGAAGGTGTACAGATTGCCGTCCGGATCCGGGCGTCCGCTCCAGTTCTTCACGTAGG
>NZ_JAQGJT010000088.1 GCF_028290495.1 Tardiphaga sp.
ACCAGCCCCGGCACGATGAAGGTGCCGTAGCTGACGCCCTCGATCTGGGTGATGCGTGAGCCGATCGCGGCACCGAACACCACGAAATACAGCGAGGTCGACACCACCGGCGACACGATGCTCTGCAGCAGCGTGCGCCAGGTCCGCGCCATTTCGAACAGATAGATCGCCTGGACCGCCCGAAAATTCATGGCGCCCTCACCAGGCTGACAAAAATGTCTTCCAGCGAAGACTGCGTGGTGTCGAGGTCGGAGATGCGGATGCCGGCGTCTCTGAGGTCGCTGAGCAGGCTGGTGATGCCGGTGCGTTCGCCCTTGGTGTCGTAGTTGTAGGTCACTCCCCGGCCATCGTCCGACAGTTCGAGATGGTAGGCCGCGAGGGATGCGGGCACCGCGTCGATCCGGCTTTGCAGATGCAGCGTCAGCCGTTTCTTGCCGAGCTTCCGCATCAGGCCGGCCTTGTCTTCGACCAGGATGATCTCACCCTTGTTGATGACGCCGATGCGGTCGGCCATCTCCTCCGCCTCCTCGATGTAATGCGTGGTGAGGATGATGGTGACGCCGGAAGATTGCAGCGTGCGCACCACCTCCCACATGCCCTTGCGCAATTCGACGTCGACGCCGGCGGTGGGCTCGTCGAGGAACAGGATCTGCGGCTCGTGCGACAGCGCCTTGGCGATCATCACCCGGCGCTTCATGCCGCCGGACAACGTGACGATCTTGTTGTCCTTCTTGTCCCACAGCGACAGGTCTTTCAGGACCTTCTCGATATGCGCGGGGTTCTTCGGTTTGCCGAACAGGCCGCGGCTGAAACTGACGGTGGCCCACACCGTCTCGAACGCGTCGGTGTGCAGTTCCTGCGGCACCAGCCCGATCAACTCGCGCGCGGCGCGGAACGAGGCGACGTTGTCGTGGCCGTCGATCGACACCTTGCCGGAGGTGGCGTTGGCGATGCCGCAGATGATGCTGATCAGCGTCGTCTTGCCGGCGCCGTTCGGCCCCAGCAGCGCGAAGATCTCGCCGCGATTGATGTCGAGGTCGATGCCCTTCAGCGCGGTGAAGCCGCCGGCATAGCTCTTGGTGAGTTTTGAAATGGAAATGATCGGCGACATGCGTGCTTTACGATCCGGATCGACAACGAAAGGCCGGAACGGTCATGCCGGCGCCACCGCGCGGGAAGACCGCGCCGGGCGCGGGGTGCGTACATAGGAACGCGGATGGAGAGGCGCAATCGCAGGACGGGCGATTTTGCGACTATTCGGCGGCGTGAGCGCGGGCGGGAAAGCGGCGAGCTACTCTGCCGGCTCGTAATCGATCTCGACTACGGTCCCGCCGTCGGCGGCATTGGCGAATTCCGCGTCGTCGCGCAATTGATCGATGCTGCGCGGGGTCGGCAGACCGGTCGAGCCGTCCGGATTGCGCCAGTCGCCGGCGGCGTATTCCAGCGTCTCTTCGGCTTCCTCGATCGCCTCATCGAGTGTATCGCCGGCGGTGACGATGCCGGGCAGGTCGGGAAACGAGACATTGAAGGTGCCGGCGGCGTCCTTCTGGATCAATGCAATATAGGTCGGCACCAGGATTTCCTTCGCTTATGTTGGTTTGCCACAAGCTCACCGTCATTCTGAGGCGCGCCCTCGCGCGCATCGAAGAATAACCGCGAGTTCAGAGTTGAACATTCATCCTTCGTGGTTCGCCGAAGAAGGCTCGCGCCTCAGGATGACGACAACGCATCGCGGGGGCAGGTCGGCTAGACCCGATCCACGAAACTGTCGACGACCTTCTTCTCGCCGGCCTTTTCAAACGCGATCGTCAGCTTGTTGCCGTCGATCTTGATCACGGCGCCGTAGCCGAACTTCTGGTGGAAGACGCGGTCCTGCAGCGTGAACGCCGACTCCGTGCCGGTCGATTTGGCGATCAGCTCGCCTTCGATGGTCATCGGTTTGGCGCGCGCGGAGGCGAACGGCGACTGGCTGTCGTTGAAGCCGCCGCCGGCCTGTCCGCCATTGCTGCCGCCGCGGCGATTGGCCTGCGCGCGCTGCCAGCCCGGTGTTGAATAGGTCGAGCCGAACGACTCCACATTATCGAAGCGCGATGGGCCGTAGCCGGAGGCGCCGCCCCAGCCCGAGCCGCCCTTGGATTCGGTGATCTCGACATGATCGGCCGGCAGTTCGTCGAGGAAACGCGACGGCATCGTCGTGTTCCAGGTGCCGTGAATGCGCCGGTTGGTGGCGAAGTACAATTTGGCGCGCTTGCGGGCGCGGGTGATGCCGACATGCGCGAGGCGGCGTTCTTCCTCCAGCCCGGCGCGGCCCTGGTCGTCGAGCGCACGCTGGTGTGGAAACAGGCCTTCTTCCCAGCCGGGCAGGAACACGTTGTCGAATTCCAGTCCCTTGGCGGAATGCAGCGTCATGATCGACACCGCGTCCTCGTCAGCGCCGCCCTCGCGGTCCATCACCAGCGAGATGTGCTCGAGGAAGCCCTGCAGGTTCTCGAACTCCTCCATCGAGCGCACCAGTTCCTTGAGGTTCTCGAGGCGGCCGGCGGCGTCGGCGGATTTGTCCTTCTGCCACATCTCGGTATAGCCGCTCTCGTCGAGCACGACCTCGGCCAGTTCGGTATGCTTGATGGTCTCGCGGCGGCTGCGCCAGCGCTCGAAATTCAGCATCAGGTCGCGCAGGCTGCCGCGCGCTTTCGGCTTCATCTCGTCGGTGTCGACGATGGCGCGTGCTGCTTCGGACAGCGGGATTTTGCGCCGGCGGGCGTGGTCGTGCAGCATCTGCACGGTGGCGTCGCCGAGCCCGCGCTTCGGCACATTGACGATGCGCTCGAAAGCGAGGTCGTCGGCCGGCGAATTGATCACGCGCAGATAAGCGAGCGCGTCGCGGATTTCGGCGCGTTCATAGAAGCGCGGGCCGCCGATTACGCGGTAGGGCAGGCCGAGCGTGACGAAGCGGTCTTCGAATTCGCGCATCTGGAACGAGGCGCGCAACAGGATCGCGATGTCGTTGAGCTTGTTGCCGTCGCGCTGCAGCTGCTCGATCTCCTCGCCGATCGCGCGCGCTTCTTCCTCGGAATCCCACGAGCCGGTGACGGTGACCTTCTCGCCTGCGACATCCTCGGTGCGCAGCGTTTTGCCGAGCCGGCTCTCATTGTGTGCGATCAGATGCGAGGCAGCGGCGAGGATGTGGCCGGTGGAGCGGTAGTTGCGCTCCAGCCGAATGACCTTGGCGCCGGGGAAATCGTGGTCGAAGCGCAGGATGTTGTCGACCTCGGCGCCGCGCCAGCCATAGATCGACTGGTCGTCGTCGCCGACGCAGCAGATGTTTCGCGGCGTGCGTGAAGTTACTTCCGTCCCCTCTCCCCTCGCGCGAGGCAAGACTTCGCCAGCGGGAGAGGTAGAGGGGGCCGACCCGGTCTGCGACAACAGCCGCAGCCACAGATATTGCGCGACGTTGGTGTCCTGATATTCGTCGACCAGAATGAATTTGAAGCGCTGCTGGTAGCCGCGCAGCACGTCGGGGTGCTCGCGAAACAACCGGATGCATTCCAGCAGGAGGTCGCCGAAGTCGGCGGCGTTGAGGGTTTTCAGGCGGTCCTGATAGGCGGCGTAGAGCTTGCCGCCCTTGCCGTTGCCAAACACCGCGGCTTCGCCGGAGGGCACCTGCGACGGCGTCAAGCCGCGGTTCTTCCAGCCGTCGATCAGCCCGGCCAGCATGCGCGCGGGCCAGCGCTTGTCGTCGATGTTTTCGGCCGCCAGCAGCTGCTTCAGCAGCCGGATCTGGTCATCTACGTCGAGCACCGTGAAATTGGAGGTCAGCTGCACCAGTTCGGCGTTGATGCGCAGGATGCGGCCGCCGATCGAATGGAAAGTGCCGAGCCACGGCATGCCTTCGACCGCCTGACCCAGCATGATGCCGAGCCTGTGCTTCATCTCGCGTGCCGCCTTGTTGGTGAAGGTCACCGACAGGATTTCGGCGGGCCGCGCGCGGCCCATGCTGAGGATGTGGGCAATCCGCGAGGTCAGCACCTTGGTCTTGCCGGTGCCGGCGCCGGCCAGCACCAGAACCGGGCCGTCCAGCGTCTCCACGGCGTCGCGCTGTTCGGGATTGAGCCCGATCAGGTATTGCGCGGGCGCTGCCTGCGCGCGCGCGCGCGCGCCGATCCCGCCCGCTGCCGGCTGATAGGCGGGAAGATCGTTGTTCGGCAGTTTGCGGGGCTCGGTCATGCGAATCGTATTCCATCCACGGTGGCATCGTGGAGCTTCAAAGGGAGGCCTTCATAGCAGGATACGACGCATATAGGAGCAAGGAGCCTCTGGCGACAGAGTTATCCCCGGACGGCCATTCCGCAGCAGTTCGCCGGGCGGGCCGATTCGCTCTCGATTCGTTGATGTGAGAGGTACGGCGGTCCGGGAACTTTGGTTCCATCTGCGGCTTGTTTCGGCATCAAGCGCGGCGTCGATGCCGCGTCATCAAAACCGAGGTTGTGCCATGTTCGGCTGGGTTGTTACGTTTCTGATCGTTGCTTTGATTGCGGGTGTTCTCGGCTTCGGTGGCATTGCCGGCGCGTCGATCGAAATCGCCAAGGCGATCTTCTTCATCGCCATCATCCTGTTCCTGATCTCGGCCGTCGTCGGCCTGGTGCGCGGCCGCACCCGCGCCTGACGCTACTTTTTCGCGGGCATGCCGATGCTGCGGCCGAGGCCATCAGGCCGGGATGCCCCGCGATGCGCATCTGCCAGTGCCTGCACCCGGGCCGCGATATCCGGCGGGAAGGGCGCTACCTTGCGCGCATCCATGTCCATGTGAAGGGTCATGTTCTCCGAGGTCGCCGACAGCCAGCCCTCGGTGGCATGGCGCAGTTCCTTGAAAGTGTGCAGCCGCTTGTCATCGGCGGCGATCAGCAGGACCGAGACCTGCGCGGGGTCGCCCAGGTGGATTTCGCGGATGTAGCGAACGTGGCATTCGGCGGTGAAGGTCGAGTTGTTGCGCGCCTTCATGTATTGCGGCCCGATTCCCAGCCTGAGCCAGAGTTCGTCGATCGCCCGGTCGAACAGCACGTTGTAATAGGCCATGTTGAGATGGCCGTTATAGTCGATCCATTGCGGTTCGATCTGCTGCACCGAAGTGAGGTACGGCACCGGTTGCCGCGTGAGGTCGTCAGTCGTCTCGGCGCTCTTCGTCATCGGCATTTCCGTCCCAAATCATCCCGCATCTCTTGACCCGTTATATATCCTTTGCCACGGTCCGCGCGCCGGAGGAACTTCACGTGGCTGCATCCAACAACAATCTGATTCGACCAGAGCCCAAGGCACTGGCCACCGCCCTGGAATCGCTGACTGCCCGCTTTGGCAACCGGCTGATTACCTCGATGGCGGTGCGCGAGCAGCATGGCCACACAACCACGTGGCTCGCCAACCAGCCGCCGGATGGCGTGGTGATGGCGCAGGAAACCGCCGATATCCAGGACGTCGTGCGCATTTGCGCCGCCAACCGCATCCCGGTGATCGCGTTCGGCACCGGCACCTCGCTGGAGGGGCAGGTCAATGCTCCGGCCGGCGGCATCTGCATCGACCTGCGCGACATGAACCAGATTCTGGAGGTCCACAGCGAGGACCTCGATTGCGTGATCCAGCCCGGCGTGACCCGCAAGGCGTTGAACGAGAATTTGCGCGACCAGGGCCTGTTCTTCCCGATCGATCCCGGCGCAGACGCCTCCTTGGGCGGCATGGCCTCGACGCGCGCTTCCGGCACCAATGCGGTGCGCTACGGCACCATGCGCGAAAACGTGCTGGCCCTGAAAGTGGTCCGCGCTGACGGCGAGATCATCAAGACCGGCACGCGGGCCAAGAAGTCCTCGACCGGCTACGACCTCACCCATCTGTTTGTCGGCGCCGAGGGCACGCTGGGGATCATCTCCGAACTGACCATCAAGCTGCGTGGCATTCCCGAGACCATTGCGGCCGGAGCGTGTTCGTTCGCCACCGTCGAGGGCGCCTGCCGGGCCACCATTTTGGCGATCCAGACGGGCATCCCCGTCGCCCGTATCGAGCTGCTGAACGTGGCGCAGGTGCAGGCGTGCAACGCTTATTCGAAGCTGACCCTGCCGGAGACGCCGCTGCTGCTGCTGGAATTCCACGGCAGCGAGGCCGAGGTCGCCGAACAGTCGAAGAATTTCCGCGAGATCGCGGAGGAATGCGGTAGCGGCGCGTTTACCTGGACGACCCGCCCGGAGGACCGCACCAAGCTCTGGCAGGCGCGCCATGACGCCTATTGGTCGGTGAAATACATGCGGCCGGGCTCCGATGTCGCCGCGACCGATGTCTGCGTGCCGATCTCACGGCTCGCCGAATGCGTCGCGGAGACAGAGGAAGACCTGGCACGGATCGGGCTGCTGGCGCCGATTGTCGGCCATGTCGGTGACGGCAACTTTCACTGCTCGGTGGTTTGCGATCGCAACAATGCGGACGAGATCGCGCGGGCCGAAGATTTCATGCATCGCCTCGTCAAGCGCGCCCAGGCGATGGGCGGCACCTGCACCGGCGAGCACGGAGTGGGCCAGGGCAAGCAGAAATATCTCAAGGACGAGCTGGGCATCGAAGCGCTCGATGCGATGCGTGCGATCAAGCACGCGCTCGATCCGCACAACATCTTCAATCCTGGAAAAATTCTGCCGCAGGTTTGACGCCACGTTTTCGACCGTCGTCCGGTTCAGCGGTCGGAATGTGAACGGAGCCGGGGAGCAAGTTAACCGTCCTTAAACAGTTCTAAGTTGCATAATACCATTCTGTTACAAAAAATTGCACCTCCGATCGGGCGTTGAGAGCGACGGGGAATCCGACGCGGGAGCGTCCAGAACAGGCCTGTCCGATGCGGCTTCCGTTCTTCTACGGCTGGATCATCGTTGCCGTGACCTTTGTCACGATGGCCATAGGAGTGAACGCCCGCACCTCGTTCTCGTTGTTCTATCCGCCGATCCTGAACGAGTTCGGCTGGGACCGCGGCGTCACCGCCGGTGCGTTCTCGTTCGGCTTTCTGGTGTCGGCGGTGATGAGCCCCGCGATGGGCAAGTTGATGGACCGCGCCGGCCCGCGTGCCGTGATGGAGCTGGGTGTCGTGCTGATGGCCGCCGGCCTGTTGCTGGCGCCGCTGACGACGCAACCGTGGCACCTCTATTTGACTATTGGCGTGTTGGTCGGCGCCGGCAGCATCTGTCTTGGCTATTCCGGGCAATCGCTGTTTCTGCCGAACTGGTTCAGCCGCAAACGCGGCCTCGCGGTCGGCATCGCCTTTGCCGGCGTCGGCATCGGTTCGATCACCGTGCTGCCGTGGGTGCAGTCGATGATCGAGCAGACCGGCTGGCGCACCGCCTGCACCGCCATGGGCATCCTGGTGCTGGCCGTGCTAGCCCCGATCAATCTGCTGCTGCGCAAGCGCCCACAGGACATGGGCCTGTTGCCCGACGGCGATCCGGCGCCCAGTGCATCCACCAGGCCGGTGTCGAACGTCGTCGATCCCGCCTGGGTCAGCATCGACTGGACGCTCGGCCGTGCAGTGCGGACCGCGCGGTTCTGGTGGCTGGCGCTCGGTTATTTTGGCGGGCTTTACGCCTGGTACGCGGTGCAGGTCCACCAGACCAAATATCTGCTCGATATCGGATTTACCCCGGGGGTAGCCGCTTGGGCACTCGGTCTGGTCAGCCTGTTCGGCATTCCCGGTCAGATTTTTCTGGGGCACCTGTCCGATCGTATCGGTCGTGAATGGGTTTGGAGCATCAGCGGGCTCGGCTTTGCGATCTGTTTCGCGGCGTTGATCGCGCTGGAATATGCGCCGCATCTGGCGCTGGTCTATGTGATGGTGATTTCGCAGGGCCTGCTCGGATATGGCGTGACCTCGATCATGGGCGCGGTGGTCGCGGAGATTTTTCAGGGCGAACACTTCGGCAGCATCTTCGGGACCTTGATGCTGGCCGCGCTCGCCGGCGGCGCCGCCGGACCGTTCGTGACCGGCCTCTTGCACGACCTGACCGGCACTTACACGCTGGCCTTTGCGATCGGTGGCGTGATCAGTCTCGTCGCCGCGGCGGCGATCTGGGTCGCTGCGCCGGGCAAGGTCCGGGCAGTCGCCGGCCGCCTGCACCAGGCGCAGGCATTGCCGCGGGCCTCCTGACGCTGTGACTTCGCCACACTTGGCTCTATAATTGATCGCACTCCGGCGTATCTCGCTCTGGAATGCGCCTTGCCTGGCAAGCGGGCGGCATCGCGCCGGACCATGCCCAAGGGGAGATTCCGTGCAGACCACGCTGCTCGGCCTGGCGATAGCCTTCATCCTGGCGCTGATTGCCGCTCTGATCGGGCCGTATTTCATCGACTGGAATCAGTTCCGGCCGCAATTTGAAGCGGAGGCGACGCGCGTGGTCGGCGCGCCGGTTCGCGTGGGCGGCACGCTGGATGCGCGGCTGCTGCCGGCGCCGTCGCTGCGGCTGCGCAACGTCACGGTCGGTGGTCCCAACGATCCCGGCCGGATCCGCGCCGACCGGCTCGAGGTCGAATTCAATCTGAGCTCGCTGATGCGCGGCGAGTGGCGCGCCACAGAACTCACCATCAATGGCGCTGCAGTCGATCTCGGACTCGACGCGCAAGGCCGTCTCGACCTTCCCACCGCGACAGGACCGTTCAATCTCGGCGCGCTGGCGATCGACCGGTTGAGTGTGACCGGCCGCGTCGCGCTGCATGATGCGGCGAGCCGCACGACGCTTGAACTCAGCGATATCGCCTTCAGCGGCGACGTGCGTTCGCTAGCTGCGGGCGCGATGCGCGGCGAGGGCAACTTTTCGCTATCCGGCGCGCGCTATCCGTTTCGGCTGGCCTCGGGCGACACCGCGGACGGCAACGGCACGCGCGTGCATCTCAACATCGATCCCGGCGAGCGGCCGTTGTCGATCGACCTTGATGGCATTCTGAACTTCGACGCCCGCGCGCCGCGCTTCGAGGGCGCGATCCTTCTGGCGAGCCCGCCTGGCGTGAAAGTCAGGAACGCCGACGACAGGAGTGCAACGTCGTGGCGGGTAGCCGCCAAGGTGAAGGCCGATCCCGCGGCGGCGCGGCTCGACACGATCGAAGCCAGCTACGGTACCGAGGAGACCGCGCTGAAGCTGGCCGGGCTCGCCGAGCTTCGCTTTGGCGCGTCGCCGCTGTTGCATGCGGTGCTGTCTTCGAAACAGTTCGACGCCGATCGCTGGCTCGCCAAGGAGAACGGCAGCGATGAGCGAATTCTGCTGCTGCCGGCGTTGCGCAAGCTGCTCGCCGAAATTCCGCCGGCACCATTGCCGACACAGATCGAGATCAGCGCGGAGCAGGTTATTCTCGGCGGACGCCCGATCCAGAATATCGGTGCGGACCTGCGCGGCGACACGGCGGCCTGGGCCATCGACAAGCTCGATTTGCGCGCACCCGGCAATACCCGCGTCGCGCTGAGCGGCGCGGTGGCACAGTCGGGTGCAGGCGGCTTCAAGAGCACGGTGAGTATCGATTCCAGCGATCCCGACACGCTGGCCGCCTGGCTGCAGGGCCGCAGCGAAGTCACCTATCGCAACCAGAAGCCGCTGCGGCTGCGCGGCAACGTCACCGCTGCGGCGGACAGTTTCGCCGTCGATGCGTTAAAGGCCGAGATCGATGGCGGCACGATGGAAGGCCGCGTCGCTTTTTCCAGCAAAGCGGGCGACTCGCGTTTCGATGCCGATCTGAAGGCCGACCGGCTCGATCTGGATTCGGCGGCGGCATTGGTGCGCTCGCTCGCCGGTCCGCAGGCCGAATGGCCGGACGCCGGGAAACTGTCGCTGGACATCGGCCGCGCCACGTCCGCGGGACAGGAGATGCGGCCGTTCGTGGCGCAGCTCGGCTACAACGCAACATCGATCTCGCTCGATCGCTTCAGGGTCGGCGAGGCCAGCGGTCTGATGCTCGACGGCAATGGTGCGTTCGATCGCCGTGAGGCGACCGGCAACCTTGCCATGAGCGCGACGTCGCCATCGCTTGGCCAATTGAGCAGCATGATTGCGCCGCTGGCGCCCGCGGTCGCCGCGCGGCTCAGCGCGTTGGCCCCGGCACCGGGAGCCGTGCGCGTCAGGCTGGGGCTCGATCTTCGCAAGCATCCGCAGCAGGCGGGGCGCAGCAGCGCGCGCGCGACATTCGAGATCGACGCGCCGGCGATCAAGGGCAGCACAACGGTCACGGCAACCCCTGATGCCGCAGCACTGCGCGGCATCGATCTTGATGCGTTGTCGCGCACCGAGGTCAGCGTCGATTCCAGATTGTCGGGGCCGGGCAGGCAAATGCTGGCCTTGCTGGGGCTGGGCAGCGCGATCGCGGCCGGAGACGCGCCTGTCAGCTTCGAGGGGTCGGCAACGGGGATCTGGCGAACGGCACTGCGCATCAAGGCCGGGCTGTCGGGCGCAGAACTCGACGGCGACGTCGAAGGCAATGCCGAGCCTTGGGGCGATCAGCCCAAGGGGACAGTTTCGCTCACCATGCGTCGGGGCAATCTGGCGCCGCTGTTCGGTCTCAAGCCGTCCGATGCCGCCTTTGCGCCGGGCATCAGCCTGTCGTCGCGCGTAACACTCGCCGGCAGCAGGCTGAGCTTCGAGGATATCGACAGCCTGGTGGCGGGCTCGCGGATCCGCGGCCGCGTGGCGCTAACGCTTGGCGCCGAAAAGGCGATCGATGGCCAGATCGGCATGGACACGATCGACCTCGCGCCGGCCGTCGCGCTGGCGATCGGAACGCGCGGGCACGATGTCACCGAACCGCTGGGTCTGGGATTGTTGCAGGGCTGGCGTGGTCAGCTCGCATTCCAGTCGCTGCGCGGCGCGCTGCCCGGCGGCAGCGAACTCCGTCCGGTCAGCGGCGTGCTGAAGAGCGACGGCATCTCCACCAGCATTGACGCCATCAAGGGCACTATCGGCGGTGGCGAATTGGCGGCAGATTTCGACGCCCGACCGACGGCGGCGGGATACGCACTCAACGGCCATGTACAACTGACGAATGTCGATGGCGCCGCGTTGCGCTATCGTTCACTGACGATGCCGGCCGGCCGCGCGTCGATGCGCATGACGCTCACCAGCCAAGGCCGCAGCGCCTCTGCGCTTGAGGGCGCGATGTCTGGCAACGGATCGCTGACCATCGAAGGGGCCCGCGTCGCGGGTCTCGATCCCCGGGCCATCGACGTCGCCATTCGCGCCAGCGACAGCGGCGAGGTCGCCAATGACGACGCTCTGCGGCGCGTCGTCACGCCGGTTCTGTCGGCGGGATCGCTGTCGGTGGCTTCGGCGCAAATTCCTTTCATCATCAAGGATAGCCGGCTGCGCGTCAGCGCCACCACGCTCGATGCCGACGGCGCCCGTGCCGTGGTGTCCGGCGGCTATGATATCGCCGCCGACCAGACCGACCTTCGCGCCAGCCTGACCGCTGCCGCGCAGGGATCGTCAAGCATCCGTCCGGAACTGCAGATATTCGCCGTGGGAACGCCGGATCGGCTTGAGCGCACCATCGATGTCGCCGCACTGTCGTCGTGGCTGGCGGTGCGTGCGATCGATCGCGAAACCAAACGCCTCGACTCGCTCGAACGCGGCGAAGCACCTACCGCGACGACGCCTGCTGCCATTGCACCGCAACAAAAGCTAAATCCGCAAACCATCCCGGAGCAGACTGCGCCACTCGCGCCTGATGTGGCTGTTCCTGATCGTGATCCGCGGCGACAGCCGAGACCTGTCGCGCCACGCGCCGCGATTGCGCCCGGGCCTGTTGTCAGTCCGCAGCTCGCCCCACTGCCTGCGCCGATCGAAATCCGCCCGGCGCCGGGTGCAGCCAGAGCTGTGCCGAAGCCGCGGCTTGCTCCGCCACTGATGTTGACGCCGCCGGTTGCGGGCTCACCGCGGCCGGCGTTCTAGATTTCTATGAATGTCAGGAAGTCGATCGTCTACCGCTCACGGCGGACAGACGATCCAGGCGCCTAAAGCGACGCGCTGTGTTCCTGCACGTACGGGTGTGGCACGGCGCGGGTGCGGAAGTAGTCCAGTACGAAGAGCCGGATTGCCGAGGACAGGTTGCCCTGCTGGCGATTGGTATCGATCTCACCCACCAGTTCTGAAAGCGTCATGTCACGAAGATTGGAAATTTCCTTCATGCCGTTCCAGAATGCCTCTTCGAGGCTGACGCTGGTCTTGTGACCCGCGACGACGATTGACCGTTTAACTACCGGCGATTTCATGATGCGTCCTCGCCATTGATGCGATGCTGATCCAGCATGCTGTCTGCACGGATTGTGCTGCTCTCTTGCAATTTTCGTTCGGATTTCGAGCGACCAAACCGGGCGCGATTGGCTTCGGCTTTCTTGGCCGCGTCTTCGCGTTCAATACGCTTCCTGAGTCGGTTCAGGTTAACGATGTCTCCCATGATTGCTCCTGCCATTTAAAATTCTGATGGCGCCATAATTTGTTTGCGCACCCACGTATATCGGCAAGATTCGAAATAAAGACTGCTTGCAGGACTCATAAAAAAATCTCCGTCAGTTTCATTCGAGTTCGGCGAAATATAACTCGATGCGGAGGCCGCCGATGTCATCTTCTGCACCGTTTCGGTAAAAAAGCCGCAGACTCTGCCGTTGCAAATAATTGGTCGCTGTAAGTTATACCAATTTTCACGGGCGGTCCTTCTCAACAAGCCGTGACCGGTACTTAGCGACTATCCGGGATGTATCATTTTGACCGGCTGCACGAGTCGATCGAACTCCACTGATGTGACGAACCCCTGTCGCACAGCCTCTTCTTTCAAAGTTGTTCCGTTCGCATGCGCGGTCTTCGCCACCTTGGCGGCGTTGTCGTAGCCGATCTTCGGAGCGAGGGCGGTCACCAGCATCAGCGATCGCTCCATCAAGTCGTGGATGCGCTTCTCGTCGGCGCGGATCCCGGCGACGCAGTTGTCGGTGAATGATTTCACAACGTCCGCGATCAATTGTATGGAATGCATCATACAATATGCCATCACCGGCTTGTAGACGTTGAGTTCGAAATGCCCCTGACTCCCGGCGACCGTGATCGCGGTGTGATTCCCGAACACCTGACAGCACACCATCGTCATCGCTTCGCACTGGGTGGGATTGACCTTGCCCGGCATGATCGAAGAGCCGGGCTCATTCTCCGGCAGGATTAATTCGCCGAGGCCGGAGCGCGGTCCGGAGCCGAGCAGGCGGATGTCGTTGGCAATCTTGAACAGGCCGGTAGCCACGGCGTTGATCGCGCCGTGCACAAACACGTAGGCGTCGTTTGAGGCGAGCGCTTCGAACTTGTTGGGGGCGCTGGTGAAGGGCAGTTTGGTGATCGCCGCGGCGTGCTTCGCAAACAGCTTGGCGAAGCGTGGCTTCGAGTTGAGACCGGTGCCGACGGCGGTGCCGCCTTGCGCCAGCGGATAGAGATCTTTCACTGCAGTGCGCAAACGCGCGATACCGCTCTCGACCTGCGCGGCGTAACCGGAGAATTCCTGGCCGAGGGTGAGCGGCGTGGCATCCTGTGTATGGGTGCGGCCGATCTTCACGATCTTGGCGAATGCCTTCTCTTTCTTGTGCAGCGCAGCCAGCAACTCGCTCAGTGCAGGGATCATGTCGGCGACGATGCCTTGAGTGGCGGCAATGTGCATCGCGGTCGGAAACGAGTCGTTCGACGACTGGCTCATATTGACGTGGTCGTTGGGGTGGACCGGCTTCTTGCTGCCGCGCACGCCGCCGAGCATCTCACTGGCGCGGTTGGCGATGACCTCGTTGAGATTCATGTTGGTCTGTGTGCCGGAGCCGGTCTGCCACACCACCAACGGAAACTGGTCGTCGAACTTTCCATCGATGACTTCTCGCGCGGCGCTGATGATCGCGCGGGCCAGTTTCGGGTCAAGCAGGCCAAGTTCTAGATTGGTCTGCGCCGCGGCGAGTTTGACGACGCCCAGCGCGCGAACCACGCCCATCGGCATCCGGTCATGGCCGATCTTGAAATTCTGCCGCGATCGCTCGGTTTGCGCGCCCCAGTAGCGATCAGCGGCGACTTCGATGGGACCGAAGCTGTCGGTCTCGGTGCGGGTCGCAGGGGCGGGGGGCTTCGATGGCTTTGCCATGAACGGTGTATCCTGTGCGATGCTGCGTCGCGATCCAGCCAAATGCTGCGCACGCCTATGGGCCGCGTGTCAGCGGCCCATGCATCCTACACCGTACCGTCGGTTATTTCTTCCGGAAGCGGTCTAAACGGACGACTTCGGCGCCTTCGCTCGGCTTGGCTGGCTCATCGTCCGACTGGGGCGCGGGCGCGGCGGCAGGGGCGGCGAGGGCAGAGGCGGCGCTCGCGGCCGGCGTTTCAGCGTCCGCGGTCTCCGCAGCCGAGGCCTCGGTCGGCTCGAACTGCAGGCCGAACTGCACCGACGGGTCGAAGAAGCTCTTGATTGAGTTGAACGGCACCACCAGGCGCTCGGGAATGCCGTTGAAGGACAGGCCGACCTCGAAGCGGTCCTCGGTCACCACCAGGTCCCAGAACTGGTGCTGCAGAATTACGGTCATCTCTTCCGGGTACTGCGCCAGCAGGCGCGGCGACAGTTTGACGCCGTCGGCGGTCGACACGAAGGTGATGAAGAAGTGGTGTTCGCCGGGCAGGCCGTGCTCGGCGGCATCGATCAGGACGCGGCGCAGCACGCCGCGCAGCGCGTCGCGCGCCAGGACATCGTATCGGATATGATCGGTTGCCATCAGTCAGTCCCGTCGCGTTGGTAGGCCAAGCGCGGGGCGGCGGCGATGCCGGGCCCGACTCGCGCCGTTTCTCCCATGTTACCCCGTCCGAAGCCCGAGGTCAGCACACTAGCTTGGCTTTATATAGGGTGGAAACAGCAGGGGATAAAGCGGCATCGCGCGCGCACGCCGTCTCTATCCGGCGCAACCTCGGATCAGGTGGCGCCTCAGGCGCTGCCATCGGTTGCGTGGCTTGCGTACATTGGCTCGCCTCGCTCGACGCAACGGCGATCGTGTTTGGTTTCGCTGGCATTGTCTGCAGAAAATCGGTAGGCAGGCTCGGTCGGGAGCAGTTTACTGCTTTCCAAAAGACGTGGGCACCAAGCTCGTTAAAGGGGAAATGTACCAATGAGTGATATACCGAGCCACAGGCCGGAAGCTTCGCTTCTGCCGGGTTGGATCAAGGCGCCGCAGGACTTCTTTGGCGGTCTGGCTCTGGTGGCGATCGCATTGTTCGCACTGTGGGCTTCCAGCGACCTTCAGGGCATGCGCGGCTTTTCGTTCGGCGCCGGCACCGCACCGCGGATGTTCGGCGTCCTGCTGCTCCTGCTCGGCGTGGCCATCACCGTCGTCGGTATCCTCACGGAAGGACCCGGGCTCGCGGTCTATGCCTGGCGCGGCCCGCTGTTCGTGTCGCTGGCGATTCTGGTGTTCGCCCTCAGCATCCGCCCGATGGGCATGATCTTCTCCGCGATGGCCAGCTTCATGATTGCCGCGCTCGGCACCCATGAGACGCGCTGGAAGGAAACCTTCATCGTCGGCGTTTGCCTCACCGCGTTCTGCGCGCTCCTGTTTCCCTACGCGCTGGGTCTGCCGTTGCAGATGCTGCCGTCATTCCTGAATCGCTGAGGGCATCATGGGTGATCTTTTTTCAAATCTCGGTCTCGGCTTTGGCGTCGTATTCCAGTTCGTGCAATGGACCCCGGCGTTCCTGCACGGCATGTCGATTCCGATTCCGATCAACATCCTGCTCTGCCTGATCGGCGCACTGGTCGGCACGCTGGTCGGCGTGCTGCCGGGCATCGGCACCATCGCCACGGTGGCCATGCTGCTGCCGATCACCTTCGGCCTGCCGCCGGTCGGCGCGCTGATCATGCTCGCCGGCATCTATTACGGCGCGCAGTACGGCGGTTCGACCACGTCGATCCTGGTCAACATTCCCGGTGAGGCCGGCTCGGTCGTCACCGCGCTCGACGGCTTCCAGATGGCCAAGCAAGGCCGCGCCGGTCCGGCGCTGGCAATTGCGGCGATCGGCTCGTTCTTCGCCGGTTGCGTCGCCACCGTCCTGATCGCGGTGCTCGGCGCGCCGCTGACCAAGCTGGCGCTGGCGTTCGGCCCCGCGGAATACTTCTCGCTGATGGTGCTCGGCCTGATCTTCGCGGTGGTGCTGGCCAAGGGCTCGGTGC
This sequence comes from Tardiphaga sp., assembly GCF_028290495.1. Lineage (GTDB taxonomy): Bacteria > Pseudomonadota > Alphaproteobacteria > Rhizobiales > Xanthobacteraceae > Tardiphaga. Next base: position 16,222 of record NZ_JAQGJT010000088.1, read on the forward strand.
TGAAGGCGATCGCCATGATCGTGTTCGGCCTGCTGCTGTCGATGGTCGGCTCCGACATCGAAACCGGCGCGTCGCGGATGGCGTTCAACATTCCCGAACTCGCCGACGGCCTGGGCTTCGCCACGGTCGCGATGGGCCTGTTCGGCTTCGCCGAAATCATCCGTAATCTGGATGCGGGCGGTGAAAGCGATCGCGATCTGGTTCAGCAGAAGGTCACCGGCCTGATGCCGACCAAGAAGGACATGATCGACTCTGCGCCGGCGATCCTGCGCGGCACAGTGCTGGGCTCGATCCTCGGCATTCTGCCGGGCGGCGGCGCAGTGATCGCGTCGTTCGCGGCCTATACGCTGGAGAAGAAGCTGGCCAAGGATCCGTCGCGGTTCGGCCGCGGTGCGATCGAGGGCGTTGCGGCGCCGGAGAGCGCCAACAACGCGGCAGCGCAGACCTCGTTCATCCCGCTGTTGACGCTCGGCATCCCGCCCAACGCCGTGATGGCGCTGATGGTTGGCGCGATGACCATCCACGGCATCGTGCCGGGTCCGCAGGTGATGCAGAAGCAGCCCGAACTGGTCTGGGGCATGATCGCCTCGATGTGGGTCGGCAACCTGATGCTGCTGGTCATCAACCTGCCGCTGGTCGGCATCTGGGTCCGCCTGCTGCGCG
>NZ_JAQGJT010000220.1 GCF_028290495.1 Tardiphaga sp.
CGGCGGGCATCCCGCTGGATGCACCGCACCGCAACTACAAGGACGCCCACCACAAACCCGAACTGGTCTACGCCATCAGCGACCGGTTCGAGGCGCTCTGCGGGTTTCGGCCGGTCGCGGCAACTCGCGGCGTCATCGAGAAGTTCGGAGACGATCCGCTCATCGCGGGGCTGCTCGACCGACTAATCGACGACTCGTCGCTTCCCGCCGTGTTCGAGTGGCTCATGTCGGGGGGCGAGGATGTCGCAAGGCTCCTCGAGCGAGTGGTGCAGGTAGCGCCGGGCGTGGACGGGATCGACGCCGCGACAGTCGTCTCCCTGAACGGGGACTATCCGGGCGACCCGGCATCCTGGTGGCGCTGCTGCTGAACCGGGTGACCGTGCGGAAGGGCGAGGTCGTCTACCTGCCGGCCGGCAACATCCACTCGTACCTGCACGGCCTCGGCATCGAGGTGCTTGCCGCTTCGGACAACGTGCTTCGCGGTGGGCTCACGCCCAAGCATGTTGATGTGCCCGAGCTGTTGCACGTCCTCGACTTTCGCCCGCTGCCTGTGCCGTTCCTCCGCCCGTCCGAGCCGACGGATGGCGTGCGAGTGTTCCAGCCGGATGTCCCGGACTTCGAGCTGGTCGTCATCGAGCCCGCAGGCGGCTCGGCCAGTTTCACGCCAGCGGGGGACGCCCTGCTGCTCTGCACCGAGGGCAGCTTTGCCGTCAGCAGCGCGACCGGTGAGCGGGTGGCCGCAAAGGGCCAGTCGTTATATGTTTCCGCTGACGAAGGCGAGTTTACGTTTACCGGAAACGGCACCGTGTTCATCGCAACGTCAAACGCCGCGGCTGAAAGCGCGGTTCCCCTCACGAATATTGCGGTGGGCGCGCCAGACGCTTAATGGGCGTGGTTAGCTATCGCGGACAGGGGCGCGAGCAGGGTTGTGAGGACGGGGTCGGTGCCGACGACGGAACTGACTTTGAAGATGCCGTTGATGCCGTCCGTGTGCGCGAAGGCGACACCGGTTGACCGGGAGAACGGCATGGAGGTCACCCCGGGCGGTGCGGTGACGTTGATGGTGACGGTTGCTGTGGAGTTGGCCAGGTGGTTGGTGTCGGTACCGCCGCCCGGCAGACCCAGGTTGAGAACCCCGCCGGGTCGGTAAGCGACTGTGAACGACAAGGTCAGCTTGCGCGAGACAGTGGTGGGGTTGTCGAGCGCGATGCGTGGCTGGTATGCCGAAAGGATCGTTGGCAGGAACGCGAAACCGTCACGGCCAACATCGGGAACGAAGTATGGGTAAACGGCGTGCGTCGTGCGGTATCCAATCGTGTGGATGTCGGCGGAGTTCAGGTTGGCGGTCGCATCCGCTGCCGCACCCGTCAGTGGGAAGTATTGGTACCGACTGCGGTCATTCGCGGTTGGGCTACCAAGCTCGGCCGTGACCTCGGCGAGCGTCGGCGCGGCAGCTGGCCCGTAGGCCTTCTCGTCGATGAGGACACCCGAGAAGCCAGCAGCGGATGCCGACACCAGCAGTTGTCTCATTGGCAGACGAGCGAGCTGGCTCTGCCAGTCGACGAGTGCCCGTCCTTTGATCCCGGCACCGGACCAGCGCAGTGTCGACGTGTGCAGGAACGGCATGAGCTGGTCTGAGTTCGACACCCCGCGGACCGCGGCCGTCTCGGGAAACCGTTGGTATGGGAGCTGCAGAATTGCCGCACCCTTCGGTACCGACTTCTCGATTGTCGCCACGAACCGGGCATCCGCACTGAACCTGGTGTTGTTGGCGGCATAGTGCGGGGTCGCGAAGACCGGCGCTGTCTGGTCGAAGAATCCGACCACGACGAGGATGACGCTGACTGCCGCAGCGATGATGGCACGTCGCGCGCGGCTCCAGTTGAACCTTCCACCGAAGCGCACGACACAGTAGTCGATGGCCACGCCCATCACCCCGAGGCTGAGGAGGGCGATAAAGATGCTGATTCTGTTCCAGCCGCGAATGTCGCTGGTGATGAAGCTGAGAAGAAACGATAGCCCGCCGACCATCGAAATTAGGAGCGCGACAAGGGTAAGTATCGACAGGTTGGCGAGTGCGTTGGTGCGAAACCGGTCACGGACGGGTACCGATCGATCACGTCGGCGACGCACGACGATGAGCGCGAATACGACCACGAGCGCGATCAGGAACCCGATCGATGCGACCAGACCGAGTGCCGGGTCCTCGTTGCTGCCGAAGATCTTGTCGTACTCAACCCGGATGATGTTCAGCGTGCTGATGCGATCGCCCGTCATGGGCAGGACAAGATCGCTGATGCGAAGGCTGAGGTCGTAGGTGCGCACGGGGGTTCGAGCCACCGCCTGCACGTTATCGCCATTGATCGCGGTGTAGACAAGCGGTGGTGCGAGGTTGATGAGCAGCACTACCACCAGTACCAGGCCTGCCATCGCGGCGCCGACGAATCGCCGCCACGCGTGGGTGCGGATGAGCGCGATGGTGCCGATGATCGCGAGGATGAGGATGGCGAACACGGCGAACTGGGTGTTCTGGGAGCCGAACAGAGCAAGGATGACGACGGTTTGGGCACCGCGGCCGGTGAAGATCCCGCGTGCGAAATGGGAGCCTGGGCGGGTGCCCCAGAGTGGGTCGCCGTTGGTGACGCGGTAGAGCAGGACCATGGCGAGGGGCACGAGGTAGTACTCGGAGTACCAGAGGTGGCTTTCGTTGCGCACGAAATGGTAGGGCGCGATGGCGAACAGGATGGCCATCGTGCCGGCCAGAATCCGGGAGAGCCCGACCACGCGGAAGAACCAGGCGGCGGTCAGCCCGGCGAGGGGGAAGCCAATGACGTAGTACAC